>RDZZ01000042.1 GCA_004293655.1 Polaromonas sp. | reverse complement strand
TCTGGCTATTTGTCTGGCTATTTGTCGGCTGTTTTCGCTGGCAGCCACTGCCCGCCTGAACAGCGCGCAATTCCGGCAAGGTCTGGCCGGCTTTGAACCTGGGTGAAACCCCGCTGCGTCAAGCGCGCGCGTACCGCATCGGCCTGGTCATAGCCATGTTCGAGCAGCAGCCATCCCCCGGCAAGCAGATGTGCCGGGGCCTGTTCAATGATCAGGTAGAGGTCATCCAGCCCGTCAGGCCCGGCCGTCAAGGCTTCTTGCGGCTCGTGTGTCAAAGCACCCAGGTGCGGGTCTGCGCTGGCAATATAGGGCGGATTGCTTGCAATGACGTGGTAGCAACCGCTGACGTTGTCAAACCAGTTGCTCTGAATAAATTGAACAGACTGGACATGCTGGACATTCGCCTGCAAGTTTTTGGCGTTTTCTGCAGCCACTGCCAGGGCAGCAGCGCTGGCATCAACGGCGTCAACAGCATACGCGGTGGCTGCTGTCAAGCCCGCCAGGCGATTTTGGGACAGGGTGGCAGCCACGGCAACAGCAATGGCACCGCTGCCGGTTCCCAAATCAAGGATTCGAGTCGTTTCAGCCATGGCTTTTTCGGCTGCGTCCAGCACCCACTGCACCAGTGTTTCAGTGTCTGGTCGGGGCACCAGAACCCTTGAATCCACGGCAAAGCGCAGCCCGAAAAAATCTTTGTAACCCACAATGTAGGCCAGTGGCTCGCCAGCGGCACGGCGCAGACTCAAGCGCCTGAGAACATCGGCTGCGGGCTGGGGCAGCGGGTCGTCGTCATGGGCCAGCAACCAGGCCCGGTCGCTGTCCGGTCTGCCCAGGGCGTGCAGCAGCAGCAGTTGTGCGTCCAACCTGTCCAGCCCCAGAGCATGCGCTGCTTGCAGTGCCTGCTGATGAGTAGCAGTCATGCGTTCAACCGATAAATACTATCAAATACATAGCTATAAAACCAATAGGGCATTGCCGTAGAGCCTTTTTTCGTGCTTAAATTTCATGCTTCATGCCCAATCAACCGGGCAACAAGGTTTCCAGCTCGGCCAGCTGCTCGGCGCCACGCGCGACTTGCAATGCCGTGACAACATCGTCCAGATCACCCTCCATGATGGTGAGCAGTTTGTACAGCGTCAGGTTGATGCGGTGGTCTGTCAGGCGGCCCTGCGGAAAGTTGTAGGTGCGGATACGGTCGCTGCGGTCGCCACTGCCGACCAGGCCCCGGCGCATGGCCGCGTCTTTGGCGGCGCGCTCCGAGCGGTCTTTTTCATGGATGCGTGCGGTCAGCACCTTGAGCGCCTGCGCCTTGTTGCTGTGCTGGCTGCGGCCTTCCTGGCATTCGGCCACGATGCCGGTGGGCAGGTGGGTAATGCGCACCGCCGAGTCGGTTTTATTGATGTGCTGCCCACCCGCACCGCTGGCGCGGTAGGTGTCAATGCGCAGGTCTGACGGGTTGATCTTGATGGCTTCGAGCTCGTCTGGCTCTGGCAGCACGGCAACCGTGCAGGCGCTGGTGTGGATGCGGCCTTGCGTCTCTGTGGCAGGCACGCGCTGCACGCGGTGCCCACCTGACTCAAAGCGCAGCTTGCCGTACACCCCGACCCCCGAGGAGTCGGTCGTGCCTTCGATGCGTAGCACGACTTCCTTGTAGCCACCCAGCTCGCTGGCTGACTCGCTGATGATCTCGGTACGCCAGCCGCTGCGTTCTGCATAGCGCGTGTACAGGCGACACAAATCACCGGCGAACAGGGCTGACTCATCGCCCCCTGTGCCGGCGCGTATTTCGACAAACGCCGGGCGCACATCGTCCGGGTCTTTGGGAATCAGCATCAGTTGCAGCGCTTCGTCAAGCTGGCCGATGTCGGCTTTGGCGGCTGTGATCTCTTCTTCTGCCATTGCCGTCATGTCGGCATCGCCCCGGCTTTCTCTGAGCATGTCTTGCGCACCCGACAGGTCGGCCTCGCGGCTGGTTAACTTGCGGTATTGCTCGGCGATGACGCTGGCCTCTGAGTGCTCGCGGCTGAGCGTGCGAAAACGCGCCATGTCGCTGACCACATCGCTGGCTGACAGCAGTGCGTCAAGCTCATGCAGGCGAAGCAGCTGGCGGTCTAGCGTTTGTCTTAGAAAGGGTTTCATGGGGGTTTGAGTTCGGGGATTCAACGCAGAGGCGCAGAGAACGCAGAGCAAACAAGGCAGAGGAAGAAAAAGAA
>RDZZ01000140.1 GCA_004293655.1 Polaromonas sp. | reverse complement strand
TGAACATTGAACAATCAACACAATAAAAAATTCGTCTGCCATTCGGTTTGCATCTCATTGACCCGGAGCAAAACCACCCGCTTTACACGCCGCCCCAGGCGCGCCCTCATCTGGATCTGATCTGTGAGACTCAACACCTATATCGTCGAAGACAATCCAGTCATCCGTGAAAACCTGATTGCCACGCTTGAAGAGCTTGCAGACGTGCAGGTGGTAGAAACCTCAGACAACGAAGATGACGGCACATCATGGCTGCTAAGCAACCCGAAGGCCTGGAGCCTGGCGATTGTTGATCTGTTTTTAAAGCAGGGCAGTGGTTTGGGCGTGTTGACGGCGTGCCGCAACCGCAGGCCCACACAGAAGATGGTGGTGCTGAGCAATTACGCCACTGCGGACATCCGCCAGCGCTGCGCGCAACTGGGTGTGGATGCAGTGTTCGACAAGTCCAATGAAATCGACGCGCTTGTTGATTACTGCATCGGACTCAACCAGCTCAATGCATGAATACGTGCAGGGCGCACCATTGAAGTTACCCCATTTCCAAATCACCGACGTTTGAAGACCGGTTGGGTTTCAGCCAATGTTGCAGCGCAGCAAGGCGGGACAAAAACGGCGCAGACCATCGGGAATGGGCGTCAGTCGATCAACCCGTTCTTCAGGGCGTAGTAAGTCAAGTCGCTGTTGGAGGCCAGGCTCATCTTCTCCATCACGCGGGTTCTGTACGTGCTGACGGTTTTCACGCTCAGCGACAGAGCGTTGGCAACATCACCCGCAGTCTCGCCTTTGGCCAGCTTCAGAAATACCTGAAACTCACGCTCGGACAACTGCTCGTGCGCGGCTTTGTTGTTGGGCCGGTTCAGCTGCTGGGCGAGCAGCTCGGCGACGGCAGGTGTGATGTAGCGCTTGCCCAGCGAGATGACACGGATGGCGTCCACAATCTCGGATGGGTCACACTCCTTGTTCAAATAACCACTCGCGCCCTGGCGGATCAGGTTGAGCGCGTAGTGCTCTTCAGGGTAGCCACTCAAAATCAGGATGCCCACACCGGGCGCTTTGGCCCGGATCATGGCCAACGCATCGATACCACTTTGGCCAGGCATCGACAGGTCCATCACAAGAATATCAAGCGCCACATGGCGAACCAGATCAATCGCTTCACGGCCACTGGCAGCCTCGCCCACCACACGCAAGTCCACCTGATCGGAGAAAAATTGCCTGAGCCCCGAACGGACGATGGCATGGTCATCGACGATTCCAATCTTGATCATGTCGCTGTCTTTCTGTAGCGCCAGCATGGCGGACAAGTCAGTGCAAGACCTGAGCACAATGGCTGTTTGGGTTGTTTTCGCCTCCGATTATTGACGAATTGCCCCATCAAGTACGCAGGAGAGCTGCCCGTGAAAAAAATTGCGCTTCCCCGAATGGCGATCAGTCTGCCTTTGGCGGTGCTGACCGCTTTGAGCTTGCTGATCGTCAACGACATGAGCTTTCGCCAATCGACTGCCGCTGCAGCCAATATTGAACAAGCGCAGCGAACCCGCACCACCCTGAACAAATTGATGCAGAACCTGCTGGACGCCGAAACTGGCCAGCGCGGGTACCTGCTCACTGGCGATGCGACTTACCTCGAGCCCTACACATCGGCACTGCAAGAGATCAGCCAGAACCTGGACACTCTGCGCCAGATGTTCACCCCCCACAAAGAGCAGCTCGATGATTTCGGCGTGATGTCCCAGCATGTTTCACGCAAGCTGGCCGAAATTGATCTGACGGTACGCATGCGCCGGGAGAACAAGGACGAGGCCTGGAAGTTCGTTTTGACCACCGATGTGGGCAAAGAGCAGATGCTGGGTATTCGGGCGCAATCTGTCAAACTGGCGGCCAGCAGCATTCGCAAAATGGAGGCTGGACAAACCCAGATCAATGAGACGCTGCAGCTCTCACGCATCGGCATTGCCATCATGGCCCTGGCCGGCTTGCTGGCGTTTTACATGTATTTAAAGCAAACCCAGGCGCTGCTGGCGTCTGGAATACGCGAAAAAGAGTCGCTGCAACGCGAGCGCGACCAGCTTGACCTGCAGGTTCGTGAGCGTACCGCCAACTTGGCCAAACTGGCGACGCACTTGCAGAACGTTCGCGAAGATGAGCGTGGTTTCCTCGCCCGCGAACTGCACGACGAACTCGGTGCGCTGCTGACGGCGGCCAAGCTCGATGTGGCACGCCTGAAGTCCCGGCTGGCCGGCAGCATGCCTGAGTCGGCAGAACGCCTGCAACACTTGACCACGACACTCAACAGCGTGATTGCCATGACGCGCCGTATCGTTGAAGACCTGCGGCCATCGTCGCTGTCGCAGCTGGGTCTGGTGGCATCGCTTGAGATACTGGCGCGTGAATTTGAACAGCGCTCGGGCTTGTGCATCACCACGGCTATGGAGACGGCAGAGCTGGGCGGAGCCGCGCAGTTGACCATCTACAGGCTGGTGCAGGAGTCACTGACCAACATCGGAAAATACGCAGAAGCCACGCAAGCCGTGATCAGTCTGCAAAACCTCGAAGGCTACATATCGATTGAGGTCCATGACAACGGCAAGGGCTTCGATCTGGGCAACGTGGCCCCCACAAGCCACGGCCTGCACGGTATGCGCCATCGGGTGGAAGCTGGTGGCGGTCGCTTGAACATCGTCAGCACCAAAGGCCAAGGCACACGCATTGCAGCCGTGCTGCCCAAAACACACTGATCCTCAAACCAGCCAGCGTGCTGACTGCGACATGCATTCAGGCAAGTGTCCGTGTCCGTGTCAGTGGCTGCCTACAGCACCTCCCCACTGTGGATGACAGGGCTGCGCGACAACCGCCGATGGGCAAAGTCAGGTGTGCTCGTTAAGCTCAGTGAATCTATTTGGCAATGCCGCCTGACTTTTAAAAAAATCGTCCAACTGGCTGGTCTGCCGGTTGACCACCTGGCCACGCATCAAGGAGTTGTCGATGTTGCATGACTGTGTTGTTTTTTGGGTCATCGCCCTGGTTGCTGCTGTCTTCGGTTTTGGCGGCATTGCAGCGGGTGGGCTTGGGGGTGCCCAAATTTTTTTCTTTATTGTCGCCATCATGACCACTGTGCGCCTTGCGCGCTTTGTGGCCAGCTTTGGGGTTAAAAAGAACTGAAGGCAAAGACAGTGTTGACGTTTTCGGCCCTCTCGCTTGATTCACAGCGCGACAATCAGCCCCATCACTCGGGTGATGGATTGCCAATGGCTGATCCAGGCTTTCACTGCAAGACACCAAGGATTCCACATGAACTCACTGCCCCCTGAGCTTGCCCGCGATGCTCTGCCTGCAATGGGCCACGCACCACCCCACACGCTGGACAAGGCACGGCAATCGCTGTCCCGCTGCGCCAGTGCCACCACCGGCTATGTGGCCGAGCAACCCATGCGTTCGGTGCTGATTGCAGCCGCTGCTGGCGCAGCAGTGGCGCTGCTGGTGGCATCGTCACGTCAGCGCCGCAACCGTTAAACTTTGGCGACAGCCACGCCCATCCTCACTTCAATTGCGCCCTTCAAACCATGCTGCACCCTCTTTTTTCCACCCTGATTCAGCGGCCTGACCTGGCCCTGGACCATGCCTCAGCTTATGCAGCACTGATCCACCAGGAGGCCAGCGTTGCAGGCAGTCAATGGGTCAAGCGCTGCCTGGCTTGGCTGTTGGCAGGCATGTTGGGGTGCGTGTGCATTGTGTTGACAGGTGTGGCGTTGATGCTGGGTTTTCTAAACAACCAGTTTCACTGGAGCCTGGTAGCGGTGCCTGGTGCGGCTTTCCTGGCGACTGCTGTGGCACTGATGAAAGCCTTGCAGCCGTTGCCTGCAGAAAATTTCGCGGAACTCAAAGCCCAGATTGACAGCGATGCCCGCGCTCTGCGCATGACGGCCTGAAGTGCTGAGCTGAAAGACGCATCATGACCAGCAACAACCGCGAAGCCACGCCTCAAGAACGACTGGCAGCCAGTCGTCAAACCATACTTCACCTCATGAATGCCAGAGGTGAGCCTCAATCTGAGCCTCAATCTGACCCTGGAGAGCAGGCTTTTATTGGCCACTCGCCTGACATGCCCGCCACGGCCCCGAGCCGCAGCGCGTGGCGGATGGTCCAGCGCGCATTGCGGGTGTGGTGGCACCACCATCCGGCGCAACTGGCCTTGGAGCTGGGCAAGCCCGTGCTGCGCAAATATGCACAAGAAAAACCTCTGCAGTTGCTGGGCATGTCTGCAGCAGCGGGCGCCGCCATCGTTTTGTTGAAGCCGTGGCGGCTCGTCTCCGTGACCAGCCTTGCCATGACTGCTATCAAATCCTCCCAGGTTTCGGGGGTTTTGCTGTCTCTCTTGACCACACAGCCCATTCAACCACGCACAAAGAACACTACGGAAGAAGGTTCATGAATCAGATGGCAAAAATCAAACCCGCCATACCAGCCTACTGCGGTGCGTCCCATGATTTGAGAATCATGGGTTCGGCTCAACGAGTCATGCAAAGACTCCTTCAAGTGACTGGCTCGCAGACTGACGGTATCCGCAGGCCTGTCGGCGTGGTGCCGCTGACACACGGGCTTTTGAAAAACTGCACGCTTTCAACCCAACAAACCCAAGAGAAATTACCATGAAATACGCTCGCTCTACCGCTGTCATCTGTGCTTTTGCTGCCCTTGCAGGCATGACCGTTCTGTCCACTGGCTGCGCCGTCGGTCGGGGTCAGGAAACCACTGGCGCGTATATTGATGACACTGGCATCACCACCATGGTGAAAGCAAAGTTCATTGAAGACAAGACAGTGGCCGCATCGTCCATCAGCGTGGAGACACTCAACGGCACTGTGCAGCTTTCCGGTTTTGCCAAGTCTGGGGCTGAAAAAGCACAGGCTGAAGCCATTGCCCGTGGTGTGAAGAACGTCAAGGCTGTGCGCAACGATATCGTTGTTCGTCCTTAAATCAAGACGACTGGCCCGCACAGGGGCTGGACAGGAGGGCAGTAGCTTGTGGCTGCTGCCCTTTTTTTTGCATTGCTTGAAATATGAATGTTTTTGGCCCGGTCAGGAGTAGCAGCTGCCATGCCGCTTGCGAAAGTTGCGTGGATTTTCTGGCGACCTCTGCGCAAACAGGCCGACACCGGCAGCCCGCGCCTGGGCTTGTTCGGCTGCATAGGGACCGGGATTGCGCCGATAGCTGTAAGACCAGGCCTGGCCGCGCTGCACCATCCAGCGCCCCACATCCTCGCCCTGCTTGTCGATGGTGGCCAGAACGCGCCCGTAGTCGTCCTGACTACGCGAGGGCGGGCTGGTCAGCGTGACGGTTTGCCCCAGCACATGGCCACGCAATGCGGCAAGTGCCTGGGGCCCGCCCGGCTGGCAGATTTCTGGCGCGTCAATGCCCACAATGCGAACTTTCAAAATCTCGCCAGCTTTTGCGCCGGGTGACCGTGTGGTGGGCTTGACCCACACGGTGTCGCCGTCAATCACGCGCGTGACCACGCCTGAGCGCAGCTGTGCGCGTGCCGCTGCTGGGTCAGAGTGGCTCAACATGGCGAATGCAACACAGGCAATCGCTACTAATTTAATAGCATTAAAACTAAGCAAGACGTGCCGTGGAGGGTTAAAAGATGGGTAAAAACACAGACGCATTGGCATTGGGCGGATGAGAGGCAGGTGTGAATTGAATGGGCGGCATCACGCGGTGATGATCCAGCCTTCGAGCGGGTCCATCCCGGCAGGCAGGCCGTAGTTGGGCGTGCCCTCGTCACACCTGGCCTGTGCCCAGGCTGCCTGCATCAGGCACAGCACGGCGTCCAGACTGTCGCCTTTGGCATCGTCGGTCAGCGCATCGCGTTGTGCATGGGTGAGTTTGAGGCGCAACTGCAGACGGGTCTGGCCCATCTCCAGAGCGTGAATCAGGTCTTTGCGGGCAATCAGCCGGTCTGGCGTTTGCTTGGCCTTGTCGTCGCTTTTGTACGAGCGGCCACCCAGCACTTCGCGCGCCAGCAAACCGGGGTAGCCTTCTAGGGCCACGCGGTTTGGGTCACCCCCATGCAGCCCTGGCAAATGCACGCCAGCGGCCAGCAAGCGGGGCACGCCAGCGTGCAGCATGTAAGCCACAGGCGGGTTGACCCACTTCATCGACGGGCTGGAACCCGCAGGCTTGTCAGCCGCGCGGTGCGCAAACTTTTGCCCCACAGGCCGGGCATTGCAAAACGCTGCAAAGGTGTTGCGGATGTCCTCGCGGCTCAGCGATGCATAGTGCGTCATCAGCGCGTGCCAGTGCAGCGGCCAGCCGAGTTGCACCACCAGTTCACGCGGCAGACCAAAGGGCAGATCAAACGCGCCCGTCCACTGTTCGGGCTGGCGCAATCTGGCCTCAAACGCATCCAGTGACGTGATCTGCTCTGTTTTTAATAGCGTGACACACCCGCCCCTGCTGCTGCCGAGGGCCAAAAAAATCGGTTTGGTGCGGGTCGGGCTGCTTGAAAAATCGCAGCCCAGCAAGCCCGTCACGTCAGGAGCGACCGATGATGGACGCGGTGGCCATCAACTCTTCGAGCAGGGCGAGTGACATCTTGCCGGATACCGAGTAGGGGTCCAGCTCGGGCTTTTCAGAGTATTTGAGCAGCAACGAGTTGTTGAGTTTGGAGACATTGACCTGCCCCATGGTCCAGCTGCCAAAGCGTCGCTCGGAGATTTCTTCGTAATGCAGCAGCACCACGTCTTTGTGGCGCTTGTCTTGCTGGATGTGTCCGTACAGCTCGCTGACCTGGTTTCGCCCGCCTTCCAGGGCTTGCAGGAAGATACCGCCACCGTAGCAAAGAATGCCGGTGATTCCGCTGGCTGGATTGTGTGCGCGTGACTGCGCCAGAATGGACTCGGTGTTGAACGATGAGGTGGGGTCAATGACGCGGCTGGCGTAGAGAAGGCGAACCAACATGGTGTGGGGTGCTCGTATTGCTGAAAATGAAGATAAAAGAATTACTGACTGGAGTTTTTCGGGATCAACGCCAAAAACTCACGGCGCAGGTTGGGGTCTTTCAAAAACACACCGCGCATCACAGAGTTGATCATCTTGCTGTCGAGGTCTTTGACGCCTCGCCAGCCCATGCAGAAGTGGGTAGCCTCCATGACGATGGCCAGCCCATCCGGGCAGGTTTTCTCCATGATGAGGTCAGCCAGTTGCACCACTGCCTCTTCCTGGATTTGCGGGCGCCCCATGACCCATTCGGCCAGCCGTGCGTATTTGGACAAGCCAATCACGTTGGTGTGCTCATTGGGCAGCACGCCAATCCAGACTTTACCGATGACGGGGCAAAAGTGGTGTGAGCAGGCACTGCGCACGGTGATCGGCCCCACGATCATCAGCTCATTGAGGTGCTCGGCGTTGGGAAACTCCGTCACGGCGGGTTCAGGCACATAGCGTCCCTTGAAGACCTCGTTCAGGTACATCTTGGCGACCCGGCGTGCCGTGTTGTTGGTGTTGTGGTCATTGACCGTGTCAATCACCATGCTGTCCAGAACGCCCTGCATTTTGACTTCAACTTCGTCAAGCAGCTTTTCCAGCTCACCTGGCTCAATGAACTGCGAAATGTTGTCATTGGCGTTAAAGCGCTTGCGCGCCGCGCTCAGACGCTCGCGGATTTTGGCGGAGACCGGGGTGCCCTCATCGGTCACGGCCTGTGAAGATGTGTCAGTTTTCATAAGCATGTAGGAATGGTAACAGTCTGCATTCTAATCAGGGTTTCCCGTGTATCTTTTTTAAGGTTTTCACACATCTTTCAGGCCGCTACAGCAATGAACACGGCGACTGTTAGCTATAAATTCAATAGCATTTCAAGGTCATTCAGTGTGTTGGCCTCGTGCAGGGGTTTGTCAGCGCGAATCCTCAGCATGCGCGGAAAGCGCACGGCGATGCCGCTTTTGTGGCGCGGGCTTTTGTGGATGCCCTCAAAACCCAGCTCAAACACCAGCGTCGGCTTGACACTGCGCACCGGGCCGAACTTTTCCAGCGTGGTTTTGCGGATCACGCTGTCGATCTGCTTGAACTCTTCATCGGTCAAGCCCGAATAGGCTTTTGCAAAGGCAACCAGTTGCAAAGCGCCTTCCTTGGCGGGTTCGCGTTTTTCGATGGCCTGCACAACGGCCTGGGCTTCTAGGGCATCAACGGGCTGGCGGCTCCACACGGCGAAGGTGTAGTCGGTGTAGAGCGATGCTCGCCTGCCGTGTCCAGCTTGTGCATAAATCAGAACGCAATCGATGGTCATGGGCTCGATCTTCCATTTCCACCACAGTCCATCGGCTTTGGTGCGGCCCGTGCCATACGCAGCGTCCAGTCGCTTGAGCATGAAGCCCTCAACGCCGCGCGCTCTGGATTCAGTGCGCAGCGCGGCAAAGTCAGCCCACGTGGCAAGTCGTTCAATCGGTGACAGTTTCAACGCTGTGCCGCTGAGAACTTGTTGAAGTAACTGCCGGCGCGCGCGCTGCGACTGCATCCGAATGTCCTGTGCATACGCTTCAAGCACGTCGTAGGCCATGAAAGTCACAGGCGCATCAGCCAGTATTTTTCTACCCAGTGTCTTGCGGCCAATGCGTTGCTGCAACACAGCAAACGGCGCGGGGGCGTTGCCAGCCCAGGCCATGATCTCGCCGTCCAGCACCGTGCCATCGGGCAAGCCAGATGCCAGCGCCACAATTTCAGGAAAGCGCTCGGTGACCAGCTCTTCCCCGCGCGACCACAGCCAGACCTCGCCGGCCCGTTTGACGATCTGGCCACGGATGCCGTCGTATTTCCATTCCACCTGCCAGTCATCGACAGAACCGAGCCGGGCGTCGAAATCGGCCAGCGATGCATCAAGCGGGTGCGCCAGAAAAAACGGGTAAGGCTGGCCTGCATCAAGAATATCGTCGCCAGCGCTTTCATTGATTGCGGTGAGTGCTATGAATTTAGAAGCAGATGGCAGCGCCTTGGCATCCAGATAGCCCATCATGCGCTGGGCAATGCGTTTGGCGTCCACGCCTGAATGGGCGGCCAGCGCGCGCTGCACCAGCAGTTTGCTGACCCCCACCCGAAAGCCGCCGCCCACCAATTTGATGAGTAAAAACCGCCCCTGCGAATCCAGCTCGCGCCAAAAGCCGGTCACCCGCTGCGCCACCTCGTCGTCGTCCAGGCCGCGCAGGGGCAGCAGGCGCTGCTCGACCCAGACGGCCAGACCGATGTCAGACGCTGCAAAATCGAGTGGCAGCACGTAGGCAATCGTTTCAGCCAGGTCACCGACGGCCTGGTAGCACGCTTCAAACAGCCAGTCTTCGATGCCTGCCGCCTGGCAGGCCAGTGCCCGCAGACTGGCGGTTTTAACCACCTGCCGGGGTTTGCCGCCTGACAAGAAATACACCGCCCAGGCGGCATCTTGCGGGCTGGCCTGCGCAAAGTAGTGCTGCATGGCAGCGAGTTTTGCATTCGTCGAGGTGGTGCTGTCCAGCTCGGTGAACAGCCTGGAGAAATGCTTCATGAGGCGATGCCAGACAGCAGCACAGGCGCTTGCTCAGCTCTTTCTTCTGCCGCATCGTTGCCGTATTCGGTCTGGAAAGCCTGCGCCTGCAAGCCTTGGGCAGACAGGTAACGCACCATGACGGGAATGCTGCCATGCGTGACGATGACGCGGCCAGCGCCCGTGGCGCCAATCGCTCCCATCAAACCGGGCCAGTCGGCGTGGTCGCTCAGCACAAAGCCTTTGTCGTAGCCGCCCCGCCTGCGCGCGCCGCGCAGTTGCATCCAGCCGCTGGCAAAGGCATCACTGAAGTCACCGAACCTTTTGCTCCAGGGGCTTGACGCCGCACTGGGCGGGCACAGCACCAGCGCACGTTTGAAATCTTCAGGATCTGTCACTTCGCTGACCAGTCTTGTCTCGGGCAGATCAACACCTGCTGCACGGTAAGCCGTGTTGAGTGTTTGAATGGCACTGTGGACCACAATGGGTGCAATCGACGCATCGACACCGCTCAAAATGCGTTGCGCCTTGCCAAAGCTGTAGCACATGAGCATGCTGGCGCGCCCCACAGCTGCATTGGCAGCCCACCAGGCGTTGATGTCGGCAAACACTTCAGCGTCTGGTCGCCAGCGGTAGATCGGCAGGCCGAAGGTGGATTCGGTGATGAACACATCACAGCGCACCGCCTCAAACGGCGTGCAGGTGGCGTCGGGCGCGACTTTGTAGTCGCCACTGGCCACCCAGGTTTGCCCGCCATGGGCCAGCCGCACCTGGGCTGAGCCCAGCACATGGCCAGCCGGGTGCAGCGAGACGGTCACACCGTTGTGCGTGACTTCTTGCCCGTATGGCACGCTTTGCAAGGCGATGTTGGCCCCCAGCCGGGCGCGCAATACGCCCTGCGCCGCAGCTGCTGCCAGGTAGTGGCCGTGGCCCGTGCGGGCATGGTCAGCGTGGGCATGGGTGACGACAGCACGGCCGACGGGCCGCCAGGGGTCGATATAAAAGTCGCCCGGCGGGCAGTACAGGCCCTCGGGCCTTTGAACAATCAAATCCTGCATGTGCCAGAGATTAATGCATGGTCAATAACGCTGACCAGTTATCCAGATGGCCAGCCGCATCAGGGCATGCGCCAAGTGCCCCAGCAGGCGCTGACCGAGTGGCCGCCGACTGTGGCTGGCCGGATCAATCCGACTGCCACAGCTGGCAATGGCCTCACACAGCTGCCCGCGCAGCTGTTCTGCAAACACCCGGTCTTCAATCACGACATTGGCCTCACGCGCCAGCAGCAGGCTCAATGGGTCCAGGTTGGACGAGCCAACCGTGGCCCAGTGCCCGTCAACCACCGCCACTTTGGCATGCAAAAAGCTCGCTTCGTACTCATGAATGTCTATGCCAGCTTTGAGCAGTGCGCCATACACCGGGCGTGCTGCATGGTATTGCATGAAGTACTCGTATTTGCCTTGCAGCAACAGCGTGACCTTGACACCACGCCGGGCCGCGCGGATCAGGGCGCGCCGCAGTTTGCCGCCCGGCAAGAAGTAGGCATTGGCAATCAGGATTTCCCGGCAAGACTTGCCGATGGCCTTGAGGTAGGCTTTTTCAATGCTGCTGCGGTTTCTGAAGTTGTCTCGCAACACCAGCGTGGCCTTGGTGCGCGGCATCGCACCTGGTGCCGCATTTTCAGGCAGCGCAGCCCAACGGGTACGGCCGCCATAGCCCGCTGCCTTGAACTTCTCCCATGCCGCGCTCAAATGACGCTGGCGCGCACTGTAGCCTGCCTGCACCCGCCACCAGACCAGGGCCACAGCGTCTGCGGCCTCGACGGCCAGCGGGCCAGTCACAGCCACTGCAAAATCAAAACGCGGCGCCTTGAGCTCGCCATGGTTGGGGTCATACAAATCGTCCAGCACATTGATACCGCCGCAAAAAACAATGCGCTGGTCCACCACACACAGCTTGCGGTGCAGCCTGCGCCAGCGGTCTGGCATCAGCAAGCCCAGCCCGCCCAGGCCAGTCCCCAGAGGCGAATACACACACCACTGCACGCCCGCTTCCTGCATTTTTTGCTGCCACTGCAGCGGCAGGGTGTCTGAGCCAATGCCATCGACCAGCACCTGCACCGTCACGCCGCGCCGCGCCGCCCGCACCAGGGCTTCGGCCACATCGGCCCCCATGCCGTGAACGTCAAAGATATAGGTCTCAAATTGCACCCACGCAACAGCCGCATCGATGGCCTGGATCAAAGCGGGAAAGTAAGCCTGCCCGCCCTGCAGCAGCTGCAGGTCTTCAAAGCTTTGCGATGTACTTTGCGTTGTGCTCATGGCACCCGGCTCAGGCCATGAACTTTGGCAGCAACAAGATCGCCTCGGCGTTTGACGGCGAAAAGCAGCGGTCGGCAGCTTCAAGATAAGGCAACCACTGGTATGCCGTGTGTTCACACGGACTCAGCTGCACGGGTGTTCCGGCAGGTACACACAGACTGAACACGTGCTCAGTGTTGTGCATGACACCGGGAGCGTAGCGGCTGCGCCAGGCCGGGTAAATCTCATAGACGTTCGAGACTGCCCAGTCGCAAAACCGCCCCAGTGGGGCATGGATTGCGGTTTCTTCCATGACCTCGCGCACGGCGGTTTGCAAAAAAGGCTCGTCGGGTGCGTCCCTGGAGCCGGTCACGCTTTGCCAAAAACCCGCGTGGCCGGCGCGCTCAATCAACAGCACCTCACGCTCTGGCGT
>RDZZ01000139.1 GCA_004293655.1 Polaromonas sp. | reverse complement strand
CTGGCGTCACTTTCCCTTCGTACGCTGACACGCGCTACCGATGGCAATGGCACGGTTACAGGTGACGTTATCGACTGGGGTGCTAAAAAGGGCTGGTATGTCAAATTTCCGGCAGCGTCTGAGGCATCTATCAGCAATCCTTCACTGATTCTTGGGCTGTTGGCTGTCGTTTCAGTGGTACCCAATGGTACCGTCAGTGACAACTGCTACGGCCTGCCAAGTGCCTACCTGACCTTGATTGACCCAATTACCGGTTTACTGGACGAAAATATCAAGGGACAGATCACCGATGCCAATGGCGTTCTCGTCAACATATCGTCAATCCCACTCACTAACCAACGCGTCACGTTGGTGGGTAACCAATTGGGTTGTGGCGCAGGAAAGCTGTGCGCAGAAATCTTGTCTGATCCAGAAAAGCCATGCGTCGGAGCATCGTGCGGTAAATTTGGCGTCAACGACAAAAACTCAAGACTTTTCTGGCGCGAGATTCCAACTTACAGAACAGGTACGCAGCCATGAAGCAATCTGCTGGCAATATAAACAGGGGATTCACCCTGATCGAGTTGATGATCACAGTGGCTATTGTGGGCATACTGGCAGCAATTGCCCTGCCTGCTTACAGAGATCAAATCGACAAGGGCAGGCGTGCAGAAGCGCGTGCCACCTTGCTTGAAGCGTCGCAGTGGATGGAGCGGTTTTTTACAGAAAACCAACGCTACAACGCCAACCAGGCAGGTGTGGCCACTACGGATGCCACATTGTTCCCAGCTGCTTTTAAGTATTCACCTAAAAATGCGGCAGGATCGAGTCAGGCGAATTATTCAATTGAGCTGACTGTTAGCAGTAGCCTTCCCAATTCGTACACCATTACAGCTACGATGCAAGGTGCTATGGCGACTGATAAATGCGGAAACTACGTTATCAACCAAACCAGTGCACGGGGGAATGCCGGCTATTCCACAACATTGTTTTCCAGTGCCGCCGACGCAGCTACACAGTGTTGGAAGTGAGCTTGTAGGCCGGTATAAAAGCAGACACCAACATAACACTGTAGATCGCACAAAAAATTGCCTGCAGTGGTCTTCCTAAAAAGAAAGTGGTGCGACAACTATGCAGCACCAAGTTATTTTTTCACTGGTTTGCTCTTGTCTATTGCACGCCGCAGTCCTGTTGTTGCTGAGTACGACCCCAAAGGGCAAGGGTGCCCCAGAAGTGTCAGCAGAAGCACCACCAAAAATATCAAACCCCCAGTTATTGTCCAAGTTAATTTATGCAACCAATCCGAAAGTGGCCTCCCAGACTTTTCACGATTTGATCATTCAGCCCCCGGCTGCTCAGAAGCATGTAAGCCCCGCAGCCACTACCGCTGCAGCTACTTCTGCCTCTTCTGCTGTCCGTTCAACAGCTTCTGAGGCACCAGCAAGCTTAAAAAACCTGCCGACAGTATCTGCAGACATTGACCAAGCTCGAAGCTTGTACGGCCTGGGAGGTAAGTCCAACATCACTTACTGGCCATCTGATGAGGTAGATGAGGCCGCCTTGATGTTGGCAGAATGGCCAGAAGGCGTCAGTACAAGCGCCTGGCCGCCTGGGCAGTTTGTCCGTTTGGAGCTGTGGATCAACCCGGACGGCGCATTGGCCGAAATCGCTTTTTCTCAAAAAGACTTGCCTGATTCTCTGCGAATCACGCTCGTTGAAATCATCTCGCATGCCGGTTTCAAGCCGGCTGTCAAAAATGGTGAACCGGTCGGCAACCACCGTGTCCTTGAAATGCTGCTCTCACAAATCTCGGTACCCCCACTTGTCAAGTACTAAAAACATTGAGCTGGCATTGGCTCAGGCACAGTCAGCCATTTGTTTGAGTCAACCCAACCCGCGCGTTGGTTGCATCATCACAAACGCCAGCGATCAAGTTGTCGGCCAAGGCCACACCCAGGCCGCTGGTGGTCCGCACGCTGAAGTCATGGCCCTCGCAGATGCAGCGGCCCGGGGCAATTCGACTGTAGGATGTACTGCCCACGTTACGCTGGAGCCTTGTTCGCACCACGGACGAACCGGCCCATGCTGCGATGCGCTTGTGGCTGCTGGCATCAAAAAAGTTGTCGCCTCGATGGCTGACCCGAACCCGCTGGTCTCGGGCCGGGGCTTTGCGCGACTGCGTGCAGCGGGCGTCGAGGTGGAAATTGGCCCCGGTGCAGCCGAGTCCCGCGAGCTCAACATCGGGTTTTTCAGCCGCATGATGCGTCAAACGCCCTGGGTGCGTCTGAAAATCGCGGCTTCGCTGGATGGGCAAACGGCCCTACTCAATGGCCAAAGCCAATGGATCACATCAAGCGCAGCCCGTGCAGACGGCCATGCCTGGCGGGCGCGCGCCTGTGCGGTGCTGACAGGCATTGGCACGGTGCTCAAAGACCAGCCCCGGCTGGATGTCCGACTGGCCGCCACACCACGCCAGCCGCACCTGGTGGTGGTTGACAGTCGGCTTGACACGCCGCTGGATGCTCCTTTATTCATAGCTGGTCGCGCCGTGTTCATCTACGCTGCCGTACCCAATGCTTTGAAGCAACAAGCCTTGGAAGCACGCGGTGCCACAGTGGTGTACCTGCCCGACGCAAACGGCAAGGTTGACCTGCGCGCCATGCTGCTTGACCTGGCCCGCCGAGAGATCAACGAGCTGCATGTCGAAGCCGGGCACAAGCTCAACGGCTCGCTGGTGCGTGCAAATCTGGTCGATGAGTTTGTGGTGTATCTGGCCCCCAAGCTGCTGGGCCAAGGCCGCGGCATGGCTGACTTTGGCCCTCTGGCTGCGTTGTCTGACGCTGTTGAACTGGCGTTTGTGTCTGCCGAAAGTCTGGGGCCTGACCTGCGAATTGTGGCCCGCGTCAAAGGGCGAGACAGCTTTTAACGGGGCTTGTCTGTTCTGCACTGACTCTGAACTGGCTCTGAATTGGCTGAAAAACAGCAGGGTTAGTACCCGGCTTTCAGACTGCTTTGCAATGTCTGCGAAAATGCTGCCATGTTTACAGGAATAATTACCGGCTTGGGGCGCATCGTCGCCGCCCATAGCCTGGGCAGCTCTTCAGACCACGGCAAACGCCTGACCATTGAGGTACCTCCGGGGTATCTTGATGATGTCGGGCCAGGTGACAGCATCGCACTCAACGGTGCCTGCATGACAGTGGTCTCGCTTGAGCTTGCCAGGCATCAGTTTTCAATCGATATCTCGGCTGAGTCGCTGGACAAAACCAGTGGCCTGAGCAACTTGAGTAACCCCGCGCAGACCGGCACCATCAACCTTGAAAAAGCCTTGCGTGCGCATGACCGTTTGGGCGGGCATATTGTTTCGGGTCATGTCGATGGCATCGGCTCGGTCACGTATTTTGCGCAGATTGGCGAGAGCTGGGAATTGCGCGTTCTGGCCCCGCCCGAGCTGGCCAAATACATGGCGTATAAAGGCTCAATCACTGTCAATGGCGTGAGCCTGACGGTCAACCGTGTCGCTGATCTGCCAGAAAAGCAGGGCTGTGAAATCAGCATTAACCTGATTCCCCATACTGTGCAGAACACAGCACTTGGCCAGCTGGCGGCTGGCACCACCGTCAACCTCGAAATCGATACCGTTGCACGCTATGTTGAGCGCATGCTGCAAGACACCCATCAACAGGCTCAGACACCATGAACACGACTGCACTGCTGCCCACAGCCTCAAAGACCACCGCGATTTCTCCTATCGAGGACATCATCGCTGACATGCGTGCCGGTCGCATGGTGGTTTTGATTGACGAAGAAGATCGGGAAAACGAAGGCGATCTGGTGCTCGCTGCTGACCACGTTACACCAGAGGCTGTGAACTTCATGGCACGTTTTGGCCGTGGCCTGATTTGCTTGACGTTGACACGGGAGCGTTGTGAGCGGCTGGAGCTGCCGCCCATGGCCACGCGCAATGGCACCAAACACGCCACAGCTTTTACCGTGTCGATTGAAGCGGCAGAAGGTGTGACCACCGGCATTTCTGCTGCCGACCGGGCCCGCACGGTACAAGCAGCAGTGGCTAAAAATGCAACGGTCAATGATCTGGTTCAGCCGGGTCATATTTTCCCGCTGCAGGCAGTAGACGGTGGTGTGCTGATGCGTGCTGGGCATACCGAGGCAGGCTGTGATCTGGCGGCCATGGCCGGTTGTTCGCCTGCAGCCATGATCTGCGAGATCATGAAAGACGACGGCACCATGGCACGGCTGCCCGACCTGCTGCTGTTTGCTGCCGAGCACGGCTTGAAAATTGGAACGATTGCCGATTTGATCGAGCACCGCAGCCAAAGCGAGTCGCTGATTGAAAAAGTGGGCAGCCGCACACTTCAAACCGCTGCCGGGGAATTTGTGGCACATGCCTTCAGGGATAAACCCGCTCAGGGCCTGCACTTGGCGCTAAGCATGGGGCAGTGGGCAGCTGGCGAGACTGTGGCAGCACGCGTGCATGAACCGCTGTCGGTGCTGGACGCGCTGGAGACAGGCCGTTCCATGCACTCCTGGAACCTGGATGAAAGCCTCAGATATGTTGCCAGTCAAGGCAAAGGCGTGGTGGTGTTGCTCAACTGTGGTGAGAGCGCCGCGCAACTGCTGGCCCAGTTTGAAGGCACGGCACGTGCCAGCCAGGCCCCGCAACGGGGCCGCATGGATTTGCGCACCTACGGCATCGGCGCGCAGATTTTGCGCGCCTGCGGTGTCCACAAAATGAACCTGCTGGGCACACCCAGACGCATGCCCAGCATGACGGGCTACGGTCTGGAGACCGTTGGCTACATCACCAAATAACTGCCTTCATCTTTAATTTCAAATTTCAGGCTTCCAGCTTCAAGGAAATCCATCGTGTTTGGTGCAGAAAAAGGCTCAGCGGACAAGCTGAATGGAAAAAAACGCATGATCGGTATTGTGCAGGCGCGTTTTAACGAAAGCATTACCAATGCGCTGGCAGATGCCTGCTTGCAAGAGCTGTCTGCGCTGGGTGTGGCCGCTGCCAACATCACACATGTGAAGGTTCCCGGTGCGCTGGAAGTACCCGTGGCATTGCAGGCCATGGCTGAAAGCAACAAATACGACGCCCTGATTGCCCTGGGTTGCATCATTCGTGGCGAGACGTATCATTTTGAGCTGGTGGCCAACGAAAGCGGCGCAGCGGTCACGCGCCTGGCGCTGGACTACCAGCTGCCGATTGCCAACGCCATTTTGACCACTGAAAATCTAGCCCAGGCGCAAGCCCGCCAAACCGACAAAGGCCACGACGCGGCGCGCGTAGCCGTTGAGATGGCCAACCTGCTTGATGAGCTGGGCTAAAGACGGCACTTTGTGCAGCCTCTTTCGGGGGCCCGAAAATTTACAGTGACACCACAGTTAAAAGAATATGGCAGAACAACTCACAAAACCAAAGCGCCCGCCGCAATCACGGTCTGGCCTGACGGACACCGGTGTCAAAAAAGCCGCCGACAAATCTGCCCGAACCCGAGCCCGTGAATTCGCCATGCAGGCGCTCTACCAGCATTTGGTAGGCCGCAATGCAGCCGATGCGATTGACACGTTCACACGCGACTTGGTGGGTTTTCACAAAGCTGACTCTGTCCATTACGATGCCTTGTTGCACGGCTGTATTGACGACGCGCAAGCGCTTGACCAGGCCATCACGCCGTTGCTTGACCGTCCCATGGCTGAAATTTCCCCAGTTGAGCATTCAGTGCTGTGGATTGGTGCCTACGAGTTCAAGAACTGTCTGGATGTGCCCTACCGCGTCGTCATCAATGAATGCATCGAGCTGGCCAAGGCGTTTGGCGGCACCGATGGCCACAAGTACGTCAATGGTGTGCTGCACAAAATGGCACCATCGATGCGCGCTGCAGAAGTCGCTGCAGACAACGCCAGACAAGCATTGAAGCATTGAAGTGTAAAAAATTGAAAGACACCCCGTGAAAATTGCTCAGCGGGCTCATCGGATTGAACCCTTCTATGTCATGGAAGTCGCCAAAGCGGCTTCTGCGCTGGCCAAAGAGGTCGCCCACAGCAGCGATCCGATGATTTTCTTGAACATTGGCGAGCCAGACTTCACCGCCCCGCCACTGGTAGCACAGGCAGCAGCCCAGGCCATTTCGCAAGGCACAACGCAGTACACCCAGGCAACAGGTCTGGAAGAGCTGCGTGAAAAGATCAGTGCCTGGTATGCCTCACGCTTCAAGGTGGCTGTGGCACCGCAACGCATCATCATCACCGCAGGCGCTTCAGCAGCACTGCACATGGCTTGCCTGGCCTTGATAGAAGCCGGTGACGAGATACTGATGCCTGACCCGAGCTACCCCTGTAACCGGCATTTTGTGAGTGCGGCAGAAGGCCGGTCGGTGTTGATTCCCACCACGGCAAAAGAGCGCTTTCAGCTGACCCGTGCCAAGGTTGAGCAGGCCTGGACCGACAGAACACGTGGTGTGTTGCTGGCCTCACCATCGAACCCCACAGGCACGTCGATTGCACCTGAAGAGCTGCAAAGCATTCATGCGTTGGTGCAAAGCCGTGGCGGCATCACGATGATTGACGAGATTTACCTCGGCCTGTCCTACGAAGAGCGCTTTGGCCACACCGCCCTGGCCATGCCGGGCGAGCTGGGTCAGAGCGTCATCAGCATCAACTCGTTCAGCAAATACTTCAACATGACCGGCTGGCGGCTTGGCTGGCTGGTGGTGCCTGACGCGCTGGTGCCGGTGATTGAGCGGATTGCACAAAACCTGTTTATCTGTGCCAGCTCGATTGCCCAGCACGCAGCTCTGGCGTGCTTTGAGCCGGAGAGCCTGCTGGAATACGAGCGGCGCCGACACGAGTTCAAGGCCAGGCGTGACTACTTTATTCCCGAGCTGAACCGTCTGGGCCTGACAGTACCCGTGATGCCCGACGGCGCTTTCTACGCCTATGCCGATTGCACCCAGGTGGCGGCGCAGTGGGGCATGCGCGGTGCGCAGCCAGACGGTACCGGGGGCAGTTGGGATTTTGCGTTCGAGCTGATGAAGCGCGCTCATCTGGCTGTCACGCCAGGCCGGGATTTTGGGCAGGCGTCCCCTGCACAGTTTGTGCGTTTTTCAACGGCCAACGCTATGGCCCAGCTCAAACAGGCCGTCGCGCGGCTGGAGTCGGTGATTGGATAAGCGGGTTGCCCCCTTTGGCTTTGCAGTCCGGGTCTATTGGGAAGACACCGACGCTGGCGGCATTGTCTTCTACGCCAACTACTTGAAGTTTTTTGAGCGCGCGCGCACCGAATGGCTCCGGTCACTGGGTGTTGAGCAGCAAAAGCTCAAGGACACCTCCGGGGGCATGTTTGTGGTGGCGCAAACCTGCGTGCGCTACCTGCGCCCTGCGCGCCTTGACGATGCGCTGGTGGTGACTGCCCGCTTGGTTGACAAGGGCCGGGCGTCCATGACAATCTGCCAGCAGACGCTATTAAAATCAGAGCATATAAACAATGTAAACAGTGCGTCAGAGCCTATTTTGTTATGTGAAGGAACAGTCAAGATTGGCTGGGTCGATGCCGCCACACTCAAACCCGCACGTATGCCTGGCTGCCTGCTTGAACGCCTGAAAACCTGAATCTAAAAGTGCCGCCATGAACCAAGACCTCTCCATCGTCAACCTGATTCTTCATGCCAGCTGGGCGGTGCAAGGCGTGGTTGCGCTGCTGGTAGGCGTGTCCATTGCCAGCTGGGCGGCTATTTTCAGAAAAATTGTGGCGCTGAAAAAAGTGCAGCAACTCAACGACGCGTTTGACCGGGAGTTCTGGTCAGGCACCAGCCTGAACGATTTGCTGGCAGGTGCTGCCAAAAACGCCAAAAATTCCGGCCCGATGGAACGCATTTTTGCCAGTGGCATGCGCGAGTACCAAAAACTGCATCAATTGCACATGAGTCGCCGCATCACCGACCCCGGCGCCCTGATGGATGGCGCACGGCGGGCCATGCGGGCCAGCTATCAGCGCGAAGTCGATGCGATTGAAACCAACCTGTCTTTTCTGGCCACCGTGGGTTCGGTCTCGCCCTATGTGGGCTTGTTTGGCACGGTCTGGGGCATCATGCATGCCTTCACGGGCCTGGCAGCGCTGGAGCAGGTCACACTGGCTACTGTCGCGCCGGGCATTGCCGAGGCCCTGGTAGCGACGGCCATCGGCCTGTTTGCGGCCATTCCGGCGGTTGTGGCTTACAACCGCTTCTCGCACGATATTGACCGTGTTGCCAACAAGCTGGAGACCTTCATTGAAGAGTTCTCCAACATCTTGCAGCGCAATCTGGGCGCGCAATCGGCTTCTGGACACTGACCATGCCCGCCATCAACCCAAGAGGCCGGGGCCGCCGCACCATCAGTGAGATCAACATGGTGCCCTTCATCGACGTGATGCTGGTGCTCCTGATCATTTTCATGGTCACCGCGCCGTTGATCACGCCCAGCATGATTGCGCTGCCCAAAGTGGGCAAGGCGTCCGGGCAGCCGCAAAACCCGATACAGATACTGATCAGCAAGGACGAGACGGTTCAAATCAAATTCAAGAAAGACACATCACCCACCACGGTCGCCGCCACGGTTGCCAGCACGGTTGCCAGCATTGCCAGCGACATCGTGAAACTTGAACCCAAAGTCAAGAGCGCCGCGCCCGGCGAGCAGGCCGTGCCGGTTGTCATCAGCGCTGACAAATCCATCCAGTACGAAACCGTTGTGCAGGTGATGGACAAGCTGCAAAAAGCCGGTGTGGTGCGCATTGGTCTGTCGGTTCAGACTGGCAACACCAGCCGCTGAGCCTTGCGCTAAACCTCACGTCAACGCGCCAGCCGCAACTTGCCCATGCCCAGCACCGCTGACCGCATTGAATTTGCTCCGCCCACTGCCAAAGGGTCAATACGGGCATTTTCATTGGCGCTGCTGGTGCATGCGCTGCTGATTGCGGCGCTGGCGTGGGGCGTGAACTGGAAGCGCAGTGACACGTCCGTCAGCTATGAAGCCGAGCTGTGGTCGGCCCTGCCCCGGCAAGTCGCGCCCCGGCTGACTGAAACCCTGCCCGAACCCACGCCCGAAGTGTCCAAACCAGCGCCTGTGCCGGCACCGCCCCCTCCCGCGCTTGAAAAACCCGCAGTCAAGGCACCCCCGCCCCCACCGCTGCCTGCGCCCAATGTGGATATTGCACTGGAGCAGGAAAAAAAGCGCAAACAGCTCGCCCTCCAAAAAGAAGCGGAGGTCAAAAAAGAGGCCGCGAAGGCGCTTGAAAAAGACAAAGCCATCGCGCTGGCCAAAAAACAGAAAGAGCGCCGGGCAGAAGAAGAGCAAGCCAGACGGCTGGCGCAGGCCGAGGCAGCCAAGCAAGAAGCCAGAGAAGCGGCCAAGGAAGCGCAAAAACTGCAAGCCCAAAAGGCGGCGCAACAACTCGCCAGGCAGCAAGCGCAAAGCAAGCAGGCCGAGGCGGCCAGCCAGAAACAGCGGGAAGAAAATCTGGCACGGCTCAAGGGCATGGCTGGAGCCAGCGGCACCACCAACGACACGGGTACCGCCCTCAAGTCAAGCGGGCCATCGGCCAGTTACGGCGGCGCGCTGCGGGCAGCCATCCGGCCCAATGTCGTGTTTACTGAAGAAATCGTGGGCAATCCGATGGCGACAGTCGAAGTGCGGGTGGCACCTGACGGCACCATCATCAGCCAGCGACTGGTCAAGTCCAGCGGCAACAAAAACTGGGACGATGCCGCTGTCAACGCCATCATCCGCACCCGCGTGATGCCCAAAGATGTCGATGGCCGCATGCCCGACACAATTTTGCTCATCGATATGCGTGCTCGGGGGTAAATGACCTGGCCTTTCCTTGTCTCTACTTGTCTCTCATTGCATTAGTCAGTGCTACAAAATAGATAGCTGCTCGCCCATATAAACAGTGCGCTGGCGGCATTTTTTATGCATAAACAATGTGCGCCAGCCCCTTATCAGCCTGCGCGGCCCAGCCAGCCAGGGCCGCATCGGTCGGAAAGAACCTGGCCCGCTCGTCGAGCACCATCTCGGCGGCTACCGTGCCAAAGTCAGTCCACCGCTCCAGAGTCAAACGCACTGGCAAACCACGCACCAGCTCGCCTTGCTCTGACATGTCATGGCGTGGTGGAAAGTCGCGTATCAGGCCCGCAATGTCGGGGGCCGAGCCCTTGACGGCCACACGCAGGTACTTGCCAAACTTGCAGCGTGCCGTCTCCAGGCTCCAGACCTGCGTGACTTTAAAGCGCCGCCCAAACCGTTCTGAAGCGCCCTGCAACACGCCCTGCACCAGCACCAGCTCGTCGTCTTTGAGCAGGTCACGGTGGGTGTTGTAGAGGGCCTCATCGACCGAAGCCTCCAGCGTGTCGGTCTTGTCGTCCAGCTTGAAGATCGTGACCTTGCCACGGTTGCCATTGATCACGCGCAGGTCACCCACGATTCCCGCCAACAGGCGCGGCTCACGCGAGTCCAGCAGATCGTCAATTTTGAGTTTGGCAAACTGGCGCACCTCTTGCTCGACCTCGTCAAACAGATGACCCGACAGGTAAAAGCCAATGGCGGTTTTTTCCTGTACCAGCCGCGCCTTGATGCCAAACATGGCGGTTTCCACCAGTTCAGGCTCCTGTGTGCTGGCCGCGTGCGAGTCCGACATGTCAAACAGCCCGCCCTGGTTGGCATTGGCCTCGGCCGCCAGCGCAAACTCAAAGGCGCGGTCAACCGAGGCAAGCAGCGACGCCCGGTTCACACACACGCCGTCAAAGGCACCGGCCTTGATCAGCGCCTCAACCGTGCGCTTGTTGATTTTGGTGCGCTCAACGCGCACGCAAAAGTCATAAAGCGACGTGAACAGGCCGCCTTCGGCACGCGCCGCCACAATGGCTGCAATGGCTTGCTCGCCCGTGCCCTTGATGGCGCCCAGGCCATAGCGCACCGTGCTGTTGCTGGTTGGCTCAAAGCGCAGGTCGCCCCGGTTCACATCGGGCGACTCAAAGGTGATGCCCATTTTCAGCGCGTCGCCGTGCAAGACCTTGAGCTTGTCGGTGTCGCCCATCTCCACCGTCATGTTGGCGGCAAAAAACTCGGCGGTGTAATGCACCTTGAGCCAGGCCGTGTGGTAAGCCAGCAACGCATAAGCGGCAGAGTGCGACTTGTTAAAGCCGTAGCCTGCGAACTTTTCCATCAGGTCAAACACCTCGTCGGCTTTTTTTTCATCCAAGCCGTTGATGCCTGCGCCTTTGCGGAAGATGCTGCGCTGGGCCGCCATTTCCTTTTCGTCTTTTTTACCCATCGCACGGCGCAACATGTCGGCGCCGCCCAGCGAGTAGCCGCCCAGAATCTGTGCGGTCTGCATCACCTGCTCCTGGTAGACCATGATGCCGTAGGTCTCCTCCAGCATGGGTTGCACACGCGGGTCGGGGTACTCGGGCACTTCTTTGCCCTGTTTGCGGGCAATATAGGTCGGAATCAGGTCCATCGGGCCGGGCCGGTACAGCGCGTTCATGGCAATCAGGTCTTCGAGCCGGTCGGGTCTGGCGTCTTTGAGCATGCGCTGCATGCCGATACTTTCAAACTGGAACACGGCCTCGGTCTTGCCCTCTGCAAACAGGCGGTACACCCGCGCATCGTCGAGCGGCAGGTCTTCAAACGCAAAGTTTTTTTGCGACGGGTGCCGCGCCACAATGAAATCCTTGGCAATCTCCAGGATCGTCAGCGTGGCCAGGCCCAAAAAGTCGAACTTGACGAGACCAATGGCTTCCACATCATTTTTGTCAAACTGGCTCACCGCCGAAGTGCTGCCGGGCTGCAAATACAGCGGGCAAAAATCAGTGAGCTTGCCGGGCGCAATCAACACGCCCCCGGCATGCATGCCCACGTTGCGTGTCAGACCTTCAAGCTTGCGGGCGAGTTCAAGCAGCGTGTGGACGTCTTCTTCTTTGCGTTCACGCTCGGCCAGAATCGGCTCGGCCTCCAGCGCATAGACCAGTTTGTCGTTTTTCTTGCGCTCTGGCGGCGGCAGTTGCAGTGTCACGGCCTGGCCGGGCTTGTTGGGAATCAGCTTGGAAATGCCGTCACAAAACCCATAAGGAAAGTCCAGCACACGGCCCACGTCACGAATCGCCGCGCGTGCCGCCATGGTGCCAAAAGTCACAATCTGGCTGACGGCGTTGTGACCGTATTTATCCTTGACATAATCAATCACGCGGTCAAAGTCGATGTCAAAATCGGGCATGGACACCCGCTCGGGGTTCAAAAAACGCTCAAACAGCAGGTTGTAGCGCAGTGGGTCCAGGTCAGTGATCTTGAGTGAATACGCCACCAAAGAGCCCGCGCCAGAGCCCCGGCCTGGCCCGACAGGGCAGCCATTTTTCTTGGCCCAGTTGATGAAGTCGCCCACAATCAAAAAGTAGCCCGGAAAACCCATGCCCAGAATGGTCTTGATCTCAAACGCCAGCCGCTCGACATAGGTGGGCCGCTTTTTATTGCGAACTTCGGCATTCGGGTACAGGTGCGCCAGCCGCTCTTCCAGGCCCTCAAACGAGGTTTGGCGGAAGTAGTCGTCCGCCGCCATGCGCACGCCGCCCACTTCGGGCGTGGGGTAGTCGGGCAGCATGGGCTTGCCGAGTTCCAGTTTTAAATTGCAGCGCTTGGCAATCTCCAGCGTGTTGGCCACGGCTGACGGAACATCTGCAAACAGCGCCTGCATTTGCGCGCTGGACTTGAAGTACTGCTGCCGCGTGAACTTGCGCACACGCCGGGCGTTGCCCAGAATTTCGCCTTCAGAAATACACACCCGTGCCTCATGCGCCTCATAGTCGTCATAAGTCAAAAACTGCACCGGGTGCGTGGCTACCACCGGCAGTTTGAGCCGGGCCGCAAGCTGTACCGCCGCAGGTACATGGCGCGCATCGTCGGCTTGTTCGGCGCGCTGCAGCTCAATGTAGAAACGCTGCGGGAAAATACCCGCCAGGTGCAGCGCACACGCCTGCGCACGCGCCTCATCGCCCTGCACCAGAGCTTGCCCGACAGCACCACGCTGCGCGCCTGACAGCGCAATCAACCCCTCGTTCAATTCACCCAGCCAGGCCAGGCTGATGATGGCCTGGTCGCGCACCACGCCACGCGTCCAGGCGCGTGTGAGCAGTTCTGACAAATTGAGGTAGCCGTGGTGGTTTTGTGCCAAAAGCAGCAAACGCGCGGGCGGTGCTGCTGCGTCTTTGCCCGGTACCTGCACCCAGACGTCAGCCGCAATCAGCGGCTTGACGCCCTTGCCGCGCGCAGCTTTGTAAAACTTGACGGTGCCAAACAGGTTGCTCAGGTCACTGATGGCGAGGGCGGGTTGCTGGTCGGCCGCCGCAGCGGCGGTGACTTCGTCAATGCGGACAGTGCCGTCAACGACTGAAAACTCGGTGTGAAGGCGTAGGTGAACAAACATCCACGGATTTTAGAAGATTGTCCCCTGCGGTCATTGCCTTGCCTAGCCGTTCCTGTGCGTTCTAAAAAAGCGACGCAATCAACCGCGCAGTTTGCCCGCAACTTCCGCCACACGCCGGCCGTAAGCGGCAGCCGTGTCAAGGTCACCCTGGGGAATCGCACTGGCCGGGTCTTGCGGGCCGACTTGCGCCATCACGCCTGAGTTGGAGCCCAGGCGGTTGATGGTGCCGTCGTTGAGCGCCGGCTGGCCCACCCAGATCATGCCTTGCTGCATGGCCAGGGTGATGAAGTACTGAAGGGTCGAGAGTTTGTCGCCGCTGGGGCTGGCCGAGCAGGTGAAACCGCCCGCAACCTTGTCTTTCCAGGCGCTGGTGAACCACTTCTTGCTTGTCGCGTCGGCAAACTTTTTGAACTGCCAGCTGGCCATGCCCATGTACGTCGGGCTGCCCATGATGATGGCGTCCGCTGCGTCAAGCGTGGCCCACTGGTCTGCCGTCAGGTCGCCATTGGCATCAATGGTGACCAGGTCGGCGTCTGCTCCCTTTGCCACAAACTCGGCAACACGCTGTGTGTGACCATAGCCTGAGTGAAATACGACTGCAACTTTTGCCATTTGAAAACTCCTTGAAGATGAATAAAAAAGCCGAAAAATGCGTTGAAAACGCCCTAACCCTACCGAAAAATCATTGCCCTTGACATCAGCTCAAGCCGCCAGCTCAAGCCGCGAGGTCAAACACCAGCACTTCAGCGTCAACGCCTTTGCTCAAGTCAAGGCGGCTTTGTGCCTGAATCATCGCGGCATCGCCACCCGTGAGCTTTTGACCATTGACTTCCAACTCACCGCGCACCAGATGCACATAGGTCTTGCGGGCCGGGTCCAGCGCCAGTGTGGCGGCCTCGCTACCATCGAGCAAA
The DNA here is from genome assembly GCA_004293655.1 of Polaromonas sp. GTDB lineage: Bacteria > Pseudomonadota > Gammaproteobacteria > Burkholderiales > Burkholderiaceae_C > Polaromonas. The sequence goes on along the minus strand of RDZZ01000139.1, from coordinate 7,038 downwards.
CCTGCATACAGCCGGGCATCCGCATGGATCGTGACAGAACCCTGCGCGCCGTCACTGGATGCCACCAGCCGCAGCGTGCCGCGTTTTTCAAGTTCCGCAAAAGTCTTTTGCTCATAGCCTGGTTCGATACCGACGGTGTGGGGCTCAATCCAGATTTGAAGGATGTGCGTGGTCTGGCCCTGTGCATGGTTGAACTCGCTGTGCTGCACGCCTGTGCCTGCACTCATGCGCTGAACATCGCCGGGCGGGATGCCCTTGACATTGCCCATGCTGTCTTTGTGCGCCAGCTCGCCCGACAGCACATAGCTGATGATTTCCATGTCTTTGTGGCCATGGGTTCCAAAGCCCCGGCCTGCGGCAATGTAGTCTTCATTGATCACGCGCAGGTTGCCAAAGCCCATGTGTGCGGGGTCGTAATAACCAGCAAACGAAAACGAATGTTGCGACTTGAGCCAGCCGTGGTCAGCATGGCCACGCTCGCCTGAGGGGCGGATTGTCATCATGAAAAATTCCTTTCTTGAGGGGTTTGAGCACTTTTTCAATGCCTCCAATGTAGGCCTGCACAATGCCTTTTGAGTTGCATCTATTTGATGGCATCATTCAAATTATTTCAACGTCTGACCCACGCCTGACCCACGTATAAATCACTCATGACCAACAAGCCACCCGCCGCCCTGCGCAATGTGCTGACACCCGAAGCCCTGGGCCTGATCGACGCCGTCCACCGCACGGGCAGCATGGCCGCTGCTGCACGTGAGAGCGGCCTGGTGCCCAGCGCGCTGACTTACCGGATTCGCCAGGTGGAAGACGCGCTGGATGTGCTGCTGTTTGACCGCTCTTCACGGCGCGCCCAGCTGACCGATGCGGGCAAGGAACTTCTGCGCGAAGGCAACCGGGTGCTGCTGGAGCTGGACTCCATTGCCAACCGCGTCAAGCGGGTGGCCACCGGCTGGGAACCCCAGCTGACACTGGCCGTGGACAGCATCATTTCCCGCACCACCATGATGGAGCTGTGCGAGGCCTTTTTTGCACTTGGGCCACCCACACGCCTGAAACTTCGCGAGGAAGCGTTGTCCGGAACCTTGCAGACGCTCTACAGCGGCCAGGCTGATCTGGCCATCGGTGTGGTGCTGGAGCCAGGCAGCCGCGGCCTGCAGAGCAAGGTGCTGGGCAGTCTGCGCTTTGTGTATGCGGTGGCACCCCACCACCCGCTGGCGCAAGCGGCAGAGCCTGTGACAGACGACATGCTGCTGCAGCACCGGGTGGTGGCCGTGGCCGACTCCGTGCAGCGCGGCAGCGGCATGACGGTGGGCCTGCTGGGCGGACAGGATGTTTTTACCGTGCCCGGCATGCTGGCCAAGCTGGACGCGCAGCTGCGGGGGCTGGGGGCGGGTTTTCTGCCCGAATACCTGGCGCGGCCCCACATTGACACCGGCCGCCTGGTTGAAAAAGCCGTCGCCCAGCTGCCGCGCGTGGTGCGGGTCAGCTACGCCTGGCGTGACAAGGGCATGAGCAGCGTCGCAGGGCTCAGCGAGGGCAGCGACAGCAAGCCGGGACGCGCCCTGCAGTGGTGGCTTCAACAGCTTGATAACCCGATCACCCGGCGGGCATTGCTGGAGCGCCAGCAATATACGTGAATGTTATTTTGTAGGCCGGGCCGGTCTGCAGCGTGTAGAGTGTGTTCATCAGAGAAATGCCCGCTCTGATTTTTTTCACCCTCATAAAAAAGCACAAAGACATGACAAAAAAGCAGCTCACCCCTCCCGCCAAAGAACCCGCGCGTCACTTCGCCGTCATTGGCGCAGGCATTGCAGGCATCGCCTGTGCGCGAACGCTGGTGCAAGCCGGGCATCAGGTCACGGTATTTGAAAAAAGCCGGGGCGCTGGCGGGCGCATGTCTTCCCGCAACACCACGTTTGGCAGTTTTGACCATGGCACGCAGTACTTCACGGTGCGCGACGAGCGCTTTGAAAGCGCACTGGCAACCGTGCCCGGCCTGACTCGTCCCTGGAGCGCCAACACCGTGCGCATTCTTGACGAGCGGGGCCGTGTGGTCGCGGCGTCCCTGCCGCCCAAAGAAGCCCATTGGGTTGCAACGCCTGGCATGAACGCGCTGGTGCGGCAATGGGCCGAACCGCTGGCCCATGCTGGCGTGTTGCATCTGCAGACCACCGTGGTGCGCATCGAGGCCGACAAACTTGCCCCGAAACGCTGGCAACTGCAAACCGAAGGGCCGGGCGCCACCGCGCGGGTTCATTCTGGTTTTGACGCGGTGCTGATGGCCATCCCGTCGGTGCAGGCCAGTGCCCTGCTGCAATCGTCGCAGCTCGGCAAACCCATGATGGCGGCCATCAACAAGGTCAGCGTGGCCCCTTGCTGGACGTTGATGCTGGCCTTTCCTAATGCTTCGCAGCCTGACCTGCCCCTGCTGGGCCCGCAATGGAATGCAGCGCGCAGCACCCATCACCGCATTGCCTGGCTGGCACGCGAATCGTCCAAGCCTGGACGCAGTGCGCTGGAGCGCTGGACCGTACAAGCCAGCCCGGACTGGTCACAACGCCACCTGGAAGACGATGCCGAGCGCGTCAAGGCCAAACTGTGCAAGGCGTTCACTGAAGTCACCGGCATTCGCGCCGAGCCGCAGTACGCCGAGGTTCACCGCTGGCGCTACGCCCAGACCACCACCCCGCTGGGCAAAAGCCACCTGTGGAATGCCAAAGCAGGCCTGGGTGCCTGCGGCGACTGGTGCCTGGGGCACCGGGTGGAAGACGGCTTTTTGTCGGGGCTTGAACTGGCACTCGCCGCGCTGTAGAGCCTCGGGTGACGTGGAAAACATGGGGCCAACAACATACAGAGGACGGTTTGCCCCCTCCCCCACCGGCCCGCTGCACGCGGGCTCGCTGGTGGCGGCGCTGGCCAGCTGGCTGGATGCCCGCGCCCACCAAGGCCAGTGGCTGGTGCGCATCGAAGACGTTGACGCACCACGCTGCGTGCCTGGGGTTGACCAGACTATTTTTGCGCAGCTGGCAGCTGTCGGTTTGTACCCTGACGAAGCGCCGCTCTACCAGTCACAACGCAGCACTGCCTACCAGGACGCACTGGACCAGCTGGTCACCCAAGGCCTGGCCTTTGCCTGTGGTTGCACCCGGCAAGACATCGCGCAGGCACTGGCCGCCAGCGGGCAGGCGCGCCAACGCCATGGCGAGCGGGTGTACCCTGGCACCTGCCGCCACGGGCTGCACGGACGCGGCGCACGTGCCTGGCGGTTTTTAACCGAAAATTCACAACAAAAAGTGCCTCCACCGCAATTGACACAAGGTTTAGGTGCTATTGATTCAATAGCAAATCAAGCACTTCACTGGCCCGACCGACGTCTGGGCGCACAAAGCCAGAACGTCAGCCAGGCGGTGGGCGACTTTGTGCTCAAGCGCGCAGATGGCCTGTGGGCCTACCAGCTGGCCGTGGTGGTGGACGACGCAGCCCAGGGCATCACCCATGTGGTTCGTGGGCAAGACCTGCTGGACAACACTGCCCGGCAAATCATGCTGCAGCAGGCGCTTTGCCTGCCCACACCGCAGTACCTGCACACCCCGCTGGTGCTGGGCGGCAATGGCGACAAGCTCTCCAAACAAAACGGCGCATCAGCCGTTGACACGACGCACCCGGTGACCGCGCTCCAGCAAGCGGGCCAAATACTCGGCCTGGCGGCAAACCTGCACGCCGACACACCCGCCGAATGGTTGCGGCAAGCGGTGCCGCTGTGGGCAGACCAGCACCTTAAAATCAGGGCGTGACTCAAACACCTAACTCCCCTGAACCCTCCCCGCTGAGCGATGCCAGCTACCACCGCACCATCCGCAGCTTTGTGCTGCGAACCGGTCGCACCACCGCTGGCCAGGCCAGGGCATTTGCAGATGTCGGTCCGCAGTTTTTGCTGCCTTACGCTCCTGCGCTGGTGGACTTTGCAGCGGTCTTCAACCGCGAAGCGCCCACTGTTCTGGAAATCGGCTTTGGCATGGGCGAGGCCACAGCGCACATTGCCAGCGTCATGCCAGGCAAAAACTTCTTGTGCTGCGAAGTGCATACGCCCGGCGTGGGCGCGCTGCTCAAGCGCATTGACGAGCAGGGCTTGCGCAACATCCGCATCCTGCAGCACGACGCGGTGGAAGTCATTGACCACATGCTGCCCGCAGGCGACCTGGCCAGTCTGGACGGCGCACATATTTTCTTTCCCGACCCGTGGCACAAGAAAAAGCACAACAAACGCCGCCTGATTCAAGCCCCGCTGATGGCCAAGCTGGCCGCCCGCCTTAAACCCGGTGGCTACCTGCACTGCGCCACCGACTGGCAACCCTATGCCGAGCAGATTCTGGCGGTGTTGAGCGCAGAACCCCTGCTGCACAACACCGCAGGCAGCGGTTACGCGCCCAAGCCTGACTACCGCCCCCTGACCAAATTTGAAAACCGTGGCATCAAGCTCGGGCATGGCGTGTGGGACGTGGTGTTTGAACGCGTGTGATTCCATTTCCATTTCAACGCGATATGTTGTTACTTCGCCTTGCCGTGCTAAAGCACTGTCTGCGGCTTCGCGCCTAATCTCGCATTGAACTGAAAACGGAATGAGCAAGACGCCAAACCACGGCCTGGCGACACGCAACGGCGTGGGCCCCAGCTGCGTTGGCCTGCCCGCTGGCAATTGGCCGACCATCACGGATTTTCTGGTCGAGCGCTTCCCGGCCATTGGCCGCGATGTCTGGCTTGACCGCATGGCCAGGCAGCTGGTCGCCGATGAGTTTGGCGAACTCGTCACACCCCTGCGCCCCTACCCCAGCCACATGCGGATTTACTACTACCGCGCCCTGGACATTGAAGTGCGCATCCCTTTTGAAGAGACCGTGCTTTTTCAGGACGCGCATCTGGTGGTGGCCGACAAGCCGCATTTTTTGCCCGTCACGCCTTCAGGCCACTACCTGCAAGAAACGCTGCTGGTGCGGCTTAAAAACCGCCTGGGCATAGACACCTTGACGCCAATTCATCGCATTGACCGCGAAACCGCTGGCCTGGTGCTGTTTTCAACGCAGGTGGCAGACCGCAACGCCTATCAGGGCCTGTTCCGCACGCATTCAATCGCCAAACATTACGAAGCGATGGCGCCATGGCGTGATGGTTTGCAGTTGCCCGCCACGCGCAAAAGCCGGATTGTGGAGGACTCTCTTTTTTTCAGGCAACGCGAAGTCCCAGGCCCGGCCAACAGCGAAACCCACATTGACGTGCTTGAAATACGGGGCACCACAGCCCGCTATGCCCTCAGCCCGGTCACTGGCAAAAAGCACCAGTTGCGCGTTCACATGAATGCGCTGGGCCTGCCCATACTCAACGACCGCATGTACCCGCCACGTGCCGAGACACTTGGCGACGACTTCAATTCACCGCTGCAGTTGTTGGCCAAATCGATTGCGTTTACTGACCCTGTGACCGGGGGTGTGCGGCGGTTCGAGAGCGGTTTGCGGTTGTTGGCGCTGTAAAACGGGGGCATTCAACGCAGAGGCGCAGAGAACGCAGAGTTGGAAAGTCAGAGAAAACTGTTGTTTAGCCAATGAGTTCACGCGATTAAAGGAACGCCATTTTTCTGTTTTTTTACACCTCTGCGAACCTCTGCGTCCTCTGCGCCTCTGCGTTGAAAGGTTTTATCTGCCAATCAAACCTTGACCTCTTTCGCCGTGATCTGGTATTTGAAATCATCCGGCGCATACGAGTCAAAGCGCCCGGCAGCGTTTTCACCAACGGGGTACATGAAAAAGCCCAGCACTTCACCTTTTGACTTGGGCAGTGCAATGTCGTGCGCGGTGTTGTAGGCCATCCAGTTGCCTTCCCAGCCGCCAAACAGCGCCTTGTTCACAGGTGCCACAACGGGATTGGTGACGTTTTTAATCCAGTCAGCGGTCTCAAGCCGCATCACCTTGGCCACGTCTGCCGGGTCCATCGCCACCCAGCCGTAACCCTTCAAATACGCTTCTGAGCGGCAGTGCTGCGCACCCTTCAGGCTGGCCGGGTTGCCTGACAGCTCTTTGTAGCCAAAGCTTGATGCCACCAGGCGAATGCCGTACACGTCGCGTGCGGGCACGCCCACCGCGCGGCACAGGCCCACAAACAGCGCGTTCAGGTCGGCGCATTTGCCGCCCAGGTCACCGGTTTCCAGCATGGTCTTGATGTCGCCGATACCGCAGCCGCGCACCTTGGGTTCGCGGTAGGTGTTGGCTACGATCCAGTCGTAGATCTTCTGGGTTTTTTCAACGTCGGTTTTAGCGTTGCCAATGGCTGAAAGGGCGGTCTTGCGCACAATGCCATCGGTGGGAATCAGCGTTGTGGGGCGGGTGTAATAACGCAGCGTGTCGGCGTCTTCAGCGGGTGCTGTTTTTTGTGACCAGTCAACCGCACGGCCCTGGGTCTGCACACGGCTGGTCAGCTCGACAAACGGGGCGGCCTGGCTGGACGCAAACTCGACATACAGCATCTTTGCGCCATCGCGGCCATCTTGCGTGAGCTGAGTCGTGCCATTGCTTGAAAAGCTGTTGCCTTCTGAGCGCTGGTAGTCGCTGTTGACAGACGGAATCGGCAGCCAGAGCTGTGTGACCCCTTGCGGCTTGACAACATCTACCCGGGTCGTGACGTCAAACGTGCGCCATGCGCCGCTCTGCGGGGCGAAGTTGCGCCCGGCAGACGGTGGTGATGATGGTGATGCCTGCGCAAAGCCCAGGCCGGGCAGCGCGCCAGCAAGAGCGGCAGCGGCGGTGTTTCTCAAAAAAGTGCGGCGTACGGTGGTCATGAAAAGAGCTCCGGAAAAGAAAAAAGCTAACGTGCATCGGGGCAGGTGAAGGTGCCCCGCGAAGTTGTCGCGTGAGAAATCACGCCGGCAAATTATCGCCGCCGCAGGGGGTTATTCCGTTTTCAGATCAATAGGAGATTAGGCGCGAAGCCGCAGACAGTGCTTTAGCACGGCAAAGGCGAAGTAACAACATATCGTATTGATATGGAAAT
>RDZZ01000138.1 GCA_004293655.1 Polaromonas sp. | reverse complement strand
GCGTGCAAAGAGCGGCCACTGGTCTGGATGTGGTATTTGAGCTTCTGGCTGCGCTCGTTGGCACCGTACTTTTCTTTCATCGCCACCGCCCAGATGCGTCGGGCAACCCGGCCCATCACGGTGTATTCGGGGTCCATGCCATTGCTGAAGAAAAAGCTCAGGTTGGGCGCGAAGTCGTCAATGTGCATGCCGCGCGCCAGATACGCTTCAACAAACGTGAAACCGTTCGACAGCGTGAAGGCAAGCTGGCTGATCGGGTTGGCCCCGGCTTCTGCGATGTGGTAGCCACTGATGGACACGCTGTAGAAATTGCGTACCCGGTTGTGTACAAAATACTGCGCAATGTCGCCCATGACTTTCAGGCTGAACTCGGTCGAGAAAATGCAGGTGTTCTGGCCCTGGTCTTCTTTGAGGATATCGGCCTGTACCGTGCCGCGCACGTTTTCCTGCACCCATTCACGAATTTTTGCGGTCTCGGTGGGGGTAGGGTCACGTCCGTTGTCGGCTTTGAATTTGTCGAGATTCTGGTCGATGGCGGTGTTCATGAACATCGCCAGAATGCTTGGCGCCGGGCCATTGATGGTCATGGACACTGACGTGCTTGGGCTGCACAAATCAAAGCCGCCGTACAGCACCTTCATGTCGTCGAGCGTGGCAATGCTCACGCCGCTGTTGCCGACCTTGCCATAAATGTCGGGCCTGAGACCTGGGTCATTGCCATACAGCGTGACCGAGTCGAATGCGGTGGACAAGCGTTTGGCCGCCATGCCTTCGCTGAGCAGTTTGAAGCGGGTGTTGGTGCGAAACGGGTCGCCCTCGCCGGCAAACATGCGGGTCGGGTCTTCCCCCTCGCGCCTGAAGGCAAACGTGCCGGCGGTGTAGGGGTAGCTGCCGGGCACGTTGTCGAGCATCAGCCACTGCAACACCTCGCCATCGTCAATGTACTTGGGCAGGCTGACCTTGCGAATCGGCGTGCCAGACAGCGATTTGCTCACCAGTGCCGTGCGGATGTCTTTGTCGCGGATTTTGACCACGTATTCGTCACCGGCATAGGCCGTCTGCATGTCCGGCCACTGGGCCAGCAGCGCTCGGGCATCGCCGTCCATACGCGCCTGGCGGTGGCCGGCCAGGTCAAGCGCAGCTTCAGCGGCGGGGGCACGCTCGGGTTTGTCCAGCTTGAGCATGGCAGCGGCAGCTTTGAGCTGCTGCACTTCGCGGGCGAGCTGGGCCTGTGCCTTGGCACGTTTTTTGTAGGCGCGCAGGGTGTCACTGATTTCAGCCAGATAGCGGGTGCGCGCAGCGGGTACCACAGGTGTTTGGTTGGTGCTGTGGCGCACATCAGCCCTTGGAAGGGTGCCGCCCGTCAAGCTCAAGCCCAGCGCGGTCAGGCGTGGCTTCATCGCCTGGTAGAGCGCGTGCCCCAGGCCTCCTTGTTACGCTGCACTTGCTTGGACACATCACGCAGCGCATCGAGCGAGCCTTTGCGGTCGAACTTGTTGATCGCCACAAATTCTGCAAAGTCCAGCATGTCGATTTTCTCCAGCTGGCTGGCCGCGCCAAACTCGGGCGTCATCACGTACATGGGCACGTCCACGTGCGGCACGATGGCCGCATCCCCCTGGCCGATGCCCGATGTTTCCACCACAATCAGATCGAAACCAGCGCATTTGCAGGCTGCAATCACGTCGGGCAGGGCCTTGCTGATCTCGCTGCCAAATTCCCGGGTGGCCAGTGAGCGCATGAACACGCGCGGCCCTGCAGACCACGGGTTGATCGCATTCATGCGGATACGGTCACCCAAAAGCGCACCGCCGCTTTTACGGCGCGATGGGTCAATGGAGATCACTGCAATGCGCAGCGCATCGTTCTGGTCCAGCCGCAGGCGACGAATCAACTCGTCTGTTAGCGACGACTTGCCTGCACCACCAGTGCCGGTGATGCCCAGAACCGGTATTTTTTTGATAGCAGCTAAAGCCCGTACTTGCTGCTGTAGCGCCTCATTTGCCTTGTCATTTTCAAGCGAGGTGATGAGCTGGGCAAGCGCGCGCCAGGCCGCTTCGCTGTGGCCGCCAATGGCCTCGATATTGGCGGGCGCAAAGCCACTCAGGTCTTTGTCGCAGCGCATGACCATCTCGCCAATCATGCCGGCCAGACCCATTTTTTGACCGTCTTCAGGGCTGTAGATACGCGTCACGCCATAGGCATGAAGCTCGCGGATTTCGGGCGGCACAATCACGCCGCCACCGCCACCAAACACCTGAATGTGTGCGCCGCCCCGGCTTTTGAGCAAGTCCACCATGTACTTGAAATACTCGACATGGCCGCCCTGGTAGCTGCTGATGGCAATGCCCTGCGCGTCTTCCTGCAGGGCTGCGGTGACGACCTCATCGACGCTGCGGTTGTGCCCCAGATGAATCACCTCTGCGCCCATGCTTTGCAAAATGCGCCGCATGATGTTGATGGCCGCATCGTGTCCGTCAAACAGGCTTGCCGCCGTGACGAAACGCACTTTGTGCAAGGGGCGGTAACTCGCCAGCGCTTTGTATTCTGCAGACAGGTCGGTCATGGGGTTTCCTTCAAGAAAGGGCATCTTGCATCACCGTTGATACAAGACCCACATGATATTACGCTTACGTAAACGTCAACTAAAAACCAAGCTTGTATGGCATACGCCCCAGCGGTTTCAGGCAAACCGGTGCGGCTGCGCCACAATCATTTTGGCCAGCTCATCGAGCGTGCTGGTTTGTACCTGCCCGGCTGCCCAGCTGGTGGTGATGATTTCAAAGCCGCTGGCGTTGGCGACGCGAAAGACGAGTTTGGCATTGTCGTGGTCAGCGGTGACGGTCACGCTGCCGCGCGCTTCGGTGATGTAGTCAAACCGCAGGGCCAGCAAGCTGTTTTTTTCAGGGTGGCGCACCTCGATGCGCTCATGCTTGACGCCGCCTTCAGCCAGGCGTTTTTCGATGCGCTGCAGGTCGGGCGGAAAGTTGGCGCTGACCGAGCCACCTACGGCCAAGCCAAACTGCGGAACGATCTGCCAGCCCACAGCCAGGTAATCAAAGACTTCCTTGTCGCGCAGTTTCTTCTTGCGGGAATCAGCCCTGAAGTGGGTCAGCTTCATGGCGGGCCAGGGCGTCTTGCCATCGAGTGTGAATTTCGGCCCCGGCGGCTCGATCACACTCAGCTGGCGCGCCAGATCAGACAGGTAAGACCAGGCTTTTTGACAGGCCGCCTCGGTCAACGCCGTGTTGGCTTGAAAATTTTGCACCTGACCGTGCTGCTGCTGTTGCAGCGCCGTGGCCTGTGACTTGAGTTGATCAAGAAAACTCACGAATCCTCCGAATTTTGTTGGGTTTTGAGGTTTTGGGGTTTGGCGCTCTTGCATCCAGTTTATACAACCTTGATGCCTTTGAGGGCCGGCTCGCCCGCAGGAAAGAGCAGAGCCAGCAGCTTGCAGCGCTTGTGTGCATGAAACAGGTTCTGCAAACCTGATGGAGGGGGACGGCCAAAGCGCAGTCAGTTTGGCAGTCAATAGCTTGCTGGAGTTTGCTGAATTTGGACGTGGTGTTTTGGGTTGGTGCGAGTGGCAGGACAGACAGACCCATTTGCGCGTACATTTTGGCCTGATCCACATCAGGCGCCTTGAACCCACTTATGAAACCTCTACAGCTTTTCGATCCGACGGACTTGACCCAGGTGCATGCAGCTGCTGGCTATGCTGGCGATATTTCGGCACCCTTGGCGTGTCAGTGGTGGCAGGCTGGGGAAGCGGTTTTGATGGATGTGCGCACGGACGCTGAACGCGAATGGGTGGGCTTCATCCCCGGTGCTGTGCCGCTGGCCTGGAAGCAATGGCCAGGCATGGCATTGAACGCAGGCTTCGAGGCGGGTCTGCGTGAGGCCGTACCTCTTGGCAAAAAAGCCGTCCTGCTGTGCCGCAGTGGCGTGCGCTCTGTGGCAGCTGCCAAATTTGCAACCAACCTGGGGCTTGAGGCTTACAACATCTTGGAAGGCTTTGAGGGTGACCCCAATCAGCAAGGCCAGCGTGGCAAAAAAGGGGGCTGGCGGTTTTATGGCCTGCCGTGGCGGCAGACGTGACGAATGAGCAATTGATGCGCGATAGATGGGCAACAAGTGCGGCAAACCTGTTGATAATCTTGTCGCATGACTTTTCTTGCACTTGACGTGGGCAACACCCGCCTGAAATGGGCACAGTACGCATCACCAGCGGCGGGGGCAAGTCTGCTGGGCCAGGGCGCTGTGTTTCTGGAAAATATCGACAAGCTGGCCGACGAAGAATGGTGCGACTTGCCCGCACCCAGCCAGATTCTCGGCTGCATTGTGGCCAGTGACGCCATCAAACGGCGCGTGACAGACCAGATGGACTTGTGGGACATCGCGCCCCGCTGGGTTGTCTCCAGCCCGCAAGAGGCCGGTTTGAGCAACGGCTATGACCACCCGGCCCGTTTGGGCGCTGACCGCTGGGTTGCGATGATAGGCGCCCACCACCGGCTGCGGGAGCGGGGCATTCACAAGCCTTGCATCGTGGTCATGGTCGGCACGGCAGTCACGGTAGAAGCCATTGACGCTGACGGCAGGTTTTTGGGCGGCATCATCCTGCCCGGCCACGGCATCATGCTGCGCGCACTCGAATCTGGCACGGCCGGGCTGCATGTGCCCACCGGGGAGGTGTGTGACTTCCCCACCAACACCAGCGACGCCCTGACCAGCGGCGGCACCTTTGCGATTGCCGGGGCCGTGCAGCGCATGGTCGACAACATCACCCGCCACTGCGGCGAAGCCCCCGAGTGCATCATGACGGGCGGCGCAGGCTGGAAGATGGCCCCCAGCATGTCGGTGAAGGTCGAGCTGGTGGAAAGCCTGATTTTTGACGGCCTGCTGGAGATTGCCTCACGGCGGTTTGCGGCTTGATTTTGCTATTAAATACATAGCCTTCAGCCCCCGTATATGTTGCGGTAGAGGTCTTTTTAATGCTCTACAAAGGTCGAAGGCAATGAAGTCATTCAACGCAGAGGCGCAGAGAACGCAGAGCAAGACGAGGGGGAAACAAGTTTTTTCTTCTTTCTCTGCGGTTCTCTACGTACTCTGCGCCTGAAGCGTTGAAGGTTTCCTTATTCTTCGAGGTTAGTCGTCACCTGAAAAACTTGCCCTGCCGACCTGCAGATTCTCACTCGCCCCAAGGCAGCATCAGCGTGACAATCGACAGCCGGGCGAACTCCGGCACGAACTCGTCAATGATGTGTTGCGGCTGGGGGCACAGCAGGCTGTCGGTGATCACGCCAAACTGCACACCGCCGCCATAGCTCAGAATCGACACACCCAGGCCCACGTCGCCTGACTGCGGCACCCAGAACATGCTTTGCTCCAGGGTGCTGCCGCAAAACTGCAGCTTCTCACGCGGGCCAGGCACATTGGTCATCACAGCGGTGGTTTTTTTGGCGAACAGGCTCAAAAGCGCGTCTTGCGCGGGCTTGATCAACAGGCCCGCCACAGCCAGCAGGCTAAAAGCCAGCAGCGGCTGGTAGCTGCCTTTGAGGGTGGCCATGCGGCGACGCACCTCGTAGACGCGCTCGATCGGGTTCTCGATGCCAATGGGCAGCACCAGCGGCACCAGACCAAAGCGGTTGCCCAGTTTGTAGGCCTGGTCCAGTGGCCGCAGGTTGACCGGCACCATGGCGCGGATTTCCTGGCCTGTGACATCATCGCCGTGCGATTTCAGGTACTCGCCCAGCGCACCGGCCACACAGCTGAGCAACACATCGTTGATGGAGCAGTTCAGCGCCTTGCCGACGGCTTTGACCTCCTCCAGCGGAATCGGCTCGCACCAGGCGACTTTTTTAGCGCCGCCAGGCTTGCCCTTGAGACGGGTTTTGGAGTCGTCCGGCATCAGGGCCAATGCGGCACCGTCTTTGAGCACCTGCAGCAACACCTTGGCCATGTCCATGGAGCCAGACAGACCTTTTTCAAACCCTTCCGCCAGGCCTTTTTTGGGCTCCTCCAGCATGCCCAGTGAGCGCGAGGCACCCTCTCCCACGGCGTCCAGCGCCTTGACGGTCATGTCGGTAAACGGCTTGAGCAGGGTCTCGGCAATCCAGGCTTCAGCGCTGGTGGCAGCGGCATCTTTTTTGCGCCGCTCGGGCGGTGGTGCGCCGCCATCGACCAGCGACATGGTCACCGAGATCAGCGCAATACCGTCGGCAATGCAGTGGTGAATGCGCACAATCATGGCGCTGCCCCGCACACCATCCGGGCCGGTGTAGTCTTCAATCAGGTGAATTTGCCACAGCGGGCGTCTGGGGTCCAGCGGCTGTGTGGCCAGCGCCGCTACACGGTCTTGCAGGGCACTTTGCTGACTGCCACCCGCACTCTTTTTGCCGGCAGGCAGCTTGTCTCGCACGACATGCTGAGCCAGGTCAAAGTTGCGGTCTTTGACCCAGGTCGCACCCGCGGTGTCTTCAATCACGCGCTGCCTGAAGCGCTCGTATTTCAGAAGACTGCCCTCAATGCGCTCGCACACGGCGTCGTACTTCACACCCGGCTGCAGTTGCCAGACGCCCACAATCATCATCAGGTTGGCATCGCAGTCCATGCGCAGCCAGGCGGTATCGACCTTGCTCATGCGTTCGCCGCTCAAGCCCAATGTGCCAGCGACTGCACGCTTGACGTTTTTTTGTACCTTGAGGGCGGCCTGACTGGCCATGTCCTGGGTAACAGTTTTGCCGTTTTTGATGCGCCCTGATGGTGCCGGGATACGTGTGACCATGAATGCTTTCTTGTTGGAATACTCCTCCACCTGGAGAAGACCGCCTATTTTGCAGCGATTGACACCGCTAAGATACTGGGCAGTTCCCCTAAGCGTTGTCATTGATGGCGCATTTCCAGATAAACCTAACCGGAGTACTTTCATGTCAGAGCTAAAAACCGCCTTCGACAAAGCCGTGGCCGACTCGAAGAACCTCAGCGAGCGCCCGGACAACGCCACACTGCTTAAAATTTACGCCCTCTACAAACAGGGCAGCACGGGTGACAACACCGAGAAAAAGCCTGGCTTTACCGACATGGTGGCACGCGCCAAGTGGGACGCCTGGGCCAAGCTCAAGGGCACGTCCACCGATGACGCGATGCAGCAATACATTGACCTGATTGCCGAGCTGGGTTGATGCGCTGGGTTGACGCGCTGGGTTGATGCGCTTTAGAGCGCTTCAGCTTGAGGACACGATGCCCTTGTCCTTGAGACCCTGAATCTGCTCGCAGCTCAAGCCCAGTTCGCGTAAAACCTCATCGGTGTCCTGACCCAACGTGGGCGCGTTGCGTCGGTGCTGGCCGGGTGTGGCAGACAGTTTGGGCACGATGCCGGGCACCGCCAGCGTGCTGCCGTCGTCCATGCGCACACTGGCCAGCATGCCGCGTGCCTGGTAATGCGGGTCGGCGGCAATGTCGGCCACGGTGTAGATGCGGCCTGCGGGCACGGCGGCCTTGTCGAGTGCGCTCATCACTTCATTGACCGTGCGTGTTGCGGCCCACTGGCCAATGGCAGCGTCAATGTCAGCCACACGCGCCACCCGGCCTGCATTGTCTCCCAGTGCCGGGTCGGTGGCCAAGTCGTCCCGGCCAATGGCCCGCATCAGCCGTTTGAAAATACTGTCGCCATTGCCTGCAATCAGCGCATGGCCGCCGTCACTGCACACATAAGCGTTGCTCGGCGCAATGCCAGGCAGGGCGCTGCCCGCCGGGCCACGCACCGCACCAAAAGCGCTGTATTCGGGCAGCAGGCTTTCCATGCAGTTAAAAACCGCCTCGTACAGCGCCACGTCAATCACCTGCCCCTGGCCCGACGTGTGGCGGTGCTGCAATGCCATCAAAATGCCGATCACTCCATGCAGCGCGGCCAGCGTGTCGCCGATGCTCACGCCCACACGCACCGGCACCCGGCCCGGCTCGGCGGTGAGGTGGCGCAGGCCGCTCATGGCTTCGGCCACCACACCAAAGCCGGGGCGGTCGCGGTAGGGGCCGGTCTGCCCGTAGCCGCTGATGCGCAGCATGATCAGGCGCGGGTTGAGCTGGCGCAGATCGTCTGGCCCCAGACCCCAGCCTTCCATCGCGCCGGGGCGGAAGTTTTCAATCAGCACATCGGCGCTGCTGGCCAGCTGGCGAACGATGTCTTGCGCCTCGGGCTGCCTCAAATCGAGCACGACAGAGCGTTTGTTGCGCGACTGCACCTGCCACCACACGGAAGTGCCGTCTTTGAGCAGCCGCCATTTGCGCAGCGGGTCACCGCTTTCTGGCGCTTCAATCTTGATGACATCAGCCCCAAAATCGGCCAGCGTTTTGGCAGCGAACGGCCCGGCGATCAGCTGGCCCAACTCCAGAACCTTCAGGCCGGCGAGCGGGCCTGAAGCCTGCGCTGCATCAATTGGCAAAGATACGGCCATGACGGGAAGCTCAGGTCTTTTTGACAGCTGGTTTTTTCGTTGCCGTCTTTTTGGCAGGGGCTTCGCCTGACGTTTTGACCGTGGCTGCAGAGGGTGATTTAGGTGATTTAGGTGCTTTGGCTGATTTGGCAACTTTGGAGCCAGCACCACCGCTGGCAATCAGTGCGTCCAGGTTTTTGACGATCTCGCCTTCAATCTTGTCTTTGAAGGCCCCGAGCAAAAAGCCCAGTCTGGCTTGCAATGTGAAGGCCGTCGCCGTCACGACCAGCGTGCCTGTGACGCCAGAGCGTTTGAAGCTGACCTCATCGGTTGTTGCGCCTTCTTCATATGTGCATTGCATATCGAATTTTTGCTCGGCCTGTTCAGCCCATTTGAGAGCGGTCTTGCGGGCCTGCGCCAGGCTCATGCCGTGGTCGCGTTCGATGTGGATGTCTGCCATGAATGTCTTTCTGATCCGTTGGTTTGTCGGGGTGTTTATTCGTTTGCTTTCAGGGCCTGGTGCCGTTGCACTTGAGGCAATTCTGCCAGCCGTTTGACTGCATCATAAAACCGTTGCCAGTCGCCACCCTCCCGCGCAAACAGTGCTTCAAAGCCGGGTACCAGCTCATCGTAGGCAGCCTGCGTGCCAAATGCGGCGTTGTTGGCACGTGCCACCCAGGGGTCGTAGCCTGCAAAGCCGCCCCAGCTGGCCTTGAGATCGGCATAACGGTCACGAAAATTCTGCATTGCTATGTTTTTCATAGCTACTCGTGCAGGTACAGAAAGCGCTGGAGCCTCTTTTGACTCATAAATATCGGTCAGTTCACGGCGCGTGGCCAGTGCCAGCGCCTTGAACGCTTGCCGCCGCTGCTCGAACTGCTGGTAGTGGTGACGCGCTGCATCGCTGGCGTGTGCGGCCAGCCAGCGCTGGCTGCCCAGGCGCTCTACGGCAGTGGCAAATGACTCGTTGAACATGGTGTCTCCAGCGGCATACACCACCTGGTGCGCCAGTTCATGAAACACCAGCCGGGCCAACTCGCCCTCGGGGTAGTGGATAAAGGTGCTCAGCAGCGGGTCGCCTCCGGCCCAGTTCATCCAGCCCAGTGTGGAATACGCTGGCACGCCATAAACGCTGACCTCCAGCCCCTGCGCTGCCAGTTGCGCGGCCTCGGCACGGGCATCCTGCTCATTGAAGTAGCCCCGGTAACCCACACAGCCGACCACCGGAAAGCACCAGGTCTTGAGCCTGAGCGACAGCTCGGGCGCGGCCACCACGTTCCACACCACGGCGCTGCGGCGCAGATCGGCATAGCGTTGGTAGCTGGGGTTGTCGGGCAGCTTGAGTTCGGCCACCGCAAAACTTCGGATGCGCTGGCTCATGGCCAGGCGCGCCTTGAGGGGTTCGGGCGTTTGTGCGTCGGCCAGCCAGTCGCCCACAGGCCGGGCGGCATTCATCAAACTCAGGTGTCCGCTGACGGATTGCCAGTAGTAGCCCGCTGTAGAGCAGCCTGCCAGGGACAAGCTGGCGACGGCGGCCAGCGCCACGAGCACCTTCAGGCGGGCAGACAATCGTTTGCAGCTCAGTGTCCAGCTCATGGTGGCGGGGGCGGTCAAGCGCCCGCTGGAGCGAGACAGACCTCCACCAGGCAGTCATAAAACACGGGGCCGCGTCCCAGATCGGTCAGGTGCTGGCTGGTGAGCTGGTTGACGTTGGTGCCCCCCAGGCCAGACTTGCGCCACCAGATGCCCAGGCCATTGACCACGCCAGGCCGGGCTCTGCCAGAGACTTCGGCTTTGACAAGATAAGTGCCGCGCTGGTTGAAGACCCTGACCACCGCACCCGTGGTAATGCCGCGCGGGGCAGCGTCATCGGCATGCATTTCCAGCACCGGCTCGCTTTCGATGTCACGCAGGCTTTTGACGTTGACAAAAGTCGAGTTCAGAAAATTGCGCGCCGGGGGCGAGATCATGGCCAGCGGGTAGTCGCTGGACGCACCCGGCACCTCAAAGTTTGGCACATGGTCAGGCAAGCCATCCAGGCCCTGGGCGGCCAGGCGCGCGCTGAAAAACTCGCACTTGCCAGACGGCGTGGGAAAGCCGCCTCCGGCAAACGGGGCATCGGGCCAGGCCAGCGTGGCAAAGCCTTTGTCCAGCAGGCCATTGAAGTCAACGGCGCTGCCGTACACCGCCCGGCACAGGGTCTCGTCACTGTCTGAAAAGCAGGCATCCCTAAACCCCATGCGCGCTGCCAGTTCCCGAAAAATCTGCGTGTTAGGTTTGGCCTCGCCCTGCGGCGCAATGGCTGGGCGGTTGAGCAATACGTCGGTATGCCCATAAGACAGGTGAACATCCCAGTGCTCCAGCTGGGTGGTGGCGGGCAGGATGTAGTCAGCGTAGTCCGCAGTGTCGGTTTGGAAATGCTCCAGCACCACCGTGAATAAATCCTCGCGCGCAAAGCCCTGCACCACGCGGCCAGACTCGGGCGCTACCGCCACCGGGTTGCTGTTATAGACCACCAGCGCCTCGATTTTTGGCCCGAAGCTCGCTGAGCTATCTGCAGCCAAGTCATTGCCAATCGTGCTCATGTTGATGGTGCGGGGCGACTTACCGGGGTGATGCAGCGCCAGCAAGTCAGGCCGCTGCAGGGCGTGTTTATCGACTGGAAACATGCCTGAACTGCTCAGCAGCACGCCACCAGCGCGGTGCCGCCACGCGCCAATCAGCGCAGGCAGGCAGGCCACGGCCCGCGCTGCATTGCCACCGCCACGCACACGCTGCATGCCGTAGTTCAGGCGAATCGCTGCAGGCTGCCCAGTCACCAGGCATTGGCCATAGTCATGTGCCAGCAGTTTGATTTGCGCTACCGGCACACCGCAAATGCTGGCCGCACGCTCGGGCGGCCACTGCAAAGCGCGTGCCTTGAGTTCTGCCCAGCCCAGCGTGTGCTGGGCAATGTAGGCGTGGTCCAGCCAGTCGTGGGTGATCAGCTCATGCATCAGGGCCAGGGCCAGGGCGGCATCGGTGCCCGGCAGCAAAGCAATGTGTTCATGGCATTTTTCAGCGGTTTCGCTTTTGCGCGGGTCAATGCACACCAGGCGTGCGCCATCCCTTTTGGCCTGCTGGGCATGGCGCCAGAAGTGCAGGTTGCTGCCAATTGAATTGCTGCCCCAGATGATGATGAGTTTGGACTCGGCAAAAAACTCGACCTTCATGCCCACCTTGCCGCCCAGCGTCTGCACAAAACCCTCGCCACCGGCTGCAGAGCAAATGGTGCGGTCCAGCTGCGATGCACCCAGGCGGTTAAAAAACCGCCGGTCCATGCTTTCGCCCTGCAGCAGGCCCATGGTGCCCGCATAGCTGTAGGGCAGAACAGCCTCGGGGTTGCGCGCCGCAATACTTGTCAAGCGCGCGGCAATGTCGGTAAGCGCCGCATCCCAGCTCACGGGCTCGAACTGCCTGGCACCTTTGGGGCCCACGCGCTTGAGCGGTGTCAGCAGCCGCTCTGGGTGGTAGGTGCGCTCGGGGTAGCGCGAGACCTTGGCGCACAGCACGCCGCCGGTTTGCGGGTGGTCCGGGTTGCCCTGTACTTTGGTGGCTACGCCGCCCTCGACGGTGGTGACCAAGGCGCAGGTGTCAGGACAGTCATGCGGGCAGGCACCGCGTATGTGCGAGGTTGGGCCTGTGGCTGCTGTAGAGTGGGTTGTGGGTTGGCGTGTCATGGTTTTATTTTGACTTATTCCGTTTTCAGATCAATAGGAGATTGGGCGCGAAGCCGCAGACAGTGCTTTAGCACGGCAAAGGCGAAGCAACAACATATCGTATTGATATGAGGCACTTGCAGAATTCCCCAAACCTGCTGAATTACCTGCAATCTGAGGCAGGAAAAAAGGGTGCGGGCACCGCCCAAAAGGCTGGAAGATCAGGGTATCGAAGTCTGAACTTGATGCCCGCCCATGAATACTATCCTGAGTCCCGTGACCGTCCAAAGATTTTCTGCCTTGCAAGGTGAACTCATCGGTCTGCTGGAGCGTGACTACACCGGGCTGACCCCCGAGCTAGAACAAATCATCCGAGCCTTCGAGTTCACACAAATTGAGTTGACCGTCTGCCGTGACCGTGGCTACGCACAAAGGCGCGGCGTAGGCCAGCCTGAGGCAGACCGTTGCGCCCTGGCCTGTGCATTCCTGGCCAAGGCGGTACTGGATTTAAAGACCACCCGTGCATTGATCGATCGCCTGCAGGCGGACAGCAAACTGCGCCGCCTGTGCGGCTTTGATCTGCGTTTTGCACTGCCCAGTGAGGCCACATTTAGCCGCGCCTTTGAAGAGTTCGCGGCCACTGAGCTACTTCAGCGCGTGCATGCAGGCATGATCAAGGACACCTTGGGCGAACAACTCATCGGCCATATCAGCCGTGACTCTACCGCCATAGAGGCGCGCGAGACGATTGCAAAGAAAGAGCAGACTGAAGTAGCCCCAGCCAAGCCCAAATACAAGCGTGGTCGTCCATCAAAAGGCGAAGTACGCCCGGCCCCCGAGCCCAGCGCCCTGGAGCGCCAACGCGGCCAGACGCTGGCGCAAATGATGGCCGAGATTGATACAGCTTGCGCCACAGGTACCAAGAAGAATGCGCAAGGCTATAAGATCAGCTGGAAAGGCTACAAGTTGCATCTGGACACCGCCTGCTGTGGTGTGCCCATCAGCGCCGTTCTTACTGGAGCGAACGTGCATGACAGTCGGGTCGCTATACCGCTCATACGCATCAGTGCTCAGCGGGTCGATGCCTGCTACGAATTGATGGACGCGGCCTACTGCAGCACGGTGATCCATGAGGAAGTCCAGGCCGCAGGACGCGTGCCTTTGATTGACCATAACCCGCGCAAAGGGCAAAAGCGGGAGTTTGCGCCGCATGAAGCCCAGCGTTACAAAACCAGATCAGGAGCCGAGCGTTGCAACGCCCGGCTCAAGGACGAATTCGGTGCCCGCCATGTCCAGGTGCGCGGACATGCCAAGGTGATGTGCCACTTGATGCTGGGGGTGGTGGCGCTGTGCGCCGATCAATTCACGAGGTTGCTGGTATGAGCCGAAAACGCAACGCTTTAAAACCCCCATGCTCAAAACCAGTTCGCAGCACCTCGCGAGGATGCAGTGTGGGCCAAACAAGGGAAAATCGATGCGATAACGCTCAGTGTTCTTTCACACATCCGTAAAGTGCCCAAAATTCGAGCACTGACGAGTTGCAGGGCTGCGGCAGTTTTGAATTCTGCAAGTCCTTCATATGGAAATGGAATTACTGCGCCGTACATTGCTGCAAGGCAGTCAGTTATGCTTGACCAATGGCTTTTTTCTCCCCTTCTGCACTGCCTGCGTTGGCC
>RDZZ01000137.1 GCA_004293655.1 Polaromonas sp. | reverse complement strand
ACATCGGGCACGCCGCCCTTGCTGCGGTTGACAAAGTCTTGTTCGGCGGCGTCTGCTGCTGCTGCCGAGTGAAAGCGTGCAGTGATTTCTTTGGCCAGTGCCACCTTGGCGTCTTTCGGGTTGCGTCCGGCATCAACGCCGGCTTTGAGCGCTGCAATGTCGGCCTCGCTCTTGAACGACAGCAGCGTATACCACTTCCACATCAGCACGTCAGAAATGCTCAGCACCTTGGCAAACATGGTGTTGGCATCTTCTGAAATGCCGATGTAGTTGTTTTTACTCTTGGACATTTTGTCCACACCGTCGAGGCCTTCGAGCAATGGCATGGTCAAAATGCATTGCGGCTCCTGGCCATATTCGGCCTGCAGATGGCGGCCTACGAGCAGATTGAACTTCTGATCGGTGCCGCCCAGCTCCAGGTCACTCTTGAGCGCGACCGAGTCATAGCCCTGCATCAGCGGGTACAAAAACTCATGCACGCTGATGGACTGTCCGCTTTTAAAGCGCTTGCTGAAGTCGTCGCGCTCCATCATGCGGGCAACGTTGTATTTGGCCGCCAGCTCGATCATGCCGCGCGCGCCCAGCGGGTCACTCCATTCGCTGTTGTAGCGGACTTCGGTTTTGGCCGGGTCCAGCACCAGACTGGCCTGGCGGTAGTACGTCTGGGCGTTGGCTTCGATCTGCTCGCGGCTCAGAGCCGGGCGAGTATTGTTGCGCCCGGACGGGTCACCAATCATGGTGGTGAAGTCGCCGATCAAAAAAATCACCGTATGGCCCAGGTCTTGAAGCTGACGCATCTTGTTGAGCACCACGGTGTGGCCAATGTGAATGTCAGGTGCCGTGGGGTCCAGGCCCAGCTTGATGCGCAAGGGCATGCCCGTGGCCTCGCTGCGCGCGAGTTTTTTGACCCATTCGGCCTCGGGAATCAGCTCTTGGCAGCCGCGCAGCGAGACGGCCAGCGCCTGCTTGACACGATCGGTCACTGGGAAATTTGTCACTGGGTCTGGATTCATAGGGGTTTTTCTCATCTCAAGGCGTTGTCTGACAGATATACTTGCCCTTTGCCTGCATCGAAAATCATCGTAAATTGTCAAGTCCGCGCGTGAAAATCTGGCGCGAGTGTTGTTTGGATGCCAAATGCAGGCAGTTTTTTGTAGAATTAAAAATCAGGGATGTCAGTTTTGAGTCCGGCGGCCCCGACCTCTGCGCCTTCACAGGCACTCATCAGGCACTTGCCGCCGATATTATTACTGTTTCCAGATCGCCGTTACTGTCAGCGCATCTGGAAATCGCAAGCCGGTTTGCTTTCACACCTGCCAAGGTGTTCAAGCGGCCTCATGCACCTCATTGGGAACTTTTCTTTTGCGCCTGTCTTCCCTATCGCCCCTCCTGAGCCGCATTGCTGACAGCTTTCGTCGCCATCCTGAACGGGTGGCAGGCAGTCTTGCAGTTTTGCTGCTGTGTACTGGTGTGACTGCATTTGGCGTGTCTCCGCTGGCACCCAATGCGTCCAACATACCGACCCGTCAAATACTTGAAGCCGTGGACAGCCTGTCCACGCAAGCCCAAGCCACGGAACTGAGCGACTTTCGATTCAAGTTGTTCCGCACTGACAGCACGCGCAGCAGTGACACCTTCGATACTTTGCTCCAACGCCTGAACATTGACGATGCTGCAGCTGCCACATTTTTGCGTCGAGACGCCAACGCACGCCTGTTGCTGACCGGTCGTGCTGGCAAGAACGTGACGGCGGAAGCCACTGACGAGCAGCAATTGCTCAAGCTCAGCATGCGCTGGGCGACCGACGATGAAACGGTTTTCAAACGTCTGGTGATTGAACGCAAGGGCACGGGCTTCACGTCCGCCATTGAAACTGCGCCTTATGTCAGCACGTCCCGGCTGGCCAGCGGCATCATCCAGACCTCACTGTTTGCGGCTACCGATGAGGCCCGTATCCCCGATGCCGTGGCCATACAACTCGCCGAGATTTTTTCAGGCGATATTGATTTTCGCCGGGCACTGCGCAAGGGCGACCGTTTCAATGTCGTTTATGAAACACTGCAAGCCGATGGCGAAGCCATACGAGTAGGCCGCGTTTTGTCTGCCGAATTTGTCAATGCAGGCAAATCTTTTCAAGCCATGTGGTTTCAGGCCCCGGGTCAGGACGCGCTGGCAACGCCTGCCAAGGGCGGCTATTACACGCTGGACGGCAAAAGCCTGCGCCGCGCCTACTTGAGCTCACCCGTTGAGTTCTCGCGCATCAGCAGTGGGTTTTCCATGCGGTTTCATCCTATTTTGCAAAAATGGAAGGCACACCTGGGCACTGACTTTGCAGCCAGCACAGGCACACCTGCACGGACAGTGGGCGATGGTGTCGTGGCGTTTGCAGGCACTCAAAACGGGTACGGCAACGTCGTTTTCATCAAGCACCGCAATGGCCATGAAACAGTTTATGCCCACCTGAGCAAAATGATGGTGACTCGCGGCCAGAACGTGAGCCAGGGCCAGACCATTGGTCTGGTAGGTGCCACTGGCTGGGCCACAGGCCCACACCTGCACTTCGAGTTTCGCGTCAATGGCACGCATCAGGACCCCATGACGATGGCACAGCAAAGCGAAACCATACCAGTCCCCAGTGCGGCAATGCCTTTGTTCAAACAACTTGCAGCCAATGCTGCTGTGGAACTGCAAGCTGCTGCGTCCATGTCGCCAACCCGCGCTGAATAGTCTTCGGGCTGCACTGCATAGTGTCTGACACTGTCGTGGCATGAACGCGCTTTATATCGGCCTGATGTCGGGCACCTCGCTTGACGGCATGGACGGGGTACTGGTTGATTTCTCAAGCCAGCAACCTCGCGTCATCGCAGCTGCAAGCAAGCCCTTTTGCGATGATTTACGCGCTGAGTTGCTGGCACTCAACACGCCATCCCACAACGAATTGCACCGCGCTGCACTGGCAGCCAATGCACTGGTGGCTGTGTCAGCACAAGTGGTGGCACAGCTGCTCGCCGAGGCAGCACACCGGGGCGTCTCAAAGTCGCATGTGAAGGCAATAGGCACGCACGGCCAAACCGTCAGGCATCAGCCTGATCAGGTATGCGCATCGCCATCAGGCACGGGCTACACCCTTCAGCTCAACAACCCCGCGTTACTGGCGGAGCTGACAGGCATCGACGTGGTGGCTGACTTTCGCAGCCGTGATGTCGCCGCTGGCGGACAAGGTGCGCCATTGGTGCCAGCGTTTCATCAAAGTACCTTTGGCCGCGCTGACCAGACACTGCTGGTACTCAACCTTGGCGGCATTTCCAACCTGAGCGTCTTGCCACCTCCCGGCACAGGCCCCGTGCTGGGTTTTGACTGCGGCCCCGGCAATGCCTTGATGGACGCCTGGTGCCAGCAACACACAGGCCAGAGCTTCGATGCAGGCGGCGCCTGGGCGGCCAGCGGCCAGCTGATTCCTTCATTGCTCGCCCATCTGCTTGACGAGCCCTACTTTGCCAAACCACCGCCTAAAAGTACGGGACGAGATTTGTTCAGTCTTGCCTGGCTGGCTCAGAAGCTGGCACCCTTTGCAGCACATCGTCCTGAAGATATTCAAAATACACTGACCGAATTCACTGCTACCGCATGTATTACGGGGATAGTTTGCTATCAAAAAAATAGCAAAGAACTTGTTGTCTGCGGCGGTGGTGCATTTAACCTGCACCTGATGCGGCGGCTGCAAGCAGGCTTGCCCGTGTTGCAGGTCAGTGATTCCAGCATTCATGGTTTGCCACCCTTGCAGGTGGAAGCCGCTGCGTTTGCATGGCTGGCCAAGCAGACCATCAACCGACTGCCAGGCAATTTGGCAAGTGTTACCGGTGCGGCCGGGGCACGCATACTGGGTGCGATTTATCCAGCGTGACTGGCAATGCAAAAAGCCGCCTTGAGGCTACTCAAGACGGCTTTTCAGAAAGTTCAGAGAAAACGGGGCTTGTTCAGGCAGAAAAACTTGAGCCGCACCCACAAGTGCTGGTGGCATTTGGATTTTTAATCACAAACTGCGCACCTTCAAGGTCGTCTTTGTAGTCAATTTCGGCACCCACCAGATACTGATAGCTCATGGCATCGATCAGCAGAGACACACCATTTTTGGTCATGGTGGTGTCGTCTTCGTTGGTGATTTCGTCAAAAGTGAAACCATACTGAAAGCCCGAGCACCCACCACCTTGCACAAACACGCGAAGTTTGAGGTCAGGGTTGCCCTCTTCAGCAATTAAATCGGCTACTTTGCTGGCAGCGCTGTCGGTAAAGACAAACGGTGGTGGCATTTCGGTCTGGATATTTTCGGCAACTGCACTCATAAGGACTCCAATAATCAACACATTGACCATTAATAGTACAGCAGTTTAATCAACCATAGCGGCGATGTGTGTGTTCGGCTTGGTGTGTTGATTTTTCGATTTTTACCCTTGGATACGCTGACGGCTAAACGCCATCGGCTGTCACTGGCTTGTGCCAACTGTTGTTGGCTGCTTGTTGTCAGCTGTTGTTAGCTGTTGTTAGCTGCCAGCTTCAAAACAGGTTTTTCTTCCAGTATCTGGTTTGTAGGGCTTAACTGGCCAGAGATGACAGCACCTTGGTGCATTTCAAGGGCCTTGTAAGCCACATCCCCTGCAATGCTGGCTTTGGGTTGCAGCTCCAACAGCTCTGACGCGTGCACCGGGCCAATGACGCGGCCATTGATCACCACATGCTCTGCAGATATGCGGCCTGTGATGCTGCCCGTTTCACTGATGACCAACATGCTGGTGCCGCCCTCACTGGCCACGATGTCACCGATGACTTCACCATCCACGCGCAGACCGTCCGTGAACCTCAAGCTGCCTTCAATGCAAGTGCCTTGTGCAATCAGACTTTTAATGGGGGGTTGCTTTTTTTTACCGAACATGCAGCAGTCCTTGACGTGAAAGTTTTCTCATAGCTTGAAGGTTTGCACGGAACGGGTCACTGTGCCTTCAACAACCTTGGCTGTGACTGTTTTTACCACGGCCTGCGGCGGCAGATCAAGAACGCCTTCAATGCGCCGGTATTGCCTGAACTGCAAGGCCTGCGCACCGCCCGGCAAACTCACCATCCAGGGTTTGCCTGCCAGAGTGCCGTTGATGGTCACGTCCAGCTTGCCATTGAAGTCCGGTGCATTCTTGGCAGACTGAATCACCAAAACCTGCCATTTGAGCTGCGTTGGAGACAAAAGCTCAGCCTGTAAACCCCGGATGGCCGTGCCATCTGCGCTACCGGCTGGCAGCAGTTTTTCAAAAAATCCGAGGTCATCCCGCATCAGGCGGTTGTCGGACTCCAGTTGTTTGATCTGGGTCGCCATTTTTTCCTGGACAGCTTTTTCTGCGATCAGCAGACTGCCAGACGTGTTGGCCACAGTTTGGGATTTGTCACGATCACTGCGCAGCTCAATGACTTCAGCGCGCAATTTTTTCAGCTCATCTTGGGCGCCGGTGTCCAGCCCGGCAATGCCTTTGCCAAACTCGAAAGCCCACAAGGCAATCGCTGCCGAGAAGCCCAGCATGAGTGCCCCCATGATCCAGCGTATGGGCCAAGGCAACGCACTGCGCACAGCCATGCGCTGTGAACTGATTGTCAGGCGACGGCGAAGCAGTCTGAATTTCAAAGCAGGTTTTCAAAAATAAGGGAACTACGCTGTATGCCTATCGACTCACTGCATGAAAAAAGCCGCCAGACATGAAGCGTGGCGGCTTTTTTAGGCAATTCTGCAGCCAGACTGCAAAAGTACGCAGTAACGGATTAACGCTTGCTGAACTGCTTGCGACGGCGAGCTGAACGGAAGCCGACTTTCTTACGCTCGACTTCACGTGCATCACGCGTGACGAAACCAGCCTGGCTCAGGGCCGGCTTGAGGTTGGCGTCATAGTCAATCAGCGCACGGGTAATGCCGTGGCGAATCGCACCGGCCTGGCCCGACTCGCCGCCGCCGTGGACATTGACCATGATGTCAAACGTCTCGACGTGGTTCGTCAGGAACAGGGGTTGACGGCAAATCATGATCGATGTCTGACGGCCAAAGAACACTTGCACGTCCCGGTCGTTGATGGTGATCTTGCCTGTGCCTTTTTTGATGAACACGCGCGCGACGCTTGATTTGCGACGGCCCGTGCCATTGTTCCAATCACCAATCATTTGGCCACTCCTGCGATGTCCAGCACTTTGGGCTGTTGGGCGGTGTGCGGGTGCTCAGCGCCACCGTAAACCTTGAGTTTTTTGATCATGGCATAGCCCAATGGGCCTTTTGGCAGCATGCCCTTGACGGCTTTTTCCAAAGCACGTCCGGGGTGCTTGGCCTGCATGTCACGGAAATTGGTGGCTGTGATGCCGCCTGGGTAGCCGGAATGGCGGTAGTAAATCTTGTCAGTGGACTTGGCGCCAGTGACACGCAACTGGGATGCGTTGATGATGACAATGAAGTCACCGGTATCGACGTGAGGCGTGTAAATGGCCTTGTGTTTGCCGCGTAAACGGAGAGCAACTTCGCTGGCTACTCGTCCGAGGACCTTATCGGTCGCGTCAACCACAAACCACTCGTGCACCACGTCAGCGGGTTTTGCGCTGAAGGTTTTCATGAGTTTTCTCTTTTCAAGAAGGGTTTGTCGGGTTCTTTTCTACGGTCGGCGTTCTTCTGGTGAGAACCTCTTAGGTAGTCAGTCCGGCAATGACTTATGCCATCGCCTTGCCCCGCCGCGGAACCACTTGTGCGCTGCGAAGCCCTCAATTATATGAAAAATCAGGCACTTACGTCAACTTTTGATGCTTTGAAGGGTGCGAGAAGGTAGGATAGGCGTATGTTTAGCTATCGCCACGCCTTCCACGCCGGTAACCACGCCGACGTGCTCAAGCACACAACGCTGGTTGCGTTGATGAAATATCTGACCGCCAAAGACACCGCCCTGAGTGTGATTGACACCCATGCCGGTGCCGGTTTGTACCGACTGGACGGCGACTACACAGAAACCAGTGGCGAAGCCCGAGAAGGTGTTTTCAAGCTGCTTTCAAAAGAAAAAACGCCTCAAAAAACACCCGATGGCCAGAAAAAACCTGTGCTAAATGCTACCAAAAAAGTAGCATCCACTGACGTACTTGCGCCTGCACTGCAAGACTACATCCATGTGCTGCGCGGCTTGAACCCCCAGTTTGCAGAAACGGGCGAGGCAGCCCACCTGAAAATCTACCCTGGCTCGCCGTTTATCGAGCAGCAGTTTTTAAGTGGCCGCGACAAGCTCAAGCTGTTTGAACTGCACCCAACCGACTTCAAGTCGCTCAGTGGCAACATTGAGCAGCTGGGCGTGGGCCGACAAGTCACGGTGGCCCGTGAAGACGGTTTTGAAGCCCTCAAAACATTCTTGCCGCCCCCAGCCCGCCGGGCCATGGTGTTGTGTGACCCCAGTTATGAGATGAAAAGTGACTACGCCCGGGTCAGCGCCTGCATGGCTGACGCCGTCAAACGTTTTGCCACGGGCACTTATGTTGTCTGGTACCCGGTGATTCCCCGGCCCGAGGCGCATGACCTGCCGCGCAAGCTCAAAACCCTCGCGGTCAAGGCGTCCAGGAGTTGGCTCCATGCTGTGTTGACGGTCAAGTCCAGCAAGCTGATCACTGACACGGACGGTGAAGTCATCAGACCTGGCCTGCCAGCCAGCGGTATGTTCATCATCAATCCGCCGCACACCCTCAAGGCTGATTTGCAGGCGGCACTGCCGCAAATGGTGGCGCTGCTGGGGCAAGACCGCAATGCGGGCTTTACTCTGAACCACGGCGGCTGATGCAGCGGACACGCCTCATGCAGCGCCCCGTACAGTGCGTCACACAGCGCACCAGACAAGTCAGCTTTTATGGCTGGTATGGCTGAGACGGCCACCGACGGGCAACTGCGTCATGCCAGCGTTCTGTTCTCGGGCATCCACAACTCCTCAGCACTGTCTGCACAGCTCCATGCCAGCGAGATGGCCGAGCTGTTTGCCCAATACCATAGCCAGGCCAGCCAGGCGATTGTTGAGCACGGCGGTGCTCACTTGCAGTTCACGGGCGATGGCTTGGTGGCGGTTTTTACCGACACCCATGAGAGCGCCAACCCGCCTGGCGCGCGGCAAGCTATTGCTGCAGCGCTGGCACTGACACTGGCTGCCCATGAATGTCGCAGCTGGTTGGCACAACGCTTTCCTGCACGCGACCTGGGGCCTTTTGCAATCGGTGTGGGCCTGCACTGCGGCAGCATCACGCTGTACCGACTGGGTGTTGCGCACAACAGCCAAGTTGTGCCGATTGGCGAGACGGTCAACATCGCCGTGCGGCTTCAAGCCGCTACCCGAGAGCTGGGCTGGAGCCTGGCGGCCAGCAAGGCCGTGCTGACCAGGGCAGGGAACGGTATTCAGACAGGTGCTCAAACGGTGCTTGCCATCAAGGGGGCAAAAGCTGTAGCGCTGATGCTTGAAGCGCTGGAGGTCACTGGCTTGGCGATATCCGCTGGCGACAAGGCGCACGGCATGAAGATCGGCACCGCATTGACAACCAACGCCGAGATGAGCGCGCGCCTTGCACAAGTTGCGTTGGGCTCCAGGCTGAAGTCCCTCAAAGCACCATCATTTGACCTCGATGCGGTGCCAGTGCGTTTGAATGGCTACCGCATTGTCCGAAAGATAGGCTCAGGCGGCATGACCGAGGTCTATCTGGCAGAACGGCAATCCGATGGCTTGAGCGTGGTGCTCAAGATACTTCACTCCAGCGCAAAAAATGCGGCGGAGCAACTGCTGCCCTTCATCCAGGAATACGCCCTGCTGTCAAAAATCTCGCACCCGCACGTGGTCCGCATTCATGACCAGGGCTTCACCGATGACCACATCTACATTGCCATGGAGTATTTTGAGCGTGGCGACCTGCGCCAGCTGTTTGGCCGCGAGATGACGCAAAAGCGGGTTCTCGGCATCATCAAAGAGGTTGCCAGTGCGCTGGATGCGATTCACAAAGAGGGCATCATCCACCGCGACATCAAGCCCGAGAACATCATGCAGCGCGCCGATGGGAGCATAGCGCTGGCTGACTTCGGCATCGCCCAGTCCATGCAGCCAACACAAGACACAGACTTCATGCCGGAGTACGGCAGCGGTGCGGTGGGCACGCCCTACTACATGAGCCCCGAGCAAGCCAGCGGCCAGGCGGCCACCGCACAGTCAGACCTGTACAGCCTGGGAGTGATGATGTTTGAGATGCTGACGGGCAAGCGCCCGTTTGTAGCCGACTCACTCGCTCTGCTGCTGGAGGCGCACCGGCACGCGCAAACGCCTGCGCTTCCTGCAGCACATGCACATCTGCAGGGTATCGCGGCCAAGTTGATGCACAAGACGCCGGCCTTGCGTTATGCCTCGGCACAAGACTTGATGGCGGACATAGACCGGCTGAATCCGCAGGCCTGAGCGCCATCATGGGGTGCTTTTAACGACTGGGCAGCGGCCGGGAACGTTTGCCGACTTGTCGTCGTTTTTTAATGACTGCAGGCCGCACTTCTGCCACCGGCTGGACAGACTCGGGCACCGACAACACCACCTCTTTGAAGCCCATGCCCAACATGCCCAGCTCTTGCGCCGCCGCACGGCTGACATCGATCACGCGACCCCGGCTGAATGGCCCACGGTCTGTGATGCGTACCTCAACATCGCGGCCATTGACCAGGCTGTGTACCCTCACCAGCGTGCCAAAGGGCAAGGTGCGGTGGGCGGCAGTCATGGCGTACATGTCAAAACGCTCACCGCTGGCGGTACGCCTGCCATGAAACCCTCCGCCGTACCAGGAGGCGCTGCCACGCTCGAACTCGCGTGCTGTTTCTCCATCCAGCAAAGCAGGCCGGGGCTTGCTGCTCAGGGAAAAGTCCACGGCTGGCGGCGTGATGCCGGGGCTGTCAACCAGCTCATAAGCTCTGGACAACGGCGCTGGCGCAATGGGCGGCAAAGCGGGTAATTCTGCGCTGGCTACGGGCACTGCTGGCGACTGCACAAGCACAGCAGGCGCAGCAGGCGCAGCAGGCGCAGACACAGGGCTGGTTGTGCAGGCAGTCAGCCAGCACAGCACCAACGCCAACGCCAACGCCAACGTCAGCGGCAGCGGCAGCGCCGGTTTGAGAAGATACTTTCTCAGAGCGGCTGCAGGCGGCGCACAATTTCAAGTGTTGGCGCTGCCTGGTTCATGGTGTAGAAATGGATGCCGGGCACGCCGCCATTGCGCAGCTGATCGCACAGGTCGGTGATGACATCCAGCCCAAAACTTTTGATCGACGCGGTATCGTCACCAAAGCCTTGCAGGCGCTGGCGTATCCAGCGGGGAATCTCTGCACCACAGGCATCGCTAAAGCGCATCAACTGGCTGGAGTTGGTAATCGGCATGATGCCAGGCACAACAGGCACATCAACACCCAGTTTGTAGGCATCGTCCACAAAGCGAAAGTAGGCGTCGCTGTTGAAAAAATACTGTGTGATGGCCGAGTCTGCACCGGCTTTGACCTTGATGGCGTAGGCTTTCAAATCGTCATCGGCTGAGCGTGCCTGCGGATGCACTTCAGGGTAAGCACCGACTTCGATATGAAAAGCCTTGCCTGTTTCACTGCGAATGAATGCAACCAGGTCACTGGCGTAGTGAAATTCGCCACCTGCGCCATAACCGCTGGGCAAGTCCCCGCGCAGGGCCACCAGCCGTTTGACACCCATGGCTTGCAGCGTGGCGAGTTGCTGACGCACAGCGGCTTTGGTCGCGCCAACGCAGGAAAAGTGGCTCGCCGCCTCAACACCTTCGGCGAGGATGTCTTTGACAGTGGCCAATGTGCCTTCTTGCGTGGAGCCGCCCGCGCCAAACGTGACAGAACAGAACTCGGGCTTGAGTGCATACAGCTCCTGCCTCGTGGCGCGCAGCTTGACAGCGCCTTCAGGCGTTTTGGGCGGAAAAAATTCAAAACTGATGGGTAACGTCATACGGGTCTGCGGTATCGAATGGGGTCAATGAGGTGAAGTGGGGCTTAATCTTGTTCTGGCTTGACCCGGCGCCTGGACCGGGCCGGGCCATGTTGGCCGGCATGGGCTTCTTCAGAGTCTTCATGCGCTGCATGCAATGCGCGCTGCTCACTGCGGGGGGTGCGTTTGGGCAGATTGCGTGCCGGGGCTGCTGGCAGGGGCTGGTCTTCCCCCACGGCGTTGCGGCCTTTTTGGGCGTGGATGAAGAACTCGCGGTTACCGTCGCCGCCTGCAATCGGCGAGTCCAGCCAGGCCAGCACCGTCACGCCAAGTGCAGCGCAGGCATCGCGCAGACGCTTTTCAACAAACTCGAAATGCACCGGGTCGCGCACAATGCCGCCCTTGCCAATCTGCCCAGGCTGCAGTTCAAACTGCGGCTTGACCAGCATCAGCAAGTGGCCGTCTGGCTTGAGCAGCCTGACCACGGCAGGCAACACCAGCGTCAGTGAGATGAAAGACAAGTCGCCTGTCAGGAAGTCAAACACCGGGCTGAAGTCTGAATCGGCGTCTGAATCGGCACCTGGCGGGGCGGCAGATTCGTCACCTGCATCCTCATCATCCCAGCCATTTGCACTTTTTTCACCATCAAAATGGCCTCCACCGCACGTCTGACGGGCATATTCAGCTACCAAATCAGTAGCAGTCAACGACCGGGCGTTCACGCCCTCAATGCACACCACGCGTGCATCGTCACGCATGCTGGCATGCAACTGGCCGTGACCGACATCCACACCGACAACTTGCACGGCACCGTGCTGCAACAAGCAGTCGGTAAAGCCGCCCGTGGACTGGCCAATGTCGAGGCAGCGCAGGCCACGCACGTCAATTTTTGTGGCTTTCAGTGCGCCTTCGAGCTTGAGTCCACCGCGAGAGATGTATTTGGCCTCGGTGTTGTCCAGCACCTCCAGTTCAGCGGTTTCAGGAATTTCGTCACCGTTTTTGGCCACGCGCTTCCACGGCGCCATGACTTGTGCCTCATCAACCACCACACGCCACTGCACCCCCGAGCCAATCAGGCGCTGAGCTTGTGAGCGGGTGGTGGCAAAGCCGTGTTCAACGAGAAATAAGTCAGCGCGCATAAGGAGGTTTCTAATTCGGATACTTCACCGCAGAGGCGCAGAGAGCGCAGAGTAAGCGAGTCAGAGGAAGAAAGTAAAAATCACTTTTATGTTCCTTCTCTGAGGTTCTCTGCGTCCTCTGCGCCTCTGCGTTAAATGACTGCGTATCTGCGTATTTAGGGACCCTCTGCATAACTCCCTGCGGTCTGTGATCAGCCGGACTCGGGCGGTCTGCTGCGTTGCTTTTCTTGCCAATAGCTGTGCTATTGGCAAGAAAAGGCGCCTTGGCAAGCCCATCCCGAGCCGACTGCCACAGCCTCGCCAGAGTTGTGCAGAGGGTCCCTAGAACGCAGACAAATCAATAACGGTAAGCGTTGGCCTTGTAAGGGCCGGCTTTGTCCACACCGATGTAGGCGGCTTGCTCATCACTGAGTTCGGTGAGCATGGCGCCGACCTTTTTCAGGTGCAGGCGGGCCACTTTTTCGTCCAGGTGCTTGGGCAGCACATACACCTGGCCCACTTTGTACTCGTCCTGCTTGGTGAACAGCTCAATCTGCGCAATCACCTGGTTGGCAAAGCTGGTGGACATCACAAAGCTGGGGTGACCCGTGCCGCAGCCCAGGTTCACCAAACGGCCCTTGGCGAGCAAAATGATGCGTTTGCCGTCCGGGAAAATCACGTGATCAACCTGTGGCTTGATCTCTTCCCACTGGCATTTCTCCAGCGACACCACGTCAATTTCGTTGTCAAAGTGGCCAATGTTGCAAACAATGGCCTGGTCTTTCATGGCCGCCATGTGCGCGTACGTGATGACGTTTTTGTTGCCTGTGGCCGACACGAAAATATCGCACTTGTCAGCGGCGTATTCCATCGTGACGACACGATAGCCTTCCATGGCGGCTTGCAGGGCGTTGATCGGGTCGATCTCGGTGACCCACACCTGGGCACTGAGGGCGCGCAGCGCCTGGGCAGAGCCCTTGCCCACGTCGCCGTAACCGGCAACCACGGCGACTTTGCCTGCAATCATCACGTCGGTGGCGCGCTTGACGGCATCCACCAGGGACTCACGGCAGCCGTACAGGTTGTCGAACTTGGACTTGGTCACCGAATCGTTCACATTGATGGCGCGCAAAGCCAGCGTGCCCTTGGCCGACATTTCGTTCAGACGCAGCACGCCCGTGGTGGTCTCTTCGGTCACGCCGATGATGTGGGGCAGGCGGCGGCTGTAGAAGGTCGGGTCAACCGCGAGCTTGGCCTTGATCGAATTGAACAGGCAGATTTCTTCTTCGCTGCCAGGGTTGGCCAGCAGGGAAATGTCTTTTTCAGCCTTGGTGCCCAGGTGCATCAACAACGTGGCATCGCCGCCGTCGTCCAGAATCATGTTCGGGCCTTCTTCAGGCGTGCCTTGTGTGCCTGTGAACTCGAAAATCCGGTGCGTGTAGTCCCAGTAGTCGGCCAGTGACTCGCCCTTGACGGCAAAAACGGGCGTGCCGACAGCGGCCAGCGCGGCGGCGGCGTGGTCTTGTGTCGAGAAAATATTGCACGATGCCCAACGCACCTCAGCACCCAGGGCTTGCAGGGTCTCGACCAGCACGGCGGTTTGAATCGTCATGTGGATGGAGCCTGTGATGCGCGCACCTGCCAGGGGCTGGTCTTTGGCAAACTCATGGCGAATCGCCATCAGGCCCGGCATTTCAGTCTCGGCGACCTTGATTTCTTTGCGGCCCCAGGCAGCCAAAGAAAGATCGGCAATCACATGGTCAGAAAAAGGGGCAACTGCAGCGAGGGTGGGGAGGATAGGTTTAAGGACGGCGTTCATGCGGTTCTCCAAAAATCAGGACATCAATCAAACAACAAATGGGCAAAATGGCCGCGTTTGCAAAGCTTGGGTTGGCAGGGAATGTTTGAAAACTCACCCGGCTAAACAGCTTGTGCGGGTGAGCGTGGTTGCTGTTGTATTTCTTGAGCCTGATCCACATGCCGTGGGTTGCAACGCTCCTCAAGAACGGCAGATTGTACAGACATGAGACACTTTCGTCATGCACCCCTTGAAAACCTGGCCCAGGCAGGCCATCCAGCGCATCACAGGCGTTTTTACCGACATTGACGACACGCTGACCACCGATGGGGCCATCACGCCTGATGCGCTGGCAGCACTCGGTGACCTCAAAGCCGCCGGGCTGGCTGTGATGGCGATTACAGGCCGGCCCGTTGGCTGGAGTGAGCCGTTTGCCAAAAGCTGGCCAGTGGACGCCATCGTGGCGGAAAACGGTGCGGTCATGCTTCAAACCGTGCATCAAAAAGGCAGCCGTGGCAACCCCAGCATGGGCTGTTTGCTATCAAAATCATACCAACAAGATGCCGCAACCCGCTGCACCAACTTTGCGCGCATGCAACAAGTTGCCCAGCGCGTGCTGCGCGAGGTGCCGGGCGCCGTGCTCGCCCAAGACAGCGCGGGGCGCGAGACTGACATGGCGGTTGACCACAGCGAGTTCACCACCTTGCCGCCCGAGGGCATTGCGCAAGTTGTTGCCATCATGCAAAGCGAAGGCATGCACGCGACTGTCAGCTCCATTCACATCAACGGCTGGTTTGGCACGCACAACAAACTGGCAGGCGCACGCTGGGCTGCTCGCACGCTGTTTGGCCGCGACCTGGACGCAGAACGGCACGCCTGGGTGTTCGTGGGGGACTCGACCAACGACCAGCTGATGTTTGAAGCCTTTGCAAACTCGGTGGGCGTGGCCAATGTGCGGCGCTTTGAGCCGCAGCTGAGCCATCTGCCGCGTTACATCACCGATGGTGAGCGCGGGGCCGGGTTTGCAGAAGTGGTCCAGGCCGTGCTGGCGGCCCGCCCTGTCAGGACGCCTTGAGCAGCCCGAGCTTTTCAACCAGTGCTTTTTCGCGCACAAAGGTTTCCTGCGCAAACCGGGTGTAGCCTGCCGTGCTCATGTACATGGGCACCATGTCGTATTTGGCCAGGGCGGTGGTGTAGCTGGGCTGCTCCATCGCTTGCTTGAAGGCGTCGTGCAGGCGCTTGACCACGGCAGGCGGTGTGCCGCGCGGTGCGGCAATGCCAAACGGTGAGTTTTGCACCATCCCCAGGCCGAGTTCCTTGAGGGTCGGGGCATCCGGGAATTTGCTGAGGACGCGCAGCTTGCCAGATTCGACCTGTGGTGCAAAGCCGGTGGAGTCGGCGGCGGCCATGATGTTGCCACCCAGAATCGACTGCATCAGGTCGGCACTGCCTTTGTACGGCACATGCAGCAGTTCCAGCCCAAGCTTTTGGGCAATCAGCTCCATCGTCAGGTGCGGGCTGGTCAGGGTGCCGGTGGAGCCGTAGCTCAGTTTGCCAGGGTTGGCCTTGGCCCAGCCGACAAAGTGCGTCCAGCTTTTGAGTGGCGAATCAGCGGGCACCACCAGGCCAAACGCATAGCCGGTGACGTTGAGCACATAGGCCAGATCCTTGATCGGGTCCCAGCTGATTTTGGTGGTGTACGGCAGCCGGAACACGCCCAGCGGAATTTGCGCCAGGGTGTAGCCATCGGCCGGTGTGCTTTGCAAGGTTTGCGCGGGCAGGGTGCCACCCGCGCCGGGCTTGTTTTCCACCACCACCGGCTGGCCGAGGATTTTTGAGGCGTTATCGGCCAGCACCCGCATGGTGATGTCGGTCGGCCCGCCCGCCGGGAAGGCGACGATCAGTTTGAGGGGCCGTCCCGGAAACGGCTGGGCA
>RDZZ01000136.1 GCA_004293655.1 Polaromonas sp. | reverse complement strand
GACGTACTACCCGCACGTGATGATTGAGTGGTACCCGCACGTGCTGGTGGTCAGCACGCTGCACCCGCAGGGGCCTGACAAAACGCTCAATGTGGTGGAGTTTTTCTACCCTGAAGAGATCTGCGCATTCGAGCGCGAGTTCATCGAGGCGCAACAGGCTGCCTACATGGAAACCTGCGTGGAAGACGACGAAATCGCCCTGCGCATGGACGCCGGCCGCCGGGCACTGATGCTGCGCGGCGACAACGAGTTTGGCCCCTACCAAAGCCCCATGGAAGACGGCATGCAGCATTTTCACGAATGGTACCGGCGCGAGATGGGTGCCAGCAAAACCACGCAGATGATTTAGCTGACGCTCTGGTGACTCGTTATTTGCTATTTTTTCAATAGCGGCTAGCCTTTTTGCTAAAAGCGGTGGAAGCCTTTTTTGATTAAATTTATGTGACTACAAAGGTCGAAGGCAGACAAGTCATTCAACGCAGAGGCGCAGAGTACGCAGAGAACCGCAGAGAAAGAAGCAAAAACTTGTTTCCTCCTCGCCCCGCTCTGCGTTCTCTGCGTCTGAAGCGTTGAAGGTTTTCTCATGCCTTGAGGTCAGCAGTTACAAATTTAGAAAGTCAACACGCTATGCAAGCCGTCTGGATGGTTTTATCTGCCCTGGTGTTCTCGGCGATGGCGGTGTGCGTCAAGTTTGCTGCGGCTTACTTCAACAACGCAGAGCTGGTGTTCTACCGGGGCTTGATTGGCATGGCGTTCATGGCCGTGTTCGCACGCGTGCGTGGCACGTCGCTGGCTACCGATGTGCTGCCCATGCACATCTGGCGCAGCGTGGTGGGTGTGACCGCACTGTCAGCCTGGTTTTATGCCATTGCCCATCTGCCGCTGGCCACGGCCATGACGCTGAACTACATGAGCAGTGTCTGGATTGCCGCGTTTTTGGTTGGCGGCACGCTGCTGTTTTCAAAAGCCGGGCAGCGCATCCCTTCACAGGGGCCGCTGGTTTTGACCATTCTGGCCAGCTTTGCGGGCGTGGTCATGCTGCTTCAGCCCACTGTGGCTCAAAACCAGGTCTTTGCCGGCATGATTGGTTTGCTGTCGGGCCTGGGAGCGGCATTTGCGTACATGCAGGTGATGGTACTGGCACGCGCTGGCGAGCCTGAAACGCGTACCGTGTTTTACTTTGCAGTGGGCACCACCATCGCGGGTGCTCTGGGCATGGCAGTGGTCGGCGTGTCACCCTGGGCCTGGCAGCATGGGTTGTGGCTGCTGCCGATCGGGCTGCTGGCCAGCCTGGGCCAGTTGTGCATGACAAAATCGTATGCCATGTCCAGCAACCACGGCGGCACGCTGATGGTGGCCAACCTGCAATACTCGGGCATTGTTTTTTCCGCTCTCTTTAGCCTGCTGTTGTTTGGTGACCAGATACCGCTGCTGGGCTGGGCCGGCATGGCGCTGATTATTTTGAGCGCCATTGCCGCTACCGTGTTGCGGGCCAGGGCTGCACCCAACGCGCCCGCCGAAGAGCATTGACCCAAACATCTGAGCGTCTGAGCGTCTGAGCGTCTACTTCCAAGGAGCAAACCGTGAGCTACACCACCCTGATTTCAAGCGAACAACTGCAGGCCCTGCTGGCCAACGGCGCACCTCTGCGCATCTTCGACTGCACGTTTGACCTGATGCAGCCACACGCGGGTGAGCAGCAGTATCTGGAATCGCACATCACAGGAGCCGTTTATGCCAACCTGGACACAGCGCTCAGTGCCAGGCACGGCGCGCCGGGCGCGCACGGTGTGATCACTGCCACGGGCACCGATGCCCCCGCATCGGGCGGTCGCCACCCGCTGCCCAGCCGTGAAAAGTTTGCCGTCTGGCTGTCAAAAGTAGGATTTTCAAACAACATGCAGGCCGTGGTCTATGACCGCAACGGTGTCAATTACTGTGGCCGCCTGTGGTGGATGCTCAAATGGGCAGGCCATGCCAACGTCGCAGTACTCGATGGTGGGCTGCAAGCCTGGGCTGCGACGGGCGGTCAGCTCGCCAGCGGCGAAGAGCCCGAAAATTTTCAGTCAAATTTCGTGCTACGGCAATCTCTGCTTGATTTAGTAGCTACTAAAACAATAGCAAATAACCTGGGCTGCGCAGTGCAGACCGTGGTGGACGCACGCAGCGCACCGCGCTTTCGCGGCGATGTGGAGCCACTTGATCCAGCAGCAGGCCACATTCCAGGTGCATTGAACCGCCCGTTTGCCAGCAACATCGGGCCGGACGGCAAGTTCAAGCCCGCTGCCGTGTTGAAAGCCGAATTTGAAACGCTGCTGGCGGGCCGAGACCCGGCCAGTGTGGTGCATCAGTGCGGCAGCGGCGTGAGTGCTGTGCCCAACCTGCTGGCGATGCAGATCGCAGGTTTGGGCGCTACTGGCCTGTATGCAGGCAGCTGGAGCGACTGGTGCAGCGACCCCAGCCGTCCTGTCGAAAAGGGCTGAACGCCCTGGCTCCTACAGCGAGCCTTTGGTCGAGGGAATGACACCTGCCGAACGCGGGTCAATCTCCAGCGCCATGCGCAGCGCCCGGGCAAACGCCTTGAACACGGTTTCAGCCTGGTGGTGCGAGTTTTCACCGCGCAGGTTGTCGATGTGCAGCGTGACAAACGCGTGGTTCGCAAAGCCCTGGAAAAACTCGAACGCGAGCTGGCTGTCAAAGGTGCCGATCATGCCGCTCTTGAAGGGCACATGCATCACCAGACCCGGACGGCCTGAAAAATCCACCACCACCCGGCTCAGGGCTTCGTCCAGCGGCACATAGGCGTGACCATAGCGGCGCAGGCCTTTTTTGTCACCTACCGCTTGCGCCACAGCCTGCCCCAGCGTGATGCCCACGTCTTCAACCGTGTGGTGACCGTCAATGTGCAGGTCACCCTGGCACTGGATGTCCAGGTCAATCAGGCCGTGCCGGGCAATCTGGTCGAGCATGTGGTCAAAAAACCCGATGCCCGTGGACAGATTCGATGCGCCGGTGCCGTCCAGGTTGAGCTTGACGACGATTTTTGTCTCGGCAGTGTTGCGCGAGACTGCAGCTGTTCGGGGTAAGTTTGGAGTGGTCATAGAGAGTTCTCAAGCGCTGCCAGCATGCGCAGATTTTCATCCGCCGTGCCCACCGTCAGGCGCAAGCAGTTGGCAAGCAAAGGGTGCATTCTAGAAACGTTTTTAACCAGCACGCCGCGTGCCTTCATGGCGTTGAACACATCAGTTGCGCGCTGGGCGTCACCTTGCAGGCGAGTCAGCATCATGTTGGCATCGCTGCGGTAGGGCGTGACCCCTGGCATTTTCTCAAGCGCTTCAAAAAGCATAGCACGCTGCCCCCGTATTTCAAGCGCCTGTGCAGAAAATACGTCTGAATGTTCAAGTGCAAACAAGGCACACTCTGCGTTGAGCACACTCACGTTGTACGGGGGCCGCACCTTGTCGATCTGGGCAATCAGGGCCTGCGGCCCTACCATGTAACCCAGACGCACCCCGGCCAGTCCGAACTTGGACAGCGTGCGCATCAGCAACACATTGGCGTTTTGCGCCGGGTGCGCCTTGATCTGGTCCAGCCAGCTGCTGCTTGAAAACGGCTGATAAGCCTCGTCCAGCACCACCAGCCCGCCAACATCAGCGCAAGCCGCGATGATGCGGGAAATCGCACCAGCGTCCCACAAATTGGCGGTGGGGTTGTTCGGGTAAGCCAGGTACGTGATGGCCGGGCGGTGCTGCGCCACGGCAGCCAGCATGGCAGGCTCGTCCAGCTCAAAGTCAGCCGTCAACGCAACGGCCACGTACGCAAGCCCCGTGAGCTGTGCGCTCATGCCGTACATCACAAAGCCGGGTTCGGGTGCCAGCACCACGGCACCGTGTACATTGCAAGCCACATGCAGCAGGTCAATCAACTCGTCTGAACCGTTGCCCAGCATCAAGGCACAGCCGCTGGGCATTTGCACATAAGAGGCCAGAGCAGCTTTCAGATCATCGACCCGTGCGCCAGGGTAGCGGTTCACCGCCACCGCACCCAGGCGCGCACCCAGCGCCGCTTGCAACTCAAGGCTCAAGGTGTGAGGGTTCTCCATCGCATCGAG
Organism: Polaromonas sp.; assembly: GCA_004293655.1. Taxonomy (GTDB): domain Bacteria; phylum Pseudomonadota; class Gammaproteobacteria; order Burkholderiales; family Burkholderiaceae_C; genus Polaromonas. Next base: position 8,406 of record RDZZ01000136.1, on the reverse strand, counting down.
TTTGACCATGCCCGTGGCGGGCTGCACAACGTAAGCGTGCATGGCCTGCACGTCGGGGCGGATACGGGCGCTGACAGCGGCCTGCATGGAATCCTGGCTATCTGAAATCACATCTTCTCCAGTAAATTGATGCTTGAGGTGAACGGGTCAATGATCTGGACCGCACCGTAGTGCTGCCCATGTTCCAGGTTGGCACTGAGCACATGGCTACAGCCCGCCTGCGACGCTGAGGCGACCACCAGCGCGTCCCAGTAACTCAAACCAAAACGCGCCTCGATGCCCCATGCGGTCTCTACCGTCTGGTGGTCGGTCTGCCACGGCTGCCAGACCTGAAAGCGCCGTACTTGTGCGCGGGCATCACCCTGCGGCATTTTCAATGCACGCGTGGCGTTGACGTAATACTCACTGAGCACCTGCGTGCTGAGCCGGCCCGAACGCCGTTGCCAGAGAGCTGCCAACCAACTGCGGCACTGCGCCTGTTTGAGCTTGTCACGCGCATCATCTGCCTGCAGCAAGACAGGGGCATCAACGAAAACGGTCAAGACGCTCGGCATAGGTTTCTTCACGGGTGGGATGGGCTTGAGGGTCTGATGTGAAAGCACCTACACCCGTATCGGCCTGCCACTCGTGCATGGCACGCTCGTAAGCGTCGTTGTGGCGCATTTTTTCTGCCACCATTTCGCCCAGCATGCGCGAGACGCTGGAGTTGCGTTTGGCCGCCTCAATGCGAACCCAGTCAGCCACAGCGTCTTCCATGGTGATGGTGACATTTTTCATGGAAACCATGTTACACGAAATTTGTGTTGCACGAATTTCGTGTTTTTATTTGAACTTTGGTGTACTGTGCCTGTGCTTTGATGCGCGCTATATTCGCATACCAATATCTACCACCTCGCACACACGATCTATCCGATCTATCCGATCTGCTGACCTGCTTATGTTCTCGACACTCTTGAATCAGACGCTCGCCGTCACGCAGCGCATCTGGCTGGAGCAATGGCGGCAAGGGCGCGGGCTGATTTTCTGGGCTTTGTTCCCGGCGCTGATGATGCTGCTGTTTGGCCTCGTGTATGCGCACAACGACAGCATGCGTGCCGGTCTGGACGCCATGGCTGCCGGTGTGCTGATGGGAGCGGCGCTTTTTTTCAGCTGCCTGGGCGGCACAGTCGCCATCCTGGTGGCTGAGCGCGAGCGGCGCACCATGCGCCGCCTGCTGGCCTCACCCCTGCAGCCGGCGGCTTACTTTTTAGGCGTGGTGCTGGCGCAATCGGCGCTGGCTTTGATGCAGGTGGTGATGCTCTACGCTATTGCCTATGCCGTTGGCGCACGCTACCACGGCAGTATGGCCCTGGGTGGCGTGATCATTGCCTTGTCTGTATTTGCCTATGTGGGTCTGGGGTTTTTCTTCGGTGCCCGCTTTGCGCGCCGCTCCGAAGAGGTGGTGGTGGCGCTGTCAGCCTTTGGCGTGCCGCTGCTGGTACTGGGCGGCACGTTCTTTCCGCTGGTACTCATGCCCAGAGCCATGCAGACCGTGGCTTATCTGAACCCCATCACCTACATGAACGAGGCCCTCAAAGCCGTGGCTGCGCAGGGCGCTGGTGTGGCAGAGCTGCGCAGTGAGCTGGCTTTTCTGGTGGTGTTTTGTGCTCTGGCACTGGTGCTGGGCGTGTCGTCCTACCGGCATTTGCTGAAGCTGGAGAAAGTCACGTGAGCGTGCTCAGCATAGAGCACCTGTACAAGCGGTTTGGCAACCAGACCGTACTGGACGGCCTGGATCTTCAAGTCGGGCGCGGCGAGATCGTGGGCCTGCTGGGGCCGAACGGCTGCGGCAAATCAACCACATTGAATATTGTTTGCGGCTTGCTCGATGCCGATGCTGGTCAGGTGCGCGTCAACGGCCAGAAGGTGTCTGCGCGTACAGCTTCGCTGGTGGGCCTGTGCCCACAGGCTGGCGCGCTCTACCTTGACCTGTTGCCAGCCGAGAACCTGAACTTTTTCGCTCGCCTGTACGGTATGAGCGCCCTTGGGCGCCGCCAGCGGGTCGATGAGTTGATGCAGCGCTTTGACCTGGCGGGCCATGCCAGCACGCATGTGGGTCACCTGTCAGGTGGCTGGCAACAGCGCTTGAACCTGGCAGTGGCCCTGGTTCACAACCCGCAACTGCTGGTGCTGGATGAGCCTACGGCCTCGGTCGATGTGCAGGCGCGACTGGCACTGTGGGGGCTGATTGAAAAACTGCGTGACGGCGGCATGACCATTGTGCTGACCACCCATCAGACGCAAGAGGCTGAACGCCTGTGCAGCCGCGTGGCCTTGATGCGCCACGGGCGCGTAGCCGAAGTGGGCAGCGTGCCTGAGTTGCTGGCACGCGTGCCAGCGCAGGCCGTGGCAGTGCTGCAAACACGCAACGAGGCAACTACCACGCACCGCGCCCAGGCGTTGGGCTGGACAGTACATCCATACGCCGGGCAACTGTTGTGCCTGTTGCCGACAGCCAGCAGCCTGCGTGATGTGGTGCAGGCCATCGATGGCGGCGAGGTCAGCTCGGTCAGCCTGCAGCCGGTGACATTAGAGCATGCATATCTGGAACTGCTGGGGCAAACACTGTCAGGTTGAGCCAGGTTCATAGGGCAGCAAAACATCGCAGCCTGAGCCGTGTTTTGATACAAGTGTGACTGAAGTGCGGCTGAAGTGCGGCTGAAGTGCGATTGTTCTGATTTATTTGGATCGCAAAGTACGGCTGAGCAGCACCACAGGCAGCAGCCCCACCAGTACCAAAGCCAGCGCGGGCAAGGCGGCTTCGCCCAGCCGCTCGTCGCGTGCCAGCTGATAAGCCACCACGGCCAGGGTATCGCTGTTGAAGGGCCGCAGTACCAAGGTGGCTGGCAGCTCTTTCATCACGTCCACAAACACCAGCAAACCAGCCACTGCGACCGAGCGTTTGAGCAGCGGCCAATGCACCCGCCGCAGCAGGCCTGCGCCAGTGGTGCCCAGCATGCGCGCACTGTCGTCCAGACTGACAGGAACACGCGTGTAGCCGCTTTGCAGCGACTGCAGGGCCACTGCCGTAAAGCGCACCAGATAGGCCCAGACAATGCCGAGCACTGTGGCGGTGACCCAGTAACCCGCACCGCTTGAAGGCGCAGCAGCTTGCAGCCAGCCCACAGGCATCAACAGCCCCACCACAATCACGGCGCCAGGCACGGCGTAGCCCAGACCGGCAAGCTGTACAGCGGAGCGGACCAGGCTTGAAGGCTGGCAGCGTGCAGCAAAAGACAACCCAAGCGCCAGCGCAGTCGCCAGCGCAGCACTCAGGCTGGCCAGCCAGACGCTGCTGGCCGTCCAGCTGACAAACTGTGCCCACGGCACGTTGTCCCAGCCCTGCACCAGCGGCCTGAGCATGAACAGTACCGGCAACACAAAACCCAGCGCAATCGGCAACGCGCAGACACCCCAAGCCACCGCAGCCCACCCTCCTTTCAACAGCACTGGCGCAGCATCAGCGCCAGAGTGTTGTCCGCCCCGGCTGGCGACAAACCGCATGCGCTTTTGGGCGACGTGCTCCACGCGTAGCAATGCGGCCACCACCACCAGCAGCACTGTGGCAAGTTGGGCGGCAGCCACGCGGTTGTCCATGGCCAGCCAGGCTTTGTAGATACCCGCCGTGAAGGTTTGAATACCGAAGTAGCTGGACACGCCAAAGTCAGCCAGGGTTTCCATCAGTGCCAAGGCGACCCCGGCAGCGATGGCAGGGCGCGCCAGCGGCAATGCCACCTCGCGGATGCGGCGGGGCAGAGGTGCGCCCAACAAGCGTGCGGCTTCCATCAACTGCGCAGCACGCTCTGTCAGTGCAGCGCGGGCCAGCAAATAAACGTAAGGGTAGAGCGCCACAGTGAACACCAGCACAGCGCCCTTGACACTGCGCACTTCAGGCAGCAACCGACCGCTCAGACCCAAGGTGTCACGCAACCACACCTGGAGCGGTCCGGCATACTGCAAAAAATCGGTATATGCATAGGCCACCACATAGGCAGGCATGGCCAGCGGCAGCAGCAGCGCCCATTCAAACACCCGCCGTCCTGGAAAATCAAACAGCGTCACCGCGCTGGCAGTACACATGCCCACCAGCGCCACACCCAACGCCACGCTCAGACAAAGCACCAGAGAAGTCCAGGCGTAGTCGGGCAGCACGGTTTGCAGCATCTGCACCAAAATACCGCTGGCCACGCTGTCAAATTGCACCCATGACAGAGCGATACTGAAAACCGGAAGCATCAATATGCTGACCAGCAAAAGTAAACTCAGGGACGACAGGGAAACAGAAAAACGACGGCCAGGCATGGGATTCCAGAAAAACAAAAACAGTGAGCGAGGTTGTCTGCAATGACGGACACCAACAACAGACACGCAGCAGATAAACAGCAGACAAGCAACAGATACAAATGAGAATTGTAAGCATCTACAATTCACTGCATGTTTCTGGAAATCTCCCAACTTGGCGTTCACTATGCAGGTCGGCCCAAGCCGGCAGTAGGCAGCGTGTCTTTCAGTCTGCAGGCCGGCGAGATAGGCGTGCTGATAGGCCCTTCGGGCTGCGGTAAAACCACGCTGTTGCGCGCAGTCGCTGGGCTGGAGCGGGCGCAGGCAGGCACCATCACCCTGGGCGGTCAATTGGTCAGTAGCCCTGCCACCCACGTGCCTGCTGAGTTGCGCCGTATTGGCATGGTGTTTCAAGATTACGCTTTGTTTCCACACCTGGACGTGGCACGCAATGTAGGTTTTGGCCTGACGCATCTGCCTGCAGCGCAACGGGCAGCGCGTATCAGGGAGGTGCTGGAGCTGGTTGGCCTGCCAGACGCCAGCAAGCACTTTGCGCATGAGTTGTCAGGCGGGCAGCAGCAACGTGTGGCACTGGCACGGGCGCTGGCCCCCAGCCCACGCCTGTTGCTGCTGGATGAGCCCTTTTCAAACCTTGATGTTGATTTGCGTGAACGCCTGGCTCATGAGGTGCGCGGCATCTTGAAGGCCGCCGGGGCCACGGCTTTGTTTGTCACGCACGACCAGCTGGAGGCATTTGCCATTGGGGACCGTATTGGTGTGATGCACCAGGCTCAGTTGCACCAGTGGGACGAGGCGTACGCGTTGTACCACCGGCCAGCCACGCGATTTGTTGCGGATTTTATTGGGCACGGTGTCTTTGCACCGGCTCACATCGGGCAGCGCGCAGGCAAAGTAGTGGTGCATACCGCACTCGGCGATTTGACCGATCTGCAGGAATGCCCCTTGCCAGGTGCGTATCCCGATGGCTTGTGCGACGTGCTGCTGCGCGCAGATGACATCGTGCACGACGACAACGCGCCCGTTAAAGCGCAAATCATGCGCAAGGCTTTTCGTGGATCAGAATTTTTATACACGCTGCGTCTGGCTACGGGCGAAGCCCTGATGGCACATGTACCGTCACACCATGACCACGCGCTGGGCGAGTGGATTGGCATACGCGCTGAAGTTGACCATGTGGTGACGTTTGCGCGTGAGACCTTGACGTATGACCTTGGCGTATGACCTTGGCGTGAAATGTTAAGCAGGCCAGGCACAACAGCTACAGTTGACGCAAGCGCTCAATATCGCTCCTGAGCGCCAGTGCCCAAGCCCTTCGATCGCGGCCCTGTGCCCGTTGCGGCTCGCCAAACGTGATCACCGCGGCAATACCAGGCGTGCATACAGTGCGCCAGAGCGAACGCCAGAGGGTGTCATCGCCGATATAACACGGGGCCAGGCTGATCTGGCCACTGGCCTGGTCCATGAACTGCAAGGCCACGGGTTGTACGGGCGCATCGGCTGCGATGGCAGCTTGGAACAAATTGGCATGAAACGGCAGCAGACTCTGGCCGTTGCTGGTGGTGCCCTCCGGAAACACGCCAATCACGTCGCCCGCACACAGCCGTTCGGTCATGTGGTGGACAACGCGCATGGCATCCCGGCGCGATGCCCGCTCGATGAACAAGGTTCCCCCACCCATTGCCAGTGTGCCAATGACGGGCCACTGCTTGATGTCTGACTTGGAGACAAAACGGCAGTACTTCGCCGCATGCATCGAGATGATGTCAAGCCATGAAATGTGGTTGGCCGCCAGCAGCATCGGGCCGGGCACGGCACTCGGGCCTTTGACCACCAGGGCCACTTGCAGGCAGCCCAGCATTTTTGCCGACCAGATCTGAACACGCAGTTCTTTTTGCGCTTGCGAGAGCCGAGGAAAAATAAACACGATGGTGAAAAAACCCATCAGAGCATGCCAGATCGCACGCGCCAGCTTGACGCATGCGAGCAGTTTCACGCGGGCAGCCAGCTGGTTCACCGACATGCGGCGGCCAGTACAGCGGTCACGATACAGCCTTGAACGGATAGGCCAGCTGCCCGCCTACCAGGGTGTAGCACACGCGAGCCGGCATCTGGTAGCCAGAAAACGGTGTGTGCTTGCCCTGACTGCGCAGCACGCCGGGCTCTACCATCCATTCAGCGGCCGGGTCAAACACACAAATATCAGCCACGCCGCCCTTGACCAGCTGGCCCGCACTTGAAGCCAGTGACCCCAAAGCAGCACCCAATACTCGGGCGGGCTCGCTGGTCAACACTGCCAATGCACGCATCAAGCCAATGTTGGCCGAGCCCCCTGCATGGGCCCACTTGCAAGCCAGAGGCAGCAACAACTCCAGCCCTGTCGCGCCAGGCTCTGCTTCAGCAAAAGGCAGGGTTTTAGCATCTTCATCAACAGGAGTGTGGTCAGATACCAGCGCGTCAATCGTGCCGTTGGCCAGGCCCAGCGCAATGGCATCGCGGTCACGCTGCTGGCGCAGTGGTGGGTTCAAGCGCATACGGCTGTCAAAGTAGCCAATATCGGTATCTAGCAGGTGCAAGCTGTTGATGCTGACATCACAAGTCACTGGCAAACCCTGAGCCTTGGCCTGGGCCACCAGCGCCACGCCAGCCGCACTGCTGATGCGGCACAGGTGGACCCGCGCACCGGTTGCGCGCACCAGCTCAAAAATCGTGTGCAGTGCAATGGTCTCGGCAATCACTGGCACACCACTCAAACCCAGACGCGTGGCCAAAGCGCCGCTGGCTGCCACGCCCTGGCCGAGATGGATTTCCTGAGGACGCAGCCAGACGCTGTAGCCAAAGCTTGATGCGTATTGCAATGCACGCATCAGCACCTGCGTGTTGGCCAGCGGCACTTCGGCCTGGCTAAAACCCACGCAACCGGACTCGGTGAGTTCGACCATTTCAGTCAGCGCCTCACCGCGCAGGCCGCGCGTGAGCGCCCCCAGAGGGAAAACTCGGGCCTGGTGCAGTTTTTCAGCGCGGAATTTGAGCATCTCTACCAGACCAGGCTCGTCCAGCACTGGATCAGTATCGGGCGGGCAAACCAGGCCAGTCACCCCGCCAGCCACAGCGGCTGCCAGCTCGCTCTCCAGCATGCCCTCTTGCTCATGGCCGGGCTCACGCAGCCGAACTGACAAATCAATGAAGCCAGGAGCGACGACGTAGCCTGTAGCGTCTAGGGTTTTATCGGGCGTGAAATCGAGCGCTGTCTGGCCGATGGCCACAATACGCCCGCTGGCAATCGCGACGTCACACACCCTGTCCAGCCCGGAAGCCGGGTCCATCACACGGCCATTTTTGATGAGCGTTTTCATATCAGTTCCCCGCAACAATACTCATGACTGCCATGCGAACAGCAATGCCGAAGGTAACCTGCGGCAAAATCACGCTTTGCGCGCCATCGACCACCGCAGAGTCAATTTCAACACCTCGATTGATAGGCCCGGGATGCATGACGATGGCATCAGGTTTGGCGAGTCGCAGTTTTTCGGGGCTCAAGCCAAAGCTCTTGAAAAATTCCTGGCTGCTGGGCAGCAAGGCACCTGACATGCGTTCGTTTTGCAGTCGCAGCATGATGACAACATCTGCACCCCTGATGCCTTCTTCAAGCGTGTGGCATACGCGTACCCCCATCTGCGCCATATCAGATGGCACCAGCGTTTTTGGACCGACCACACGCACTTCAGGGCAACCCAATGTGGTCAGTGCATGAATGTCTGAGCGTGCCACGCGCGAGTGCAGCACATCCCCGACGATGGCAACAATGAGATTGCTGAAGTCTTTTTTGTAATGCCGGATGGTGTACATGTCCAGCAAACCCTGGGTTGGATGCGCATGGCGGCCGTCCCCGGCATTGATCACATGCACATGCGGGGCCACGTGCTGGGCGATCAGATAAGGTGCGCCAGACTCGCTGTGCCGCACCACAAAAATATCGGCTGCCATCGCGCTCAAATTGGAAATGGTGTCGAGCAGTGACTCGCCTTTGGTGGCCGACGAGCGGGCGATGTCCAGCGTGATCACGTC
>RDZZ01000135.1 GCA_004293655.1 Polaromonas sp. | reverse complement strand
CAGCCAGCGTACATCAGCAGCGTTGGGGCGCACCAGCGGCTGGCCGCCGCCACAGTCGCCGGGCCACTGCTGGCCATGAACTGGCCCAGACCATGCACGGCCAGCACCACGGCACGTGGCGGTGCGGGGTCAGGCTCAAGCGCCATTTCTTCTTGCCAAGCGTCAAGCGGCCAGTCATACAGGGCCAGGTTTTCACCGTCCTGTCCCGTGCGGTGAAGGGTGTCAGCACTGCAAGGTGCATGGCTGTGCCTGCCGTCAGTTCAGGCGCATCAACCGGGCACGCGCGCCATCACGTGCGCCACCGCTGCGGTCAGCTTTTTGGCATACGGCACGTGCAAGAACTCGTTCGGCCCGTGGGCATTGCTTTTCGGGCCCAGCACACCGCAGACCATCATCTGCGCTTTCGGAAAGCCTCGGCTGAGCATGCTCATCAGCGGGATCGTGCCGCCCTGGCCAATCGTGCCGCACGGTGCGCCAAAAAAGCTTTGCGAAGCACCATTGAGCGCGTTTTCAAACCATGGCACGGTGCTCGGCGCGTTCCAGCCGGTTGCGCCGCCCTTGCTTTCAAACGTGACCTTGGCCTGGTACGGGGCGTTGTCTTCCAGCAGCGCCTTGAGCTCTTGCACGGCGACGCTGGCATCGACCAGAGGCGGAAAGCGCAGCGACAGCTTGAAGGCGGTGTAAGGCCGAAGGACGTTGCCCGCATCTTGCAGCGATGGAAACCCCTCGGCACCCGTCACGCTGAGCGTGGGCCGCCAGGTGCGGTTGAGCAAAGCTTCCACCGGGTCTGTGGTGGTGGGCAAAGCGAATGCCTGCGAGCCTTCGCAGTCGTAGTGCGCCCACGGAAAGCGTTTGTAGATCTCGTCACCCAGAATTTTTGCCGTGGTCTGGGCCTGCAGCAAGCGGTCAGCCGGCACCTCGCAGTGAAAGCTTTGTGGCAACAGCCGCCCGGTTTTGCTGTCTTCAAGGCGGTCCAGCACCTGCCGCAAAATACGAAAACTTGACGGCACCAGACCGCTGGCATCGCCCGAATGCACGCCCTCGGTCAGCACTTCGACCTTGAGCACGCCTGCCGCGTTGCCGCGCAAGCTGGTGGTCATCCACAGCTGGTCGTAGTTGCCCGCGCCAGAGTCCAGACACACCACGAGCGCCACATCGCCCAGGCGGGTTTTCAGCGCGTTGACGTAAGGCAGCAAGTCATACGAGCCGCTTTCCTCGCAGGTCTCGATCAAACCGACGATGCGCGGGTGCGGCACACCCTGGGCTTTCAAAGCCTGCACGGCGGCAATGCTGGCATAGACCGCATAGCCATCGTCAGCGCCGCCCCGGCCGTAGAGCTTGCCGTTTTCGTACTTGGGTGTCCACGGCCCCAAGTCACTGCGCCAGCCGTTGAACTCGGGTTGTTTGTCAAGATGACCGTACATCAGCACCGTCTGCGTCGAATTGGCTCGCGTGGCCGGGATTTCAAAGAAAAGAACGGGCGTGCGGCCCTCCAGCCGAACAATCTCCAGCGTCAAACCCTCGACTTTTTGCGCTTGCACCCAGCTGGCCGCGTTGCGCATCACGGTGTCAATAAAGCCATGCTGTGCCCAGTGGCTGTCAAACGTGGGTGACTTGGCCGGAATGGCGATGTAGTCGGTGATTTGCTGGACGATGTCGCTGTCCCACTGGGCGGTGACCTGCGCCAAGGCCTGGGCAGCGTTGAGGACATCGGCGGGAATTTCGCGGTGCAGAGGTGCGTTCATGGGGAATCTCCTAATCCCCTACTTTACGCCTGCCTGCAGAACTGTGCTGTCCCTTGCGCGCTTGAAGATGTCGTTTGCGGCCCGGCTACAACTGATTGGCCATCGCCTCACCCAGGCAGATGGGCCGACCCGGTGCCCAGGCGGGGTTGAACTGCAGCGGCCTTTGCGCCGATCTGGGAAACAGCATGACGACGGTCGAGCCCAGCAAAAAGCGGCCCATTTCGTCGCCCTGCTTTAAAACAATGTTCTGACCGCCGTAATTCCAGGTCTTCACATCGGGCAGGCGCGGTGGGTTCACCACCCCGTGCCAGACCGTGGCCATGCTGCCCACAATGGTGGCGCCAACCAGAATCAGCACGAACGGGCCTGCCTCGGATTCAAACACGCAGACCACGCGCTCATTGCGCGCAAACAGGCCAGGCACGCCCCGGGCGGTGGTCGGGTTGACTGAGAACAGCTCACCGGGCACATAAATCATGCGGCTCAGGCGGCCGTCTGCGGGCATGTGAATGCGGTGGTAGTCACGCGGGCTCAGGTACAGCGTGGCAAAACTGCCATCTTCAAACAACGCCGCCAGCGTGGCGTCACCGCCCACCACGGCAGTGGTTGAATAGCTGTGGCCTTTGGCCTGAAAAATCTGGTCTTTTGCAATGGTTCCAAACTGGCTGATGGCGCCATCGACCGGGCAGATCAGCTCAGCGCGGGCCAAGGGCCGGGCACCGGGCTTGAGCGCACGCGTGAAAAAGTCATTGAAGCTGCGGTAACGGCTGATGTCCGGCTCCAGCGCCTCGTCCATGTTGACCTGGTACCTGGCGACAAACCGGCGAATGATTTCGGTGGTGACCCAGCCACGTTCGCGGGACGCGACCCAGCCCGCAAAAGCGGTCAATGCCTGCTTGGGAAAAAGGTATTGGGGCAGGACGGCGCGGCGCTCAGGTGAAAACATGAAGTGCAGACATGAATGAGGCGGCAGACCGCGTTGTTTAGCGCGCGATTTTATCGGGTTCAGGCACAGTGCGGCACTCCCAGAAGATACGCGCCGTGCAGGTCTGGCAAATCTGCGGGTCCAGTTTTTTGAAAATCGTGGCAATCGCCGTGCGTTTGTCCGGGAACTGGTGCTCCGGGCCCAGCACGCGCGTAAAACCGGTGGTCTTCCACATCTGTATCACCTCGGGGCGGGGCCGGTGAAAGTACAGGTCACCCCCCATGGCGCGGCGCGCATTGAGTTCGGCCTCCCACAGCTCGGCGCCCGCCAGGTCAATGAAGTTCATGCTCTTGCCCATCACCAGCAGGTGCTTTTGCGGGTTGGGCATGTGGCGCAGGTTGTGGAGTGTGTCGGCCACATGCTGGCTGGCACCGAAATAGACCTCGCCTTCCATGCGCAACAGTTTGAGTTGCGGGCATTCTGGCAAGGTATTTTTGTCGTCGGCAAGCACCACAAATTGCCGCTCAGGCCCCCGGCTGTCAAACCCCATGGTGCGCATGGCGGGCCTGGAGGTGCGGTACAAAAACGACATGAGCGACAGCAAGGTGCCCAGCAAAATCGCCATCTCCAGCCGGATGGTGACGGTCGCGGCCAGCGTGGCCAGCGCCACGCCAAACTCTGTGCGGCTCAAGTTGAAAAGCTGACGCCAGCGTGCGGTGTCCAGCAGGGCGGCGGCTACCAGCAACAGCAACGCCGCCAGCGCGGCCATGGGAATTTGCGCCAGCCAGGGCGCGCTGACAGCTACCAGCGCCAACAACAACAAGGCTGAAAAGACAGCCGCCAGCGGCGTGCGGGCACCCGCCTGCAAATTGGGCATGGAGCGGTTCATGGAGCCACAAGAGACGTAACACGAGAAAAATCCGCCCACGATATTGGACAGCCCTTGCCCCCGGAACTCCCGGTTCGCGTCGATGCGCTGACCAGACTTGGCCGCCACGGCTTTGGCAATCGATATCGCCTGGCCCAGCGCCACAATCGTCAACGCGAACGCCAGGCCCAGCAACTCTGCCACCGACGCCCAGCTGATGTGCGGCACGCCAAAGCGCGGCCATGGCGTGGCCATGTTGCCAACGGTGCGCAGCGCGGCAACAGGTGTCACCCCGCCATGGCCAGGAGCCTGCACCCACACCCAAGCCAGTGCCGTGGCACCCACCAGCGCGATCAGCATGAAGGGCCAGTGGGGCCGAAAACGCCGCACCAGCCAGGCCATCGCGAGCGTTACGGCCGCCACCGCCAAGGCCGCTGGCTGGGCATGGCGTGCCTGCGCCACCACATGCTTTAAAACCGCTGCTGCACCGTGTTCGGCAGCCGGGGCCAGGCCCAACACATCCGGCAGGGCGTACACCGCAATCAGCACGGCAGCGCCTGATGTGAAGCCAAACAGCGCAGACGGCGAGATAAAGTTGGCCAGACTGCCCAGCCTGAGGGCGCCAATCAGCCACTGCATCACCCCCACCATCACGGTCACGGCCAGCGCCAGCTGGATGTAAGCGGGGCTGAAAGCCACCGCCAGCGGCGAGAGCATGGCAAAAAGCGCCAGTGAGTTGGCGTTGGTAGGCCCTGATGTGACATGCCAGCTGGCACCAAAAAGCGCGGCAACAATGCAGGGAACCACCGCCGTGTACAAACCATATTCAGGCGGCAGACCCGCCAGCGTTGCGAACGCAATGCCCTGTGGCAACACCAGCACCGCCCCCAGCAGGCCCGCCATGGCATCGGCGCGCAGCGTGGCCGGCGTGACCGAATGCACCCAGGGGCCGAACAGCCGCTCAAACACTTGCATGGATAGCCGCATCACCTGATTGCCTCCACCGTTCCTGAAACCATAGACAAACATCCCACGGCCTCGCCAGAGTCATGCAGAGGTTCCCCAGGCAGAGAGCTGATTTGATATAAAACCCAGCTTCAAAAACCGAAGAAGCGACTCCAGCGCTTAGGCGGTCAGCTGTAGGCTGCCCGACAGTTTCGCCGGTTTCGATAATGTGTCGGGTTACGCTTCGCTCACCCGAGCTACGAGCTTGACGCCGAAAAGTCACCGCTTCACCCCAGCGTCTTGCGAATATCCTTGGTCAACAAGTACAAATGCGCCGCGTCAACCGGCGACGGCTCAAAACCATAGCTTTGGTAAAACCCGATGGCCGCCTCATCGATGGCGTGAACCATCAAGGCCCTGGAGCCTATGACTTCGCTGGCTTGCAAGTACTTCCAAAGTGCGCTTTGCAACAGGCTTCGCCCAAGACCTTGGCCTTGGGCTTTCAGGTCAACCGCCAGCCGGGCCAGCAGCAGCATGGGAATCGGGTGTCTGGCAAGGCCTTTGCTGATGCGCAGTGGTACGGCGGCGTGCTCGGCCGACGCAGCTGCCAGACTGTAATAACCATTGATATAACCACTGATTTGCCCTCTTGAGAAGCTCACAAAGGTGCGGGCGCTGCCATTTGCCTGATTGACCAAAGCATAGCGTTGCAAGAACTGGTTTAACGGCGATTTACCGCAATCAAACAATGACGTGTCATGACTTGCCGCAAGCAGCTCGGGCTGGCTGAAAACCATCAAGAAAATACGCTGGGCTTGGCAAATAGCCGGCTCAAACCGGGTAAATCGCGGGCGGGTTCGTCCAGCGCTTGATGAAACGCCTCCATTTGCTCTACAGACAACGCAAAACGCGTTTGATCGCCCAGCACACGGGCAGCCGCGTCGCGGGCGGCCGTCAGCACAAAGGCGCTGAGGGTCTGGTCTTGCAATTGGGCTGCTTTTTCAAGGCTGGCCTTGAGCTCAAGCGTGGCCCTGATTTCAATGCGCTCGGCTCGGGTGGATGCGTTCATCGTTTGATTATCCGTACAAAGTCCGTACGCGTCAAGACTGACAGGGTTGACCCACAAAACTCTCGGCTTGCTCGATCACAACTATGGCGTCTTGCGATCAACAGGTGATCTCGTTCAAGCCATCAACCGCGTCAGAGCTTCCTGGTACTTGGTAGCCGTCTTCGCCACCACCTCATCGGGCAAGCGTGGGGCGGGCGGGGTTTTGTCCCAGGGTTTGCCGTTGATGCGCACGGCTTCCAGCCAGTCGCGCACGAACTGCTTGTCGTAGCTCGGCGGGTTCAGCCCGGCGGCAAGGGCGGCAAGGTAGCCTTCAATCGGCCAGTAGCGGGACGAGTCGGGCGTCAGCACCTCGTCCATCAACGTCAGGGTGCCGTTGTCATCGAGGCCAAACTCGAACTTGGTGTCGGCAATGATGATGCCTTTGGTCAGCGCAAAGGCGGCGGCAGTCTGGTAGATCTCAATGCTGATGCGCTTGATTTTCTCGGCCAGGTCAGCACCCACTACTTCTACAACCTTCTCGTAGCTGATGTTTTCGTCATGCTCGCCCTGCGCGGCCTTGGCGGCGGGGGTAAAGATCGGCTCGGGCAGTTGGCTGGCGTTTTTCAAGCCTGCGGGTAGCGCAACGCCGCAGACGGATTGCGATGCCTGGTATTCGGCCCAGCCGCTGCCGGCCAGATAGCCGCGCACCACGGCCTCGACGGGGATGGGTTTGAGGCGCTTGACCAGCATGGAGCGTTGGGCCACTTGCGGCACTTCGGCGGGTGTCACCACGCTCTCGGGCGCTTGACCTGTCAAGTGATTGGGGCAAATGTGGCTGAGCCGGGCAAACCAGAACAGCGCCATCTGCGTGAGCAGCGCGCCTTTGCCGGGAATCGGCTCGCCCAAAATCACGTCAAATGCGCTGATGCGGTCACTGGCCACCATCAACAGCCGGTCGGTACCCACAACATAGTTGTCGCGGACTTTGCCTCGGGCCAGCAGGGCAAGTGAAGTGAGTGCGGAGGTGTGGAGAGCTTTGGTCATGTCGGTCAGTCACAGTAAAAAGCCCGACCACCTTCAATAAGTGACCGGGCTTTGAATTATCGTCATTCAGGCAGGGGGCATGGCCTTAATGCACCACTTGCGCCAACTCACCCGTGGCGTATCTGCCTGCCACCACCTGCAGGCTGTCACCCTTGATTTTTGCGCCCTGGCCTTCGCAACCGAACTCCAGGTAACGCTGCTTGCAAATCGCCCTGGCCGCAGCAGTGGCGGGTTTGAGCCATTCGCGTGCGTCAAATTTACTGGGGTTTTCATGCAAAAACCGGCGCACGGCAGCGGTCATGGCCAGGCGGATGTCGGTGTCGATGTTGATCTTGCGCACGCCAAACTGGATGGCTTTTTGAATTTCTTCGACCGGCACGCCGTAGGTTTCCTTCATGTCGCCACCAAACTCGCGGATAACAGCCAGCAGGTCTTGCGGCACGCTTGACGAGCCATGCATGACCAGATGCGTGTTGGGAATGCGGCGGTTGATCTCCTGGATGCGGCCAATGGCCAGAATGTCGCCGGTGGGTTTGCGCGTGAACTTGTACGCGCCGTGGCTGGTACCGATGGCAATGGCCAGCGCATCAATTTGCGTGCGCTTGACAAAATCAGCGGCCTGCTCGGGGTCGGTCAGCAGCTGCTCCATGGTCATGACGCTATCGGTGCCGTGGCCGTCTTCCTTGTCGCCCTTCATGGTCTCCAGGCTGCCCAGGCAGCCCAGCTCGCCTTCTACCGTGATGCCTCTGGCATGGGCCATGTCCACCACCCGGCGCGTCACATCCACGTTGTAGTCGTAGCTGGCAATAGTCTTGCCGTCGGCCTCCAGGGAGCCGTCCATCATGACCGAGCTGAACCCCAGGTTGATGGCACCCTGGCACACGTCCGGGCTTTGGCCGTGGTCTTGGTGCATGACCAGCGGGATGTGCGGGTAGGCCTCAATGGCGGCGGCAATCAGGTGCTTGATGAAGGACTCACCGGCGTACTTGCGCGCACCGGCGCTGGCCTGCAGGATGACCGGGGCACCCACCTCGTCAGCGGCCTGCATCACGGCTTGCACCTGCTCGAGGTTGTTGACGTTGAACGCTGGAATGCCATAGGTGTTGACTGCGGCGTGGTCCAGCAGCTCGCGCATTGAAACGAGTGCCATGATGGTGTCCTAAAAATGAGGGGAATGGGAAGGGATGGAAAACGATTCCGGGCGTGGTAATTGCCTTGTAACTCACGCCAATGATTCTAACGTCGGGCCTGATTGGACGGCACAAAAGCAGTCACCCGCACCAGCGCGGGCGCGCGGCTTTGAAGGCGCGGTGCCAGGGAGCCTCGGCGCAACGCTGACTGGTTTTGACGGTCGGGATAAAATTTTCAGCATCAACCGGCACACCGTTTGCATCTGCACAGCCCCGCTGTCAGCCTGTCCCACCTGAACCAAGGAGTTTTTTTGACTGTCACGCTGGCTCATATTTTCAGGGCTGCTGCCAAAGAGGCTGCCCACGCTCCCGCCGCTGATGCTCACGCTGACAGCAACAAACAGGGCAAAACGAACCCAGGCACGGCTGGCACCGTCAGCCTGCAGGAGCTGTTGCAGTTGCACGGCGATGCATCTACTGCGGTTGTGCTGATGTTGCTGGCCTTGTTCACCACGCTGCCCGTTGCGGGTGTCGGCACCATCTTGAGTCTGGCCATCTTTGCACTGGCGTGGCGCTGGGCGCGTTACCGGGAAACGACCACCGTTCACGGCCGTATCGGTGCCATCCGCCTGAGTCCGCTCTGGACAGGTCGCACCCTTGGATTTCTGGCCTGGATGTACGAGCAGGCTGACCGGCTGCTCAGCCCCCGAATGCTGGCCTTGTCTGGCCGCGCCACCCGGCCGTGGTGGGCGCTGTGGATTTGCGTGATGGGGGTGGTTATTTTCTTGCCGATTCCGTTTGGCAACATTTTGCCCAGCTTCAGTCTGGTTGTGCTCAGTCTGGCCTGGATGTTCCGCGATGGCATTGCCCTGCTGGTGTCGCTGGCCATCGGCTCGGCGGCGTTGGTGTTCAGCGTGGTTTTCGGTCAGCTGGCCTGGCTGATGGTGGTGCGCGCAAGCCAGTGGCTGATGGGTGTTGTGGGCGCCTGAAGGTGCCCATTGTTTACGCCACCCGGCACACCTTGAGCATGTTGGTGCCGCCAGGTGCGCCCATCGGCTCGCCACAGGTGATCGCGTACACATCACCGCTCTGCACAATTTTGCGGATGAGCAAATGGCCTTCCGCCTGGACCAGGGCAGTGTCGCGGTCAATGCTGGTGTCCATCAGCAGTGGCCTGACGTTTCTGTAGAGGGTCATCTTGCGCTGCGTGCTGACGCGCGGGGTCAGGGCGTAAATCGGCACCCGGATGTCGTGGCGGCTCATCCAGAGCGCGGTGGAGCCACTGTCAGTCAGTGCCACGATGGCCTTGGCACCCAGGTGCCTGGCCGTGAACAGCGCGCCCATGGCGATGGAGTGATCGATGCGGGCAAATGTTTTGCCGCTGAAATCAGCATCAATGTCTTTGTACTCGACTTTTTCAGCTTCCAGGCAGATATTGGCCATCTCGATGACGGTCTCCAGCGGAAATTTGCCCGCAGCGGTCTCGGCGCTGAGCATCACGGCATCGGTGCCATCGAGCACGGCGTTGGCCACATCGCTGACTTCAGCGCGGGTAGGCACCGGGTTCAAGATCATGCTCTCCATCATCTGCGTGGCAGTAATCACCACCTTGTCCTGCGCCCGCGCCATTTTGATCATGCGCTTTTGCAGGGCGGGCACGGCGGCATTGCCGACTTCAACGGCCAGGTCACCGCGCGCGACCATGATGCCGTCGCTGACCCGCAAAATCTCTGCCAGGTTGGGAATGGCTTCTGCACGCTCGATTTTTGCAATCAGGCCGGGTTTGTGTTTGTACGCGCTTGCTGCCACGTTGCACAGCTGGCGTGCCATTTCCATGTCGGTGGCGTTTTTCGGAAAACTCACGGCCACGTAGTCGGCCTGAAAGCTCATGGCGGTCTTGATGTCGTCCATGTCCTTGGCGGTCAGTGCTGGCGCGGTCAGCCCGCCGCCCTGCTTGTTGATACCCTTGTTGTTGGACAGCTCGCCGCCCAGCCTGACGGTGGTGATGACCTCTTCACCCAGCACGGCAGTCACGAGCAGCACAATCAGGCCGTCGTTGAGCAGCAGCACATCACCGGCCTTGACATCACGCGGCAGCTCTTTGTAGTCCAGCCCCACACCCTTGACATCGCCCGGCTCGGTACGCGAGGCATCGAGCACAAACTTTTCCCCTGACACCAAGAGGACTTTGCCCTCGGCGAACTTGCCGACCCGGATTTTTGGCCCCTGCAGGTCAGCCATGATGGCGACTTCGCGTCCGGCACGCTGGGCGGCTTGCCGCACCACCGCAGCGAGGTTGATGTGGTCTTGCGCCTTGCCGTGGCTGAAGTTCAGGCGAACCACGTTGACACCTGCGCGAATCATTTTCTCCAGCAGCGCTGGGTCACTCGATGCGGGGCCAAGGGTGGCAACGATTTTGGTGGCGCGACGGGGCATTTGAAAAGTCTCCATGTCATTTTGATGTGCGTTGATTTCTCATTCTGACATGCTCGCATGACGCCAGTAACAACTGGGTTACCAAAGGTGCCGACATCGGTGATGTTGCGCTCGCAAGCCTCTGCCCAGTCATGTGGCTTGTTCATCCGGGTTGTCGCCCGTACGCCACACATGCTTCTTTTTCAATAGCAAACAAACCTTACAGATATTGCTGTAGAGGCTTAAAACAGCATGACTTTCAGAAGTCACGGTCTGCACACATAATCATGCCCCATGAATCATCGATGGAAACCCAGCGTCACGGTTGCAGCAGTGATCTCAAAGCACTTCGACGGCGTCCAGAAGTTCCTGCTGGTCGAAGAGGAGACCCGCGACGGCTTAAAGCTCAACAACCCGGCGGGCCACCTGGACCCCGGCGAAAGCCTGGTGCAGGGCTGCGCCCGCGAGACGCTGGAAGAAACCGCGTTTGGCTTCACACCAACCGCCATCGTCGGGGTGTACATGTCGCGCTTCGAGCAAGTCCAGAGCGATGGCGTGGTGCTGGACATCACCTACCTGCGGTTTGCGTTTTGCGGCGAGCTGGGCGCGCATGTTGAAGGCCAGGCGCTGGATGTCGGCATTGTGCGCACCGTGTGGCTGACAGCCGATGAGATCCGGGCCAGCACCGGCAGGCACCGCAGTCCGCTGCTGCTGCGCTGCATGGAAGACTACCTGGCCGGGCGGCGCTACCCGCTGGACTTGGTGAGCACCGATCCGTCTGTTTTTAGCGGCTGATTTGGCGGTTGATTCGGCGGCTGAATCCGCTAACTTTTTGATAGCAGCTGGTGCTTGTCTGGCCTGCCCTGGAGGCCCTTTTCATATCTTTCCTGTGGCTGTGGTCAGTGGCTCTGCTCGAAAGTAGGCAGCCCGCTGTGTTGCTGTTCTCAGTCACGTCATTCTGAAAAGCTGCAAAAAGACGCCTTGCCGCGCCGCATGAGGATAATCACAGGCATGCATGATGCAAAAAAATCCAGACAGAGAATCGTTGTTGGTTTGAGCGGCGGCGTCGATTCGGCGGTGACCGCGTATTTGCTCAAACAACAGGGCCATGAAGTCATCGGTATCTTCATGAAGAACTGGGAGGACGATGATGACTCGGATTTCTGCTCGTCCAACATTGACTTTGTAGATGCCGCAGCCGTGGCAGACGTGATCGGCATCGAGATCGAGCACGTCAACTTTGCAGCCAGCTACAAAGACCGCGTCTTTGCCGAGTTTTTGCGCGAATACGAAGCGGGCCGCACACCCAACCCTGATATTTTGTGCAATGCCGAGATCAAGTTCAAAGCTTTTTTAGACCACGCCATGCGCCTGGGGGCCGAAAAAATAGCCACGGGCCACTACGCCCGGGTGCGGCACAACGAGGCCACTGGCCTGCACGAGCTGCTCAAGGGCCTGGACCCGGCCAAAGACCAGAGCTACTTTTTGCATCGGCTCAACCAGGCGCAGCTGTCAAAAACGCTGTTCCCGGTGGGTGAATTGAAAAAGACCGAAGTGCGCCGCATCGCTGACGAGATCGGCCTGCCGAACGCGAAGAAAAAAGACTCGACCGGTATCTGCTTTATTGGCGAACGGCCTTTTCGCGAGTTTTTAAACCGCTACATCGCCAAGGCTCCCGGCCTGATCAAAAGCGACAAAGGCCGTGTGCTGGGCGAACACGTGGGCCTGAGCTTCTACACGCTGGGCCAACGCCAGGGGCTGGGCATTGGTGGCGTCAAGGCCAAAGGCGCGCAACTCAAAGCGCTGCAGGCCGCTGGCCAGCGCGGGGCAGGCGAGCACACGCCGTGGTTTGTGGCCCGCAAAGACCTGGCCACCAACACGCTGTGGGTGGTGCAAGGCCACGACCACCCGTGGCTGCAGTCCACTGAGCTTGGTGCGCAAGACTGCAGCTGGGTAGCGGGCACCGCGCCAGTGCCCGGCGAGCTGGCCGCCAAGGCGCGCTACCGGCAGGTGGATGCCGCCTGCCAGTTGCGCAGCGCCACACAGCTCAGTTGTGAGTTGGTGTTTGCGCAAAACCAGTGGGCCGTGACACCGGGGCAGTCTGCCGTGCTGTACGACGGTGACGTGTGCCTGGGTGGCGGCGTGATCGCCAGCAGCAATGTGCAGAACCTGCCTGCCAGGCCCGAGGGCACACCGGGCAAGGCAGCTGCACTTTTCAGAAGAAAATAGGCCGCCACTGCAATGCTGCATTGGACTTTCAGCTATGTTTTTAGTAGCGTTGGCTGGTGTTTCGGTTTTTAAAATTTCGCTTCGAGGCACCATGATCAAAAAAACAGCGCAGGCCACGGGCTTGACCATTTGCCTTGTTTTCCTTGTGTGTACTGCCCGGGCCTGGGGCGCAGATGCCCCACAGCCGCTGCAACGCCACCACCTGCCCCGCACCGCTGGCCGCCATCGCCAAGTGCTACAAGGGCCAGGACGGTGTGGGCGCTTTTTACTGGATCGCCATCCCGACGCAGTGGAATCAAGTGCTGGTGGTGCATGCCCACGGCGGCCCCGAGCTGGGTGCGCCGCGTGCCGAACGCACTGAAGAAGACCT
Organism: Polaromonas sp.; assembly: GCA_004293655.1. GTDB lineage: Bacteria > Pseudomonadota > Gammaproteobacteria > Burkholderiales > Burkholderiaceae_C > Polaromonas. The sequence goes on along the minus strand of RDZZ01000135.1, from coordinate 1,294 downwards.
CAAGCGCTGGGCGGTGACCGTCAAGGCGGGCTATGCCTGGGTTGGCTCGACTTACCGGCGCGGCGGCTATGGCGTGACGGTGGCCGCTGAAGACACCGAGCGAGTACGCCAGATTTTTGTGCAGCATGTCGGCCAGCCGCGCCGCACGCTGCTGCACGGGCAAAGCTACGGCGGTGGCGTGGCCTCCAAAGCCATTGAGCTGTTTGCCACATCACACACGTCGCACAACGGCAAGTCGCCGTATGACGGCGTTTTGCTGACCAGCGCGGTGCTGGGCGGCGGCGCGGTGGCCTACAACTTCAGGCTCGATTTGCGGGTGGTGTACCAGTACATTTGCCAAAACCACCCCAAGGCTGACGAGCCCGCCTACCCGCTGTGGATGGGTCTGCCCAAAGGCGCAACGCTGAGCCGGGCCGAGCTGGCCCAGCGCGTGGACGACTGCACCGGCCTGCGCCTGCCCCCCGCCCAACGCAGCGCGGCGCAGCAGCAACGCCTGAGCGATATCTTGAATGTGGTGAAGATTCCCGAGCGCTCACTGCTGGGCCACCTCAACTGGGCCACCTGGCTGTTTGAAGACCTGGTACAGCACCGCCTGCAGGGCCGCAACCCGTTTGAAAATGAAGCCGTGGTTTACAAAGGCAGCAGCAACGATGCCGCGTTGAACCAAGGTGTGTTGCGTTACGCCGCAGACCCTGCCGCCGTGGCCCTGCTGGCCGCTGACAGCCAGCCCACGGGCCGCTTGCCGGTGCCCACGCTGACGCTGCATGCTACCCACGACCCCACGGCTTTTGTCGAGCTTGAGTCCAACTACCGCGACGTGGTGGAGCGCGTGGGCGGAAAATTTGCACACCACGACGGCGGCGTAGAGGACAACGCCTCGGTGCTGGATGCCAACTTGGCCGCGGCCGACCTGGTGATTTGCCAGACGGGTTGCATCAGCCACAACGCCTACTGGCGCGTCAAAGACTTTTGCAAGCGCACCGGCAAACGCTGTGTGTTTGTCGAAAACCCCAGCGCATCGTCGTTGGAGCGTGGCCTGGCTCAAATCGCCATCCCCAAACCTGCGCCCGATGTGTTGATGCCAGACTGTTTGCTATGAAGCGCGGCATCTGGCCGCCGGTGAACCCGGGTGCACCGCTGAGTGTTGTTGATATTTCTTTGCACGCTAGGTGAACGCGGACGTTGATTCAATACAGTTGAGCATCTTGTTGGTTTGCTTCGCGTACACAATGCTAGCCATCGCTTGACAATTCAGAAGGGCCCGACCATGGATATTTTGATATTTGCCCCGCAT
>RDZZ01000134.1 GCA_004293655.1 Polaromonas sp. | reverse complement strand
ATGTTGCCCGGCAAAGCCAGTGACAGCGGAGTCACAGCTGCAGACAATCGGCAATTTACAGAGGCCGTTCTATGGATCGCCCGAACAGGTGCGCCCTGGCGTGATTTGCCCCCAGAGCTTGGGAGTTGGCACACCACATACACACGTTTTAACCGTTGGTGCAAACGCGGCAGGTGGCTTGGCATCATGAAAGTGCTTGGCGCAGACCAGGATTTGGAGGCACTCATGATTGACAGCACTGTCGTCAGAGCCCACCAACATGCAGCTGGTGCCCAAAAAAAGCAGGCGATCAAGCCATGGGTCGCTCCAGAGGCGGGCTGAGCACCAAAATCCATGTGGCAGTCGATGCGCTTGGCAATCCGCTGCGCTGTTTTCTCAGTGCAGGACAGCTCAGCGATGTGACGCATGCGCAGGCATTGATCGAGGGATTTAAAGCTGATGCCGTTCTGGGCGATAAGGCCTATGACGCCAATGCCTTGCTGGAGTACTTGGCGCAGCACAATATTCAAGCGGTTATACCGCCTAAAGCCAACCGTGTGGAGCAAAGAGAGTATGACCGCCATGTGTATGAAGATCGTAACTTGGTGGAACGGTTCTTTGGTCGTCTCAAGCAGTTTCGCCGTATTGCCACGCGCTATGAAAAACTTGCACGTAACTTCTTTGGCATGATCAGTCTGACTTGCGCCTACATCTGGCTGGCTTGATTGTTAACAGGCCCTAGCAAAAAAGCAGCCTGACAATCGCCCGCCAGCAGATAAAGGCCAGTGACTGCTGAAAACCAATCGTGTGGTTTTTCAGCGTGTCTCAGAAAATTTGCAAAATATAGCGCTCAGGGCTTTCAATATCTTTGTTGACTTTGTAGTCTTGAAAGCCCTTGGCTGTGGAGATCACCTCCCGGACACCATGCTTGATAGCTTCGTCAAAAGCGGTTTGCTGACCGGGCTGGATGCGAGGCGTCGGCGAACTCGAGAATCATGCGCTCTCCTGTAGGTGGATGATTTGTCAATACTTGCCACTATTTATCAATACTGCGAGGCAGGCAGCCTTACCGTCAAACCGTCAAGTGCAGCAGTCAGGGTGATCTGGCAGCTCAGGCGGCTGTTGGGCTGGCGGGCTGTGGCGGTGAAAGCCAGCATGGCCAGCTCTTCGGCGTCGGGGGGCGGCAGGTTTGATGCAAACGGCTCGGCCACAAACACATGGCACGTGGCACACGTCAGCAGTCCGCCACAGTCGGCTGCAACGCCATCGACATCGCTGGCGGTGGCGGCAGCCATCAAACTTTGGCCAATTCTGCCCCTGTGGCTTTGCCTGCTTGAATCAGCTGCTATGAAATGAATAGTAATGGTGGGTTTCATGGGTGATGAGGCGTGCTGCGTTGTTGCGCTGCTGTGCTGTCAGATACGGCCAAAGTATTCGCGCCGCTGCCATTCGGCCTTGTCTTCGGCCTCGGCATATCGGGTGATTTCTGCCTGCTTGATGCGGTCAAAAATACGGATGAAGTCGCTGCCAAAAGCCCCGCAAAATACCGCGTCGTCGCGCAAGACCTGCAGCGCCTCTGGCAAGCGGGTGGGCAGTTTTTCTGCCGTGGCAGCGTAGGGGGCGTCGGTGGCGGGTGGCGCACGCAACTGGCGGCGCAGGCCGTCCAGCCCGGCGTGGATTTGTGAGGCGATGTAGAGGTAGGGGTTGGCTGCTGGCTCCCCAATGCGGTTTTCAATGCGCGTGGCAGCGTCGTTGCACTGGCCGATCACGCGCAGCATGGCGCCCCGGTTGTCACGGCCCCACAGCACAGACTGCGGAGCCAGGGCATGGGGCCTGAACCGCTCATAGCCGTTGAGTGTGGGAGTGCAAAACGCCGCCATGCTGCGCGCGTGGGCCAGCAGCCCGGCCAGGTAGTGCTCGCCTGCCGTGGACAGGGTGTGCCGGGCGTCCAGCAGCGTGGTGCCAGGTGCTGGCGTGTTGCGTGCAAACAGATTGACACCCGTTTTTAAATCTACCAGCGACTGGTGCAAGTGCCAGCCGCTGGACATGATGTGAGCAAAAGGCGGCCTGCACATGAACGTGGCGTGGTAGCCCGCCCGGCGCAGCGCCTGCTTGGCAGCGCTTCTGAACAGCACCATGTTGTCAGCAGCGCGCAAGGCATCGGTGGCGTCAAACACGGCCTCAACCTGGCTGGGGCCCAGCTCGATTTCAAGCGATAGCAGCGGCAAACCCAGTGCCTGGGCGGTGCGCTGCACAATCCGCATGGGTTCTTCCGCCATGTCCATCCACTGCTCTGACAGCAGATGGTAGCCGGGGTGGATCAGGCTGACGTCTGGGGCTGCCGGGCCGGGCCAGCTGGCGTGCTGAGGGTCCAGCGCGTGCCTGAGTCCGTCAGGTTTGATCTTGTAGATGTGAAACTCGACCTCCAGCCCGCACTTCATGCCGTAGCCTGCATCTGCCAGCTGCTTGAGCGCGGTTTGCAGCAGCCGCCGAGTGTCGAACGGGACGGGTTGCCCATCTGGAAACCAGCTCTGGCACTGTACCCAGCCGGTCTTGTCGGCCCAGGGCAGGGGTTGGAAGCTGGCGGGGTCTGCCAGCAACAGCACATTGGCCCCACACTCAAAGCCGGGCAATCCCGCTGCACCATCGGGTTCAAACACCGGGTAGGCCGTGCGGTCAGCGCTGTCTTTGAGCAGCAGCGTGCTGACCATGCCCACGCCATCCCGCATGGCCTGAGCGGCTCTGGCGGCCACCAGTGTTTTGCCGCGCAGCATGCCGTGCAAATCGCACCAGGCAAAGCGCACCAGCTCCATGCCGCTGGCGTCCAGGCGTTGAGCGGTTTGGGTCCATGCCGCCTGGCGCGTGCCGTCGTGCAGGCCGCAGAGCTGCGCAAAGCTGGTCATGACGCGTCCGGTGCATCGGGCAAGCCGGGCCGCATGGATGCTGCAAGCCATGCGGCGCCCTCGCGCTTGGCGCGCGCGGTGCTTTGCCACCAGTTGAGCCAGTCGCCAGCAGGTGCAATGCCGTCCACCGTGTCTGGACCGATCATTTCCGCTGCCAGAACAGCATCGGCAATGCCGGGCGCTGTGCCGCCTTTTTCAACAGTGTCTATCGCCTTGAGCAATACCCGGCGATTGGCCATGATGACCTTGTCGCTGGTGCCCAGGTGCTCGCGCGTGCGGTCGGCAATCGCGCCCATGCTCTCTACCGCCCACTGGTCATGCACATTGATGTCCTCCTCGCCCATGCCCAGGTAGGTGGTGCTGGTTTGCTCATGCGGATCAAACCCCCAGCCGTTGTGACGGCCCGCTTTGGGAATGTAGTCAGGCAGGGTGATGAACTGCTGGCGCTGGGCGCGCATGGCCGTTTTGTCGAGCGGTGCGGCAAAGCTGGTGAAAAAGGTGTACCAGTAGGTGTGTGTGTCATCTACCGGTACATGCATCTGGGTGATGGTCATGGTGCTTGAGAGGGGAATCACAAATGTCGCGGGAAAAATGGCCTGTGTCACCCGCACATGGGTCAAAGCCTCGCTCATGTGGCGCAGTGCGGTCAGCTGCATGCCCCACGGTCTGCTCTCAAGACGAATGTCGGGCTGTGCAAACTCGCGCATGATGCGAGTCATGGGCCAGTGCTCGCCGCCAGCCGTGCCGACGCTGGCACTTCTGAATTGCTTGCCCGCCGGGTTGTCGCCCACCTCGTTTAAAGCCTCATCCTGCAAAAAGCGGTGCAAAAAAGACGGGTGTGCCGGGTCAATTCCCACTTCAAACGCCTGCAGCCAGTTGGCATGCCACAAACCCTTGAAGGCAAAACTATGGGTTGCAGGTGCAGTAAAGCAGTCAAATGCGGGCAGGGGCGGCGCAGGGCGATCAGTCTCGCCCAGCCACGCAAACAGCACGCCGCTTTTTTCAACCACGGGGTAGCTGCGTTGGGCAATGCGCTCGCACAGCCTGCTTCCTGCAGGCTCGGCCGGGGTTTCCAGGCAGCGCCCGTCAGCGGCGAACTTCCAGCCATGAAAAGGGCAGCGCAGCCCGCCGCCTTGCGCTGCAGTTTCAAGCCGGCCAAACGACAGGTCAGCACCCCGGTGCGCGCAGTCGCGGTCAAGCAGACCCCAGGCACCTGTTGCGTCTTTGAACAGCACCAGGCTTTGCCCCAGCAGGGTCACGGCTTTGAGAGGGCGCAATGCCATGCGCTCGTCCAGCGCGGGGTCAAACTCATCGACCAGCGCGGCGGGCTGCCAGTACTGGCGCAGCAACTGCCCGCACGGCGTGCCCGGCGTGATGCGGGTGAGCTTTTCGTTTTGTTCAGCGTTCATGGCTCTCGCTTGTCAAGGACAGGCAACATTGCGCAGTCCAGTGTAATGCCGCCCAGGCGCGTAGCCGCCCGTTGCCAGTGCCACATAAGTAGCTTCCCCATATTTGCGTGAGATGCATGCACTTAACATAGTGGTTGACCTCACGCAGGCGGGATGCGTTGGCCCAATGAAAGCACCCCAATGAAAGCACTTGTCTGACAGCCTTTCGCCTGCATGGGCGCGCGTGCATCCATTGTTTGAACTTAATCTGCCCACCGGGTGACCTCATGATTTTTATGAACTCTTTTGCGTCGGCCATGTTGGCTGTTTTGGGCGCAAGCCTGCCTTTGGCTTTGTTGACCGTTAACCCGGCGTCAGCTCAGCAGCGCTACAGTGCCTCTGCCGACGGGCAGGAAATCACTGACAGCAAAACCAGTCTGGTCTGGCAGCGTTGTGCAGAAGGAATGTCGTGGAAAGTGCGCACTTGCGTGGGCCAGGTGGTGTATTTGAACCAGTCTGATGCAGCCGCCCTGGCCAAAGCCGAAGCCACGTCGAGCGGCCAGCCATGGCGCCTGCCGACTCTGAAGGAGTTGTCAAGCATCGTGGCTGTGCGTGAGGCCGAAGAAGGCAAGGCCGCCATTGACGCGATCGCCTTTCCAGCAACACCCGTGGCCCGCTTCTGGACATCCAGCAGTGTTGGCCCGGGCTACTTCATGTTTGTCGGGTTTGCTGACGGCAACGCGGGCGAGGGCGCGCGCAGCTTTCCTGGTGCCGTTCGGCTGGTCAGGGACGGTCAGTAGCGCTGCATCAATGGCGCAGCACCCATGGCGCCTGGCCAAGCCAGCAGCTTGCAGCGTTTATTCTGCCGCCACCTGCAACACCAGCTTGCCAAAGTTTTCACCATTGAAAAGTTTGAGCAGCGTTTCGGGGAAATTCTCCAGCCCCTGCACCACGTCTTCTTTGCTTTTCATGGTGCCCGCCTTGAGGTAGCCCGCCATCTCGGCGACACCCAGGTGGTAGCGGTCAGCGTAGTCAAACACCACAATGCCTTCCATGCGCGCACGGTTGACCAGCAGTGACAGGTAGTTTGTGGGGCCTTTGACGGGTGTGGTGTTGTTGTACTGGCTGATGGCACCGCAAATGATGATGCGGGCTTTGCGGTTGATCTTGGCAAGAACCATGTCCAGAATCTCACCGCCAACGTTGTCAAAGTAGATGTCCACGCCTTGGGGGCAGTGCTCTTTCAGGCCTGTGCGCACGTCGCTGTTTTTGTAGTCGATGCAGGCGTCAAAGCCTAGTTCATTGACAACCCAGTCACACTTGGCCTGCCCGCCCGCAATGCCCACCACGCGGCAGCCTTTGAGCTTGGCAATCTGGCCCACCGTCTGGCCCACCGCGCCAGCAGCGCCCGAGACCACCACGGTTTCACCCGGCTGGGGCATGCCGACTTCCATCAGGCCAAAAAAGCCCGTCATGCCGGGCATGCCCAGCACGTTGAGCCAGGTCGTCAGCCCCAGGCGTGGATCGATCTTGAACATGCCGCTGCGTTTGACCTGCGCCTCGGGTATCAGGCAGTACTCCTGCACATCCAGCCCGGCGTTGACATGGTCGCCCACAGCAAAGGCCGGGTTGTTTGAAGCGATGACCTGCCCGACACCGCCAGCCCGCATCACGGCACCGATTTCAACCGGCGGGATGTAGCTTTTGCCTTCGTTCATCCAGCCGCGCATGGCCGGGTCAAGCGACAGGTAGAGTGTTTTGACCAGCACGCCGCCAGGGCCGGGTTCGGCCACAGGCTCTGTCGTGCTGCGCCAGTTGGCTCGTGTGGGCAGGCCCACGGGGCGGCTGGCAAGGCGGATTTGGTGGTTGGTCAAGGCTGTGATGGCGGTCATGAGGTATCTCCACTGAAAACGGGTTTTTACGGACACTGCCGATGGTAGCGGGGCCAGCGGCATGGCTCAGTCGCGCAGGCGATTGAGCCATCCATGCAGTCCATCTGCTTGAGTTTCAGTTTATGCTTTCAATATGACTATGAAACTGCACAATTATTTCCGCTCGTCTGCGTCCTGCCGCGTCCGGATCGCCCTGGAACTCAAGGGTCTGCCCTATGACTATGTTGCGGTTCATATCGCTCGGGGCGAACATAAAAAAGAGCCTTATGCGGCCCTGTCAGCCGACACGCTGGTGCCGCTGCTTGAAGTCGATGGCCAAAAACTCTCGCAGTCCATGGCCATCATTGAATACCTCGACGAAAAGCACCCCACGCCCGCCCTGCTGCCCGCAGACCCGGCAGGCCGTGCCAGAGTCCGCGCGCTGGCCCAGTCGATTGCCTGCGACACCCACCCGGTCAACAACCTGCGCATCCTGAAATACCTGTCCAGTGAACTCAAGCTGGGTGACGAGGCCAAAAATGCCTGGTACCGGCACTGGTGTCGTGAAGGACTGCAGGCTTTTGAGCGTCAGCTGGCACAAAGCGATGCATCGACTTTTTGCCATGGCGACACGCCCACACTGGCCGACTGTTGTCTGGTGCCGCAAATCTTCAATGCCCAGCGCTTTGACGTGAGTCTGGCGGGGCTGCCGCGCACCCTGGCGGCTTACCAGGCCTGCATGGCCTTGCCCGCCTTTGAAAAAGCGCAGCCGTCGAGCTGCCCTGATTTTGAACCGTGAGTTGGACTCTGGCGGGCCTGCATGGCCCCCGGAGTGGCTGGTGCCCGACTGGCCCGCCCCTGCCAACGTGCGGGCAGTCTTCACCACACGGCAGGGCGGCACGTCAAATGCACCCTGGGACAGCATGAACCTGGGCGACCACGTGGGTGACATGCCAGCACATGTCAACGCCAACCGGGCTTTGCTGGCCCAGGCAACAGGGGCGCGCAGCGTGTTTCTCCAGCAGGTTCACGGCACCAACGTGGCCATGCTCGATACCCACACACATACGCATACACACGCCGTCGATGGCTACCCGGCCGATGCTTGCGTCGCCACCCTTGACCGGCTGGCCTGCACCGTCATGGTGGCAGACTGCCTGCCGGTGCTGCTGTGTACTGAAGATGGCTCGGTGGTGGCCGCAGCCCATGCAGGCTGGCGCGGCCTGGCGGGCGGCCCGGATGGTGTGGGCGTGCTGGAGTCGGTTTATGCCTCCATTTGTGCATCTTTTAGGCCGCCACGGCAATCTGGATATGTGCTACCCGCTATTAAAACAATAGCATGGCTGGGGCCATGCATTGGCCCGGGCGCTTTTGAAGTGGGGCCTGAAGTCAAAACCTGGTTTGAAGCTGCGCAGCCCGCATCAGCCGAATGTTTCAGCAGCGTTGGCGCTGGCAAGTACCTGGCTGATTTGTCTGGGCTGGCGCGCCTTCGCCTGCAGGCACTGGGCATCACCCAGATCTACGGCAACGACGGCACGGCGCCGTGGTGTACTGCCAGCAACCCGTCAAGGTTCTTTTCGCACCGGCGCGATGCCGGGCTCCAGGGCAACGGCTGGCGAACCACTGGTCGCATGGCTGCTGCCGTCTGGCGGGAGTGACGCTGCCTGCGAGGGCTTTGCCAGTAGGTTGACCGATGGTTCAGCCGCAACAGCGGTCTGAGCCTGGTGCCGTGCCACTTCTTCGGCGCGGCGCATCTTGGCGGCCTTGTTGCGTGCCGGGGTGCGCATCAAATAGACCACCAAAGCGCAGGGGCCCACCCCATACAGGAAGAACGTCATCACGGCACCCAGTACCGTTCCGGTGGTGTTGGCAGCTTCAGCCACACTCATCATGAGTACAACGTAAATCCAGGCGATGACAACCAGGTACATAAAACTCCAGGAAAAACTTCAAGACCGAACTGAATTTTAGAATTTACAGTCTAAACACTGCGAAAATGGCAGCTTCAAAGATTCGCCAAAACGCTGTCTGCAAACTGGGAAACACCATGAATTCTGACGCAAACTGGGCCCAGGCGGTCCAACACATGCAAGAGACCTTGAGCGCAGGCTTGCAGCAAGCCCTGGGCGCTTTTGGCGGTGTCAGCCCGGCGGGCACACAAACCGGGGCTGCGGGTTTTCCGTCCATGGATTTTTCCAAGCTCGCGCCGCCGTCCTTCCCGTTGCCTTCACAGCCGCAAATCACGTTTGATGCGGCACAACTGCAAAAAATCCAGCAAAGCTATCTTGAAGACGCTGCAGCACTCTGGACGCAGACCCTGCAGCCAGGCGCGGCTTCACAGGCCATGCCGGACAAGCGGTTTTCTGCCCAGGCCTGGAGCGACAACCCGGTCGCCAAATTCTCTGCCGCCAGCTATTTGCTCAATTCACGCACCCTGATGGGCATGGCGGATGCGGTGGAGAGTGACGCCAAAACCAAAGCCCGTGTCCGGTTTGCCGTCGAGCAATGGATGGCCGCATCGGCGCCCAGCAATTTTCTGAGCTTGAATGTCGATGCCCAGAAAAAAGCCATCGACACCCAAGGCCAAAGCATTGCCCGTGGCATCGTCAATTTGTTGCACGACTTGAAGCAAGGCCATGTGTCCATGACGGACGAGAGCCTGTTCGAGGTTGGTAAAAACGTGGCCACTACCGAAGGTGCAGTGGTGTTTGAAAACGAATTTTTCCAGTTGCTGGAGTACAAGCCACTCACCCCTAAAGTCTATGAAAAGCCTTTCTTGCTGGTGCCGCCCTGCATCAACAAGTTCTACATTCTCGATCTGCAGCCCGAAAACTCCCTGATTCGCTACGCTGTCAGCCAGGGCCACCGCACGTTTGTGCTGAGCTGGCGCAACCCTGACGCTTCCATGTCGGGCAAAACCTGGGACGACTACATCGGGCACGCGGCCATCAAGGCGATTGAACTGGTGCAGGACATCACCGGGTCACAGACCATCAACACACTGGGCTTTTGTGTAGGCGGCACGATTTTGACCACGGCGCTTGCGGTGCTGGCGGCCAAAGGTGAACAACCCGCTGCCAGCGTCACGCTGCTCACGTCGCTGCTGGATTTTTCGGACACCGGCATTCTGGACATCTTCATTGACGAGACCACCGTCAGCCAGCGCGAGTCTGAAATGGGGCAAGGCGGTTTGCTCAAGGGGCAAGATCTGGCCTCGACCTTCAGCTTTTTGCGCCCCAATGATCTGGTGTGGAACTACGTGGTGGGCAACTACCTCAAGGGTGAGACCCCACCGCCCTTTGACCTGCTGTACTGGAACAGCGACTCCACCAACCTGCCCGGCCCGTTTTACGCCTGGTATTTGCGAAACACCTACTTTGAGAACAACCTCATCAAGCCCGGCAAGACCACGGTATGCGGCCAACAGGTTGATTTGAGCCAGATTGACACGCCGGTGTACATCTACGGCTCGCGTGAAGACCATATCGTGCCGATTGGCGGTGCCTACGCATCAACCCAGCTTTTGCCAGGCAAAAAGCGCTTTGTCATGGGCGCATCCGGCCACATTGCAGGGGTGATCAACCCGCCCGCCAAAAACAAGCGCAGTTACTGGACCAACAACCAACTGCCTGCCAACAAGTTTCCGCCAGCGCAGAGCGACTGGCTGAAAACCGCCACCGAACACCCCGGCAGCTGGTGGACAGACTGGTCAGGCTGGCTCAAGGGCCATGCAGGCAAACAGATTGCCGCACCCAAAACCTATGGCAGCCGCAAGTACAAGGCGATTGAGGCGGCACCGGGCCGTTACGTCAAGGCAAAAGCCTGATTGATTCGATTTGATTGGGTTACCCAGCCCGAGGTATTGGATCAACTAAAAAAAACGGAGAAATCCTCAACGCGGAGAAGAGGAGCGACGCGGAGGACGCGGAAAATGGGCGGTTGAACAAGGGCTTACCTGGATTTTTCAATTCAATCTCCGCGTCCTCCGCGCTCCCCTGACTACTCCGCGTTGGAAATTCTTCAGCCATTTGAGCAGTTACGATTTAATTTTCACAAGCAGTTTCATCACAAGGAAGACATCATGGAAGACATCGTTATCGTTGCAGCAGGCCGCACCGCGGTGGGTAAATTTGGCGGCACTCTGGCCAAAACGCCCGCCACTGAGTTGGGCGCTGCCGTCATCAAGGCCGTGCTGGAGCGCTCAGGCCTGTCGGCTGACCAGATCGGCGAGGTCATCATGGGCCAGGTGCTGACAGCAGGCGTAGGCCAGAACCCGGCGCGGCAGGCGGTACTCAAGGCAGGTTTTCCGCAGGGCATTCCAGGGCTGACCATCAACGCGGTGTGCGGCTCCGGTCTGAAAGCCGTCATGCTGGCCGCACAGTCTGTGGCCACTGGTGACAGCGAGATCGTGATTGCAGGTGGCCAGGAAAGCATGAGCCTGTCACCGCATGTGCTGAGCGGCTCGCGCGAAGGCCAGCGCATGGGCGACTGGAAGATGGTGGACTCGATGATTGTTGATGGCCTGTGGGATGTGTACAACCAGTACCACATGGGTATCACGGCTGAAAACGTGGCCAAAAAATACGGCATTTCACGCGAAGCCCAGGACGCGCTGGCCCTTGCCAGCCAGACAAAAGCCGCTGCTGCGCAAGACGCGGGCAAGTTCAAGGACGAAATCGTGCCGTTTTCGATTGCCCAGAAAAAGGGGGAGCCAATCGTCTTCGCGGTGGACGAGTTCATCAACCGCAAAACGAGTGCCGAAGTGCTGGCCGGTTTGCGCCCCGCGTTTGACAAAGCCGGTGGCGTGACCGCCGGCAATGCATCGGGCTTAAACGATGGCGCAGCTGCCGTGATGGTCATGACGGCCAAAAAAGCCGCCGCACTGGGCTTGACGCCTCTGGCCCGCATTGCCAGCTACGCCACCACGGGCCTGGACCCCGCTTACATGGGCATGGGCCCGGTGCCTGCCTCGACCAAGGCGCTACAGCGCGCCGGCTGGAAAGCGCAAGACCTCGACGTGCTGGAGATCAACGAAGCTTTTGCCGCACAAGCCTGCGCCGTCAACCAGGAAATGGGCTGGGACACCAGCCGGGTCAACGTCAATGGCGGTGCGATTGCGATTGGCCACCCGATTGGTGCGTCGGGTTGCCGCATTCTGGTCACACTGCTGCACGAGATGGTGCGCAGCAACGCCAAGAAAGGCATTGCCAGCCTGTGTATTGGCGGCGGCATGGGGGTTGCCCTAACACTGGAGCGCTGAGTTTCAGGTCAAAATGGGCTGTAGCGCAATTAATACGGGCGCATGCAGCTATTTAATTTATAGCATCATTCATAAAAAATCAAGGACAACACTATGTCAAACAAAGTAGCTTACGTCACCGGTGGTATGGGCGGCATCGGTACCGCCATCTGCCAGCGTCTGGCCAAAGACGGCTTCACCGTGGTGGCAGGGTGCGGCCCCACGCGTGACTTCACCAAATGGCTCGATGAGCAAAAAGCCCTGGGTTACACCTTCTACGCCTCGGTCGGCAATGTCGGCGATTGGGAGTCCACCGTTGAAGCTTTCGACAAGGTCAAAAAAGAACATGGCCCGGTCAGCGTGCTGGTCAACAACGCGGGTATCACGCGTGACGGCCAGTTTAGAAAAATGAGCAAGGCCGACTGGGACGCGGTGATCTCGACCAACCTCAACAGCATGTTCAACGTGACCAAGCAGGTCATTGAAGACATGGTGACCTCTGGCTTTGGCCGCATCATCAACATCAGCTCGGTCAATGGTCAGAAAGGCCAGTTCGGGCAAGTCAACTACTCCACCGCCAAAGCCGGGCTGCACGGTTTCACCATGGCGCTGGCGCAAGAAGTCGCATCCAAGGGCGTGACGGTCAACACCGTGAGCCCCGGCTACATCGGCACGGACATGGTCAAAGCCATTCGCCCGGATGTGCTGGAGAAAATCGTCGCGGGCGTGCCTGCCAAGCGCCTGGGTCAGCCTGAAGAGATTGCATCCATCATTTCGTGGATTGCGTCAAGCGAAGGCGGTTACGCCACAGGCGCAGACTTCTCGCTCAACGGTGGTCTGCACATGGGCTAGGTCTCCATCTGGTTTGGGTGCGTGGTGAGCGCTTGGAAGCCCGCAATTTGCGGGCTTTTTTGACTCTAAACCGAGCAGTCAAGGCATCATGAAGCGACGGTGTAGCCCTCATCCGTCATGGCCTGACTCAAAAGCGCACGCGCTTGATCAGACTCAACGTCCACCCGATTGGCACTGCGGTCTATGGTGACCTGAGCTTGCGGGTCAAGTTGCTTGAGTGCGTGGGTCACCGCTTTTTCGCAGTGGCCACAGGTCATGCCAGTCACGGTAAAGGTCTGAATCATTTGAAAACTCCTGATAGTGCATCGGATGCGTCAAGCACTGATCTTAAAACTTTGGCGCCTTGTTAATCCCGC
>RDZZ01000133.1 GCA_004293655.1 Polaromonas sp. | reverse complement strand
TGACGATACCTCAGCGCACTACGCTGAAGAAATGACGAGACCTCAGCGCACTACGCTGAGGTAGGCCGAAGCAGCGCTGCGCAGTTCAGCGGCCTGATAAGGGTTGCTGCCAGCGACGGCTTCGGCGCGTTCCATGAGGTTTTGGGCCACGTCATGGGCAGGCGCAGTCATGTGGGGTTCAATCAAACGGGCGATTTGGGAAAAAATGTGGTTCATGTCAAAGTCATCGCACGCGCGGTGAAAAGTTACGGTCAGACAGAGATAAGGGTTTTCCCTAGTTTTGCAAGCCTGATCTGCTGCGGTCGCAGGGTCTTTGTCATGCCTGAACCGCATGACCTGGCGGCAGCTGCGGCATGACCCAAGTCTTCACCACCGCCTGAGACAGCCGCGTCAAGGCGCTATGCTTGGCTGCATGACTGACCCCGCCACGCCTGCACCATGAATATTCAGCTGCTTTCAGACCTGCACCTGGAGTCGAACCCGCATTTCACGGCCCGCCCGGTGCCGGGATCTGACCTGCTGGTGCTGGCCGGGGACATCGGCTCCTACCAGAGTGGCTCGCAACTTCTCACGCTGGGCGTGGCCGACTTCGGGCTGGCGCGGTTTTCACCGTTGCCGGTTTCGCAGGGTGGCGCGGCCTGGCCTACACCGGTTTTTTTCGTGCCTGGCAACCACGAGTACGACGGGCTTGATTTTGATGCGGCCCACGCCCGCCTGCGCACGGCCTGCGAGCGGCTGGGTATCGTCTGGCTAGAACGCCAGACGGTGGTGCTGCAGGGCGTGCGCTTTATCGGCTGCACGTTGTGGACGGACTTTGACGCGCTCACCACAGAGCGGGCTTTCACCGGCGAAGTCACGCTGGCAGAGCAGCTCAAGCTGCGGGACAAAGCCATGCGGGCGGCCAACTTCTATCTCCAGAAAAACCACTCGCTGCGCGCTGGCTTGCCACTGCTGGCCGATGCCGTGCGTGAACAAGGCCTGGCCAGCCAGGCCTGGCTGCGGCAAGCCCTGGCGGTGCCGTTCGGGGGCAAGACGGTCGTTGTCACGCACTTTGCGCCCAGCTTGCGCAGTGCCGACCCGCGCTACGGCTTGAGCCCAGGCACCGCCGGGTTTTGCAACGCGCTTGATGATTTGCTGCCGCTGGCCCAGTTGTGGCTGCATGGCCATCTGCACTGCCCCAACGACTATATGCACAACGGCTGCCGCGTGGTGGCCAACCCGCTCGGTTATGCACGCAAAGGCGAGCAAGCGGCTTTCAAACCCGGCTTGTTGATCCCTGCACAGGCCATCTGACAAAGCTTTGCAGTTGCATTTTTTGGTCACTGCAAAGATCGAAGGTAGTGAAGTCATTCAACGCAGAGGCGCAGAGAACGCAGAGAACCGCAGAGAAAGAAGCAAAAATTTGTTTTCCCCTCGTCTTGCTCTGCGTACTCTGCGCCTCTGCGTTGAAGGTTTCCTTATTCATCAAGGTTAAGTAGTTACATTTTTTGATAAAAATAGCTGCCTGGCGCACATGTTACTTGCGGTAGCAGCTATCAAATCAGTAGCAAAGCGCCATTGACGGGCCGGTCACTGCCCGAACTTGAAGAAAAACCGGGCCCCTTCGCCTGGGGCTGATTCTGCCCAGACCTGGCCGTGGTGGCGCTCCATGATGCGCTGGACTTTGACCAGATCGGCGCCAGCGCCGGGAAACTCCTGTGCGTCGTGCAGGCGCTGAAAGCTGCGAAACAGCTTGTGCGCCTGAGCCATGTCAAAACCTTCGCCGTTGTCTTTGACCACATAAACCGGCGTGGCACCCAGGACATCTGCAGCCGCCTGCGCAGGCAACAGGCCAAAACTGATCTCAGTGTGGCTGCGCCGGGACGTGAACTTCCAGGCGTTTGACAGCAGCTTGTGCATCATCTGCTGGATCAGCACCGGGTCTGCCTGCACCACCAGGCCAGGCTCAATGCAGACGCTGGCCTGGCGTGCCGGGCTGCCCTTTTGCAAGTCATTCATCACGCCGCGCGCAATGGCGCTGAGGTCCACCGGTTGCAGGTGCAACTGCACGCGTGACAAATTGGCCAGCGCCAGCAGGGAATCCGTCAGCTCGCCCGCTTTGTGTACGCCCGCCTTGATGCGCTCGATGTAGTAGGTGGCGCGCTCGTCGGTGATGGTGCGTGCCAGCAGGCCGCTGAAGCCGCCGATGGCAATAAAGGGCTGGCGCAGGTCATGCGCGACCGAGTAGGCAAACTCCTCCATGTTCCGGTTTGACGCCTGGAGCTGGGTGGTGCGCTGCTGCACCCGCTCTTCCAGACTGGCATTGAGGCCAAGCATGGTGTCCTGGGCCTGCTTGCGTTCGGTGATGTCCTGCACGATATTGACAAACAGGCGGGTGCCGTCGCTTTGCGTGACCAGTTGCAAGAAGGCGCTGATCGGGAAGTCCGTGCCATCTTTACGCCGATGTGTCCCCTCAAAATGAAGCGACTGGTGCTCGCCAGACAGCAGCGGCAGCAAGCGCTGCCGGAATGCGGCTTCGGTGGTGAAGGGCTTGACATCAAAGGCCGTCATGCCGTAGAGCTCTTGGCGGCTGTAGCCCATGCGCAAAATGGCTCCTTCGTTCGCATACACATAGCGAAGCGTCTCGGGCTCGAACATGAAAATCATGTCCAGTGTGTTGTCCAGTATGCTTTTGAAACGAACCAGCTCAGCCTCAGCCTGCTTGCGCGCCGTGATGTCCTGCGTCACGCCGATGAAGGACACGACCTGCCCGGCGGTATCGCGCACGGCAGACACGCTCACGTCTGCCCACAGGGTGCTGCCCTCTTTGCGAATGAACTTTTTTTCCATCTGGAAGTGATCGCACTGCCCGGTCAGCAGGGTTTCGACGTTTGCCAGACTTGACTCAGCCGAGTCCGGGTGCGTGATGTCGTTGAAGTGCATCCCCAGCAAGGCTTCTTGTGAATACCCCATCATCCGGGCAAAGGCAGGGTTGACCGCCACATAGCGGCTGTCTGCATTGCGCACGTTCATGCCCACATCAGAGTATTCAAACAGGCTGCGAAAACGCTCTTCGCTTTCACTGAGCTTGTCATGCTGCTGCCGCAGGCGCTCCAGCATGCTGTTGATGGACTGCGCCAGGCCAGCGACCTCCAGGCTGTCTGCGCCTTCGACACGGCTGGCGTCAAAGCCTGCGTCCACGACCTGTTGGGTAAACCCTTGCAACTGGCGCAAATCCTGCGTCAGCTTTTTGCCAATGTACAGCCCCAGCGTGATCACCATCGCCATCATGCTGCCCGCCAGAATGAACAACACGCTCAGCCATTTCCAGTCCACGGCCCAGCGCTCAGGCTCGACACGGGCAACAATTGCAAAACCAATGTTTTGGTAGATCTGTGGCGCCGCCACACCGACGGCAAGGCTTGCCTGCGACTGCAGCAGCTGCGCTGATGCCTGGCCATGCAGCAGCTGCATGCCTGAGCGCACACCCAGCACACCCAGATTGATCTTGTAGAGCAGGGCACCTTCCACCTCATTTGAGGGCGGCAGCACAACAAACTCAACCGCCAACAACTCGTCGCCCTGGTCACCGGACTGAACCCGTGAGGCTGCCTGACCACCCGCGAGCTTGTCCCTGAGCCATGCCAGATCTGACGCGTTGAAGTCACTGCGAGCTTTTCTGGCTCTGTTGCCGGTATTTTTGTCGATATTTTTTTCGGCTTTGTTTTCTGTGCTGTTTTCTGTGCTGTTTGCGGTGCTGTTTGCGGTGCTGTTCCGGGCGATTTCGCCGCCCTTGAAGTCCGTGAACAAAATATCTATCTGCTTGCCCTGGATGTTCTGGATGCGGCTGAGGTAGGGAATCAAAAACTTGTCCCGGTCTGTGGCATCAATCAGGGCATTGGCAATCAGATTGCTTTTGGCAAGCTCGGACATTGCGCCAGCAATGTCGCCCAGGTTGTCGCTGACGGTGAGCGCTTGCAGGTCAGTTTCTTTCTTCAGCAGGCTTTTGACAGACGCGGCATGCTCATGGTTGATCAGCCACATGGAGATGACCACGATCACCAGCATGGCGATGCCCGCCATCCCGGCTGCGGCGTAGGCAAAGCGTTGGGCCAGGCTTTCCAGGAAAGGTTTGACCATCGCTCGTTGCCACCTATTTTTGCGCGGGCACCAGCACGCCTTCACGGCTGTAGCGCGCCATCAGCAACTCGCCTGGCCCGAGCGCTTCGTGGCGCGCCGGGGTAAAGGGCGGCTTGTACAGTTTGAGCAGGCCCCGGTGCTCGGGCACTTTTTCAAGCGCGTCTCGGATGGCGCTGCGCTCGGTGCTGCCTGCCAGTTGAATCGCTCTGGCCAGAATGTGCATCAAATCGTAGGCATGCGCTGCGCCGAGCGGTGCCTCGATGTCTTCAACACGCTGCACGCCACTGATTTGCGCCGCAGACTTCATGAAACGCGCCAGCTGCTGCTTGTCGGCGCTGAAAAAACTGAAGGTCTGGATCACCGAAAAATCAACGTCTTGCAATGCCACACCCGCCTGCTTGACGAATGTCCCGCTGGTCACGCCCCAGTGGCTGATGACGGGCACGCGCTCGCCCGGTGGCAGGGCCGCTACTTCACGCACCAGAACTGCGGCATCTTCATAGTTGGCGCTCAGCAGCACAGCCTTGGCACCGGCATCGGTCAGCTTCTTGTATTGCCTGATCAGGCTGGTGTCTCTGAGATTGAACCAGTCCACACCGACGATTTTCTGATTTTTGACGTTGCGCATGTATTTTTCTGCCGCTGCCAGATTGCTGTTTCCGAACGACGTATTGAGCAACAGCAGGCCGACCTTGTCAAAACCCCGACGTTGTGCCGACTGCAGCAGCCGGGGCATGGCCAGACTGTCCTGGAGCGACAGGCGGAACACGTAGTTCGGTTGCATGCCGTTGTCAATGATTGAGTCGGCCGCGGCCCACGGCACCAGATACGGCAGCTTGGCGGCATGCACAGCCTGAATCTGCGCCAAAATCAGCGGGCTGGAGCGCCCGGCAAACACCGCCACCAGATCGGGCATGGCCGAAAATTCTGCAGTGTTGGCGACGCTGCGGGCGAGAATTTCGCGGTTGTCACGGCTCACCAGCTCGACCGCACGCCCACCGAGCACACCGCCCGCCGCATTGATCTGCAGGATGGCGGCCCGCAAGCCCAGCTCAATCGATTGTGCAGAGGTGGCACCCTCGCGGCCAAACTCGCCGTCCAGCCCGACCAGCACCGGTGGCTTGTCTGCCGCCTGCGCTGCCAGTGCGCCCCACAGCACGCACAAGCAACAAAAAACCCTGCAGAAAAGTTTTGAGAACGCATTCACGGTCTGGGCTCTTTCATGGGTTCAAGGGGCAGCGAATGCGTTTGAAAACATGCAGACGCATTCAATACAAGCTGCTTAAATTAATAAACTCATATTACATATTGATTTTGTCAGTTTAAGGACTCGCGGCGTTGATCGAGAAAATAATTATAAGGATGCAGCTCGCTTGCGCTGTCCTGTGAGAAACCCTGTTATGGGATTGAAAAATGCCTGCAGCGCTTGATTTACCTGCACTGGGCGCTCTGGAAAAAAGAGCAAACAACCCGTGCAGTCAGTCAAAAGCTGAAGAGTTACCGGGTGTTCAGCCCGTCAAAGCAACTGGCCACCACCAGCTCGACAATTTGCCCGTCGGTGTACTGACCACCGGCTTTGAGAAAACCGGGCACCGGGTCACAGGCTCTGGCGTACAGCGTGTAGAGCACCACCAGCGGCGGGACGGTACGGCTCAGGCTGCCGTCTTGCTGGGCCGCCTCTATCCAGCTGCCAATCTTCTCGCTGACGTGCATCAGGCTGTCAAGATACACCTTGTTGGCCATCAGGTTGGCACGCAGGCTGCTGTTCTGGCTGGGCAATGACGGCATCTCGCCGGCCAGCTGCTGTTGCAACACCCAGCGCGCGACGCTTTTCAGGCGCTCCAGCGGCGTACTGCTGGCAGGCAAACCGTCTAAAAACGCCTGCGCCAGACCCATCACGCGCACCATGGCGGCAGCGGCCAGGTCTTCCTTGCTGGAGAAGTGTTTGTACAGGCTGGCTTTGGCAATACCCACTTCGGTGGCCACCTCGTCCACCGTCATGAGGTCAAACCCCTTTTCCGCCAGCAGGCGGTTCACGGCCTGAACAATCGCGTTTTCCCTGGCCTGCAGCATCTGGGTCTTGAAAGATACCTTGACAGGGCCAGCAGCTCTGGCAGCTTTGGCGGGCAGTGCGGGTGTGGGCAAAGATGCAGATGCAGATGCAGATGCAGATGCAGCGGGGGGGGTGGGAGCGTTTCGGATGGGCATGTTCCTGATTTTAACGGGCACAGAATTTTTTCAGTCAAAAAAAAGTGGTCCTGCTTATTTTTTGAACTGCCCGCCCGAAAAAATACTGTGCAGTAAAAAACAATGCAGCAGGCGGAACAGCTCTACAGCGCTGCCGAGCCCAGCGTGAAATAAAACGTGGCGCCCTCGTCCAGCACAGCCTCTCCCCAGACACGTCCCCCGTGACGCGAAATAATGCGTTGCACGGTGGTCAGACCGATGCCCGCACCCGCAAACTCAGACGGCGAGTGCAGGCGCTCAAAGGCCACAAACAGTTTGCCAGCGTAGGCCATGTCAAAACCGGCACCGTTGTCACGGACAAAATAGACCGTCTCATGGCCGCTGGTTTCACAGCCAAAGGTGATCTGCGTCAGCGGGCGAGACGCGCAGAACTTCCAGGCATTGCCCAACAAGTTGTCGAGCACCTGGCGCAGCAGTTGCGGGTCGCCCACCGCCTGCAAGCCAGGCGCAATGTACACGCGCGCTGACCGCTCAGGCTCTTGCTTTTGGTAGCGACTCACCAGGGTCTGGGCCAGCGCGCTCAGGTCAACCGGCTCCCAGCGCAGCGTTTTGCGTGAGACCTGCGCGAGCGCCAGCATGACGTCAATCAGCTCACCCATCTGCACCACACCCGAGCGTATGCGGCTGAGGTAATGCTGCTGACGCACGGCAGTGGCGTTGTTGTCGTCTTGGGGCAATGACTTGGCCAGCAACTGGCAAAAGCCGTCCACCCCGCTGAGCGGCGTGCGCAGATCGTGCGAGAGCGAATACGAAAACCCTTCGAGTTGTCTGTTGGCAAACGCCAGCTGGGTGGTTCGCTGCTGCACCCGCTCTTCAAGGTTGGCGTTGAGCCACAAAATCTCATCACGTACACGCTTGCGCTCGGTGATGTCGGTGTTGATGACCATCACGCCGTTGATCTGGTCAGCGTCGTCGCGCATGACCACCCAGCGCGCTTGCACATACACCGCCCTGCCACTGCGCGTGCGTTTTTCCAGCTCGCCCGTCCACTCCCCGCCGCTGGCCAGCAGCTGGCTCATTTGCTCGGCCAGCATCTGTGGCTGGCCGTGCAACTGCTCGGCCATGGTTTTGCCCAGGACTTCCTGCGCTGTCCAGCCGTACAGATGCTCTGCACCCTTGTTCCAGTAGCGGATGGTCAGGTCCAGGTTGCGAACCATGATGGCGTCGTGCGTGCGATCCAGCAGCGAAGCCTGCTCACTGAGCTGCACAGCCGCCTGGCGTGCCAGCTCTTGGGCGCGGCTGCGCTCGAGCCGGACGCGCAGACTGCCAATGCCGAACGCCAGTTGCTCGGCCAGCTCTTGCAAGGGCTGGGTTTCCTCAAGGGGGAAATCCTGCACATGGTCAGCATACAAACCCAGCAGGCCAAATGTGTGCGGCCCATCACGCAGCGGCAAGTACAAGGCACTGCGATAGCCTTGCGCGAGAGCCTCCTGACGGTGTGCAAAAGGCATGTCAGTCTGGGCAATGTCGCCGATGTGATGCGGCACACTGGTGCGAATGGTTTTCCCGGCCGGGCCTTGTCCTGCGGGGTACACGTCTGACCAGCTGAGCTTGAGGAAAGCCAGACCGCCAGGGGCATGCCCCGCATGTGCGACAGGCTCGATGCTGCGCGTATCGTCATCCAAGGCATACCCCACCCAGGCCGTGCGGTAGCCGCCAATTTCTACGGCAATACGGCAGACTTCGGCCAGCAAGTCAGCCTCTTGTTCTGCCCGGCTGATGGCCACGCTGGTGCGACTGAGCAGCTGCATGGCCCGGTTGCTGCGAAACAGTGCCAGCTCTGTCAGCTTGCGCTGCGTGATGTCCCGAGCAGTACCGACGATGCATTCGAGCTGGCCCGAGGCATCAAACACGGGGTAAGAAATGTCGCGAATCCAGCGCACCTGGCCGCTGGCGTTCAGAATGCGGTATTGCTCATCACAGAGCCTGTCGCGGCTTTGACGCTTGCGGGCCTTGATCTGCAGTGGCGCATCTTCTGGCAGCACGGCATCGAGGTAAGCGTGTCGGTTGGCATACAGACTGTCGCAACTGCGGCCCCAGACTTTTTCATACGCCGGGCTGATGTAGCGCACTTGCCCGGTGCGGGCATCGCAGTTGTAGAACACATCCTGAATGTTCTCGGCCAGCACTCGAAAACGCGCCTCGCTGCTGATCAGTGCGGTTTCCGAGCTGGCCCGCTCCAGCGCAATGCGTGTCAGCCGGACGGCGGTGTCGAGCAGGTCGATGTGCCGGGGCTGCGGCGCGCAAGGCGTGTGGTGATAGACAGCAAAAACAGCCAGCACTGTGCCATCGGCTGACAGCACGGGGCTGGACCAGCAAGCCTGCAAGTTGTGGGCCGCCAGTACATCGCTGAAGACTTGCGTTGTCGGGGTGGTTGGGGTGGTGGGGTCGAGCGCTGTGTTTTCAACAATCACCCGTTGCCCCTGCAGTGCCGCCACGCCGCAGGCACCGCCGCCTTCATCTGCCGCCACGCCTTCGACTTTCTCCAGAAAGCTCGCTGGCAAACCGACCGCTGCTGCGCTGTACAAACGGCCACGCTTGAGCAGGGACAGGTTGCACATGCAGGCAGCGTCGCGGCGCTGGATCAGCTGGACAATGGCAGCCAGCGACTGCGCCAGCGGGGCACTGCCCGCGATCAGGGCCAGCACGTCTTGCTGGCCTTGCATGTCAGCCTGCAGGGTTTTCAGGTCAGTGATGTCAGTGTTGACAGTCACGCCACCGATCAGCCGGTGCCCGGCGTCATGCAGCGGCCTGGCGCTGACATCAGGCTGGACGCGGTTTGACAAATCGCCCTGGGTGATGCCTTTGGCGGCTTTCAAAATGGCACGGGCAGGCTGAACAACCATGCGCCCGCCCAGCCACCAGACGGCCATCATGCCAAAGGCACCCATGCCCAGCCAGGCCAGAATGTAGGCCCACAGCGGCTGTTGCGCCCCCGCCGTGAGGGCATCTCGCGGCACCTGCATGACCACGAAAAGGCCATCGCCTGTGCCGCCGACGGGCGCGTAAGCATAGGTTTGCCAGATACCCTGACTGTCAGGCGCTTCATGCAGGCCGGGCCGGCCATGGCGCTGAGCCGTCAGCACCGTGGCGTCCTGCTCTGTACTGCCCAGGGTTTTGCGCCTGCCCTGACTGGCTGGGTGAGCCGCCACCACAGTGCTGCGGCGGTCCAGCACCCACAGGCCAGCTTCACCCGGCAAAGGTGTTTCTGCCAGCGCCTGGCCCAGCGCGCTCGAGTCCAGGGCGGCGGGTAAATGGGCACCATGCGCGGCGATGCGTTGCTGGCCTGCTGCGGCAAGCAGCACCTGTGACTGCAGTCTGGCCTGGGCCAACTCCACGATTGATCGCTGGGTTTGAGCTGCAAGATGAGCGAACAGGGCGAACAGGGCGGACAGGGTGACAGCGCACGACAGGGCCATCAACACCGTCACAACCAGGCGGAAACGAAGACCGCTTCTCCAATCAAGCATGCTGTGCGCCCTTGCCCTTGTTTCAATTGTGCGTCAGACCTTCTGCGCCACTACCGCCACCACCGGCTGGAGCATGCGAAAACCGGTGGTGCCTGTAGAGAACATGAAGTCACAAGATCAACCTTGAACCGGCATTGAATCCGCACGCAACCTGCACGAAAATCTGACCGAATCGCCGTTGCAGTGGCTGATGGGCCTACTGCTTGCGCTGCACAAACAGGTTGCGCTTGGCGTCTTCGGGGTAGGCAAAGGTGACCGCGCCGTTTTTAACCATGCCCATGACCAGCATGTTGGCCGTGATGGCGTCTTTGTCCTGCCTGGTAAAGGGCTGCTCGTAAGTGGCCACCACGCCGTAGTAAGTGCGCTGTCTGGTCTCCAGTGCGTTCTTGATGGACGGGCCGCTGAAATTGCCGTCCCGAATACCGAACAAGGCGTACATCAAAATATAAACAGCATCGTAGCCTTGCGCAGCAGCCATCGGCACCGGGATTTTCTTGACCTGGTACTTGCGGGCATAGCTGGTCAGAAAAGACGCCCGGCGCTCGTTGCTGGGCTCGGCAATGAAGGTCTGCGCCATCAACGCACCTTCTGCGGCGTCTTTGCCGCCGTCAATGAAAAACGGAAACGACAGCGGCCAGGCCCCGACTTGTGGCACTTTCCAGTCCAGCGCCTGGCGGCCTTTGGCAATCACCGCGTTCTCGGGGCCAACGGTGTAGCTGAACACCACATTGGCGCCTGCCGCTTTGGCCGCTTTAAGCTCCTCGGTCAGGTCTTTCACACCGACTGGAAATCGCGCCACATAAGTGGGTTTGAGCGATTTGGCGGTCAAGGCAGCTTCAACGTCTTTCAAGCCGGCTTCCCCGTAGCCACTGGTGTCTGCAAAGATGGCGACTTTGTCCCAGCCGCGCTTGACGATGTCTTCAACCACAAACGGTGCCTGAATGGCGTCTTTGGCCGACGTGCGGAAAATGTAACTTTCTGGTCCGGGGTATTTGGCCGTCAAAGGTGTGCCCGTGGCACAGGGAATGATCAGCGGCAGTTTGGCGTTCTGGTAGATCTCCAGCGACTTGGCGGCCACACCCGTGTTGCAAAAACCAAGGGTGACGACCACCTTTTCAGCCACCAGCTCTTGCGACAGCTTCGCACCCACGTCCGGGCTGGCCTGGTCGTCCTTGCGCACAATTTCGAGCTTGCGCCCCAGGTAGCCGCCTACGGCATTGATCTCATCGACCGCCTGTTCAATGCCGTTGAGCATGGGCAGGCCAAAGTCGGCAGACCCGCCGGTGAAAGGGCCGATCACACCGATCTTCAAGGTGTTGGCAGCCGGTGACGCGGCAGGCAGTGCAGCCGATGGCGCAGGGGTTTGCGCACCCGCAGATGCGGCCATGAAAAGCCCTGCCAGCAGCGGTAACAGCGGTAACAGCGGTAGCCGTGACAGCAGTGACAGCAATGGCCGCTGGCCGATGCGGTGCAGGCGTTTTGGGTGGTGTGCAGGCAGCAGCCTGAAGCGTGTCGATGGGGGTGTCATTTTTTGTCTCCTGCAAAACTTGTGGAACCGGTCGAGCCTGTGGAGCCGGCTGAACCTGCGAAAATTTTTGTAGCGCGTGTCGTGTCGCACGCCGCCTATCGTAGTGTGGCTCGGGCCTGCAAAGATGCAGACTTTCCCGCAATCATGTCAATTTACTGACAATTTCCCCAAAAAAGTATCAGGCCACAGAACTTGCAACCAGTGATGTCGCAGCCGACTGCCTGAGTGCGGCTGACAACGCATCGAGCACATCTGAGGCGAGGTTCCAGCAGTGCCAGTACAGCTGAACGGGCAGCGTATAAGCTGGTGCCACATTGACCAGCTGGCCCTGCTCAATGAGTGCATCGGCCATCAGGCGCGGCACCACACTGACCCCCCAGCCTGCCAGCACAGCCCCCACCATGCCTTGGGACGAGGGCACAAACAGCTGGTTGAGCGTCACGCGCTTGAGGCCAAAAGCCTTGCCCACAAACTCGCCCGGTATCTCGTCCTTGCGGTTGAAAGCAATGAACGGCACATCGCGAAAGTTGTGCTGCGTCAGCCTTGCAGCACCGGCCTGGCCCGTCGCGTCCAGCGGCGCGGCCAGGCGCAGGCGTGCAAACTCGGGTGTGGCCACGGCGATGTACTGCATCGCTCCCAGCGGCTCGACCCGGCAGCCGCGCAGGGCCTGCCGCACGGTGGTCACGCAGCCCAGCACCTGCCCCTCACGCAGCCATTCGTGGGTGAAGTTCTGGTCGTCATGAATGATCTCCATGGGCAGCCCCTGCTGTGCCATCTCGGTCAGCGCGGGCAGCGCCCAGGTGGCAATGCTGTCGGCATTGATGGCAATCGAGATGCGTTCTTCTTCCCGCGCACCGCCCATCGAGCTGGGGGCCAGCTCTTTGAGGTCACGTTCCAGGTCAGCACGCAGCAGGCGCAGCATTTTGGTGTGCTTGAGCAGCAGCTGGCCCGCAGACGTGGGCTTGAGCGGGCGACTGCGCACAATCAGCACCGTGCCGACTTGCGACTCCAGCGCGCGCAGGCGCTGTGACACCGCCGACTGGGTGATCGACAGGCGCTGCGCCGCGCGCTCAAAACCGCCCTCTTCAACGATGGCGGCCAGACATTCGAGGGCATCGGGGTCAAAAGTGCTCATGAAAAGTGCTCATGAAAAGTGCGCATGGTTGTGCGTTCTGGTTGCAAGGGGTTTTTATATTAGTCGGGCTGATGTTTTGGCTAAGAGTTTAATTTTTCTTTTAATTCAAAGCAACTTGCCGCACACTTTGAGCCACACAACTGTGGCGTGAAAGTATTTGCATCTGAAAGTTTGCATATGAAAGTTATCGTTCTGGGCGCGGGCATCATCGGCGTGAGTACCGCCTGGCATTTGCTCGAACGTGGCCATGAGGTCACGGTGGTCGAGCGCCAGCCGGGTGCGGCGCTGGAGACCAGTTTTGCCAACGCAGCGCAAATCTCGGTCAGTTACTGCGAGCCCTGGGCCAACCGCGATGCCCCGCTCAAAGCCCTGAA
>RDZZ01000173.1 GCA_004293655.1 Polaromonas sp. | reverse complement strand
GGTTTCGCCTCAAATTGTTCACGTATCTGCCATCGTCTTGGCCACCCTGAATGCCAAATACATCCACGCCTCACTGGGCCTGCGCTACCTGCTGGCCAACATGGACTTGCATGGTGGTGCGGGCTTGCGGGCGCAAACGCAGTTGCGCGAGTTTGTCATTCAGCAGCCGCCCACCCAGATTGTGGAAGAGCTGCTGGCCCTTGGGCCGCGCGTGATTGGCCTGGGCATCTACATCTGGAATGTGGTGGAGACCACGCAGGTGGTGCGCCTGCTTAAAACGCTGCGGCCTGACATCAAGATTGTGCTGGGCGGGCCTGAAGTGAGTTTTGAAGTGGACAGCCAGGAGATTTGCCGCCTCGCCGACCATGTCATCACAGGCTGGGGCGACGTGAGCTTTCCCAAACTGTGCCGGGCTTTGCTCGATGGCCCCCAGCCGCTCATGAAAGTGATTGCGGGCGAGCAACCGCCGCTGACCGAGCTGGCCCTGCCCTACAACGAGTACACGGACGAAGATCTGGCCAAGCGCCTGCTCTATGTAGAAGCCTCACGCGGCTGTCCCTTCAAGTGCGAGTTTTGCCTGAGCTCGCTCGACAAAACCGCCTGGGCTTTTGAGCTGGACGCCTTCATGGCCGAGATGGACGCGCTCTACCAGAGGGGCGCGCGCAACTTCAAGTTTGTGGACCGCACGTTTAATTTGAAGGTGGATTTTTCGGTGCGCATCTTGCAGTTTTTTCTGGACCGCATGAAGGACGCGGCGGGCAATATCTTGCCTGCGCCTGATGTGTTTGTGCATTTTGAAGTCGTGCCCGACAGCCTGCATGAGCGCCTGAAAGAATTGATTGTGCAATTTCCGGCAGGCTCACTGCAGTTTGAAGTCGGCATTCAGAGCTTTAACCCCGACGTGCAGCAACGCATTTCACGCAAGCAAGACACGGCCCGCACCGCCGACAACCTGCGCTGGCTGGTGGGCCAAAGCCAGGCCCATGTGCATGCTGACCTGATTTTTGGCCTGCCTGGTGAAACGCTTGAAAGCTTTGCCGATGGCTTTGACCAGTTGTTTGCACTGGCTCCGCATGAAATCCAGTTTGGCATCTTGAAGCGCCTGCGCGGCACGCCGATCACCCGGCACACCGCAGCGTACGCGATGGTCTATGACCCGCAAACCCCGTACACCGTGCTGCAAACCGGCGCGGTTGATTTCATCACCATGCAGCGCGTCAAGCGCTTTGCCCGTTACTGGGAAATGCTGGCCAACTCGGGCCGGTTTGCCAGCGCCCTGAAGCTGCTTTTAACGCCTGGCTCGGCCTTTCACCACTTTTTGAACTTCAGCGACTGGCTGTGGCAAACCACCGGCAAAACGCATGAGTTTGCACTGGAAAAGCTGGTCGATCTGCTCTACGCGCACCTCACCACCGTGCGCGGTTTGAGCGCCACCGAAGTCGCCCTGGCCCTGCTGGCCGACTACCGCGCCAGCGGTGCGCGTGGCAGGCCGCATTGCTTGAGCGAACTGCTGGGTTCGCAAAAAGCGACGCTGCTGTTACCCCACGGAAAGCCGGGCAGTGCAAATCTGTCAGAACGGCAGGCCAGGCATGTGAGCCAGCAGGCGAGTCGGCAAGAGATTCAGAAGGCGGCTGCAGCTGCCTGAGTTGCTGTTTATCGCGTGGCACGTACACCAGACCCCTACCGCATCGCCTCCCGCAACCGCGCAAACACCTGCCAAAACGTCGCCTCCTGCGTGGTCGCAAAGTTGATGCGCATCAAGGTGCTGGGTTTGCGCACGGCATGAAACAGCGCGCCGGGTGCAATCAGGTAGCCTTCATCCAACATGCGCTGCGCCAGTGCGTCGGTGTCCACGCCGGTATCGACCCAGCCAAACAGGCCAGCGGGTTCGGCCTCAAAACGGCAGCCGTGTGCCAGCGCGAGTTTGACGGATCGGGCGCGTGCCTGGCCCAGCCGGGTGCGTATGCGTTCGGCGTGGCGGCGCAGCTGGCCCTGGTCGATGCACCAGGCCAGCGCTTTTTCAAGCAGGGCGGGTGTGGTCAGGGTGGCCAGCAGTTTGGTGTCCAGCAGGCGCTCGACCAGATCGGGCGGTGCCGCCATGAAGCCGACGCGCCAGCCAGGGGCGAGGATTTTGGCAAAACCGCTGACGTAGATGGTGCGCTGCAGCCCGTCGAGCGCGCACAGGCGTGTGGCGTGTTCGGGGGCCAGGTGGCTGTAGGTGTCGTCTTCAACAATATGAAAGTTGTGCTCGTTGGCCAGTTGCAGCACCCGGTGCGCACTGCCGGGGCTCAAGATGTAGCCCGTCGGGTTGTGAAACACGCTGACGCTGACA
>RDZZ01000132.1 GCA_004293655.1 Polaromonas sp. | reverse complement strand
CCGATGGTGTAGATCACGCCCAGGCGCAGGCTGCCTGCCAGCGGGTCTTTGCCGCGTCTGGCAATGTCTTTGATCAAATCGGCCTGCTCCAGCACGCTTTGCGCCTGGCGGATGATCTCTTCACCCAAGGGCGTGACGGTGATCTCATTGGCGTTGCGCTCAAAGAGCTTGACGTGCAGCTCTTCTTCAAGTTTTTTGATCGCCACGCTCAGCGTCGGCTGCGACACATGGCACGCCTCTGCGCCTTTGCCAAAGTGTCTTTCGCGGGCCACGGCGACGATGTATTTGAGTTCGGTAAGCGTCATGGGGTGATTGTCTGTTGATTAGGGCGTCTGTGCATAACTCCCTGCGGTGTGTGCTGCGCCAACGGCGACAATCTGGCTGATGGAATTAATCATCATCACCCTGGCCTCACTGTTGGCAGGCTTTGTAGATGCGATTGTCGGCGGCGGCGGGCTGATTCTGGTGCCTGCGCTGTTTGCTGTTTTCCCGACCACGCACCCGGCGACGCTGTTTGGCGTGAACAAGGGCGCATCGGTGTGGGGCACAGCCGTGGCAACGGTGCAGTACGCACGCCGGGTGGACATGCGCTGGGCGGCGTTGCTGCCTGCGGCGGGTGCAGGCTTTGCTGGCTCGCTGGCTGGTGCCTGGCTGGTGACGCTGGTGGACGGCGGCTTTTTGCGCAAGGGTTTGCCGTTTGTACTGCTGGCGGTGCTGATCTACACGCTGGTTAAAAAAGACCTGGGCCAGCACCATGCCCCACGCTTTACAGGCCGGGCTGAAACGCTGGCCGCTTGCAGTGTTGGCCTGGTGCTGGGTTTTTATGATGGGTTTTTTGGGCCGGGCACGGGCAGCTTTTTTGTGTTTTTGTTTGTGCGCTGGCTGGGCTATGACTTTTTAAACGCATCGGCCTCGGCCAAGTTGCTCAACACCGCCACCAACCTGGCAGCGCTGGGTTTGTTTGCTTACAAGGGCCATGTGTGGTGGCACTTTGCGTTGACGATGGCCGTGGCCAATGTGGTGGGCAGTTTGCTGGGCACCCGGCTGGCCCTCAAGCATGGCTCCGGGTTTGTGCGGGTGGTGTTTATTGGGGTGGTCAGTGCGCTGATTTTGAAAACCGGCTTTGATGCGTTTTTAAAACCGGGCTGACGCACTGGGGGCGGCGGAGAACGCCTGCGTCAAAAGCGGCTCAAGCCTTCAAAAACTCGGCTGCCCCGCCCATCCACCGCAACACATGCCGCTCGGCCAGCGCTGCATGCTGCGCCAGCATCTTTGGAGCCACACCCCGCGCCCAGGCCAGCCAGGCAGCGTCGGTCTGCACATCGGCAAACCGCAGCAGCGGCGCACCCGACTGGCGCGCCCCCAGAAACTCCCCGGGCCCGCGAATTTCCAGGTCGCGCCGGGCAATCTCAAAGCCGTCGTTGGTCTCGACCATGGCTTTGAGCCGCGCCCGTGCCGTCTCGCCCAGACGCGGTGCATCGCCTGTTGAGTACAGCAGCACGCAGGCCGATGCAGCTGCGCCGCGCCCGACCCGACCTCTTAATTGATGCAGCTGGCTCAGCCCAAACCGCTCGGCATGCTCGATCACCATGAGCGACGCATTCGGCACGTCCACGCCCACCTCAATGACGGTGGTGCTGACCAGCACGCCCATCAGGCCATCGGTGAACAAACTCATCACGGCTTTTTTCTCGGCCACGGGCATGCGTGAATGCAGCAGGCCGACCAGCGTGTCGGGCAGCGCCGCGCTCAACGCCTCATGTGTTTCAGTGGCGTCCACCAGGTCCATCGACTCGCTTTCTTCAATCAGCGGGCACACCCAGTACACCTGCCGCCCCTCGGCGATCTGGCCGCGAATGCGCTCGACCACTTCTGCGCGGCGCGCATCACTGACGACTTTGGTCACGATGGGCGTGCGGCCGGGTGGCAGCTCGTCGATGGTGGAGACATCCAGGTCAGCGTAGTAACTCATGGCCAGCGTGCGGGGAATCGGCGTGGCCGTCATCATGAGCAGGTGCGGCTCTTGCCCGCATCTCTCACCAGCCGCCTCATCGGCGGTGGTCATCTTGCTGCGCAGGGCCAGGCGCTGCGCCACGCCAAAACGGTGCTGCTCGTCAATGATGGTCAGGGCCAGGTTTTTGAAAACCACCTTGTCCTGAATCACGGCATGGGTGCCCACGACCAGCATCGCCTGCCCGCTGGCAATCATGGCCAGCGCCTGCCGTCGCTCTTTGGTTTTCTGGCTGCCCGTGAGCCAGGCGGTCTGAATGCCCAGCGGCTCCAGCCAGGAGATGAGCTTTCGGAAATGCTGCTCGGCCAGAATTTCAGTCGGTGCCATCAGCGCACATTGCCAGCCTGCATCCATGCAGCGCACAGCGGCCAGCGCGGCCACCACGGTTTTGCCCGAACCCACATCGCCCTGCAGCAGGCGGTGCATGGGAATGTGCTTTTGCAGGTCAGCCGCAATCTCGCTGCCCACGCGTTGCTGCGCTGGCGTCAGGCGAAACGGCAGGCGTTCGAGCAATTGGTCGTGCAGGCTGCATTGGGTGTTTTGCAGGCCAGATTTCAGCAGCGGCGGCGCGCGCATGGCAGCGCGCACGCCCCTGGCTTGCAATTGCGACAGTTGCTGGGCCAGCAGCTCTTCGGCTTTCAGGCGTTGCCAGGCGGGATGGGTGCGGCCCTCCAGCGTTGCCAGAGCCACATCGGGTGGGGGGTGATGCAAAAATGATAGCGCCTCACCTAGACTCTGCAAGCGGCAGGGCATGTTTTGGCTTGTAAAAACGTCTGGGATGGTCTCTCGCAGGTCAGCCCGGCCCAGCCCGCCCAGCACCGCCCGGCGCAGGTAAGCCTGCGGCAAACCGGCAACGGTGGGGTACACCGGCGTCAAGGCGGCGGGCAACTCGCCACCGGCGAGCTTGAAGCTCGGATGCACCATTTCGCGGTGGACAAAGCCCCCCCGAATCTCGCCCCGCGCCCGCACCAAGGCCCCCACGCTGAGCGTTTTTTGATGCGAGGGGTAAAAGTTGAGGAACCGCAGCACACAGGTGTCGGTGCCATCGTCGAGCGTCACACGCAACTGGCGGCGCGGCGCAAGCGTCACCTCACTGTGCGTGACTTGCCCCTGGATTTGCACCATATCGCCGTCCCGGGTGTTCTGGATGGGCACGATGCGGGTCTCGTCTTCATAACGCAGCGGCAAGTGCAGGGCCAGATCAATGTCGCGGCGCAAGCCCAGCTTTGCCAGGGCTTTTTGCGGGCCGGTCAGAGGCTGGGGCTTGGGCTGGGACGGCGGTTTGGCAGAGGGCGATGGCATGCTCAAAAGGGCTTTAATGCCGGATTGGCTTGACAAATTGCGTGATGAAAATTTGCGGCGATATGACGCGCTGCTGCATTGCTTTGTCTTGCAACAGCAATTTGTCTCCGGTCACCAGCACCAGATCGGCCCGGGTGGTGAGCAGATCCCAAATAAACTGGTCGCCCGGGTCTGGAGCCACGGGTGTTGCCACTGTCTTGACAGGACTGAGCACAACTGCGTGGCGGGCAATGTCTAGCAGAACAGTGTCTATTTCCGTGCTTGAAAGGCCATGAAGCTTGCACAGCCGGGGCCGCACCAGCACCGAGCGGTATTCAGCCAGCAATGCCTCGGACAACACAAATGCAAAGTCTGCGCCCAGCATGCCGTCCAAAATACGTGCCACAGGTGAATCAGCATGTGATGTCAGCAGTCCGGCCACAACGACGTTGGTGTCAATGATGAAAAAAGCACTCACAAGGCATGACGCGTTGCGTGCTGCTCTTGTTGCGCCAGTGTGAGCGCCTGCTCTGGGCTCAGCGTGCTGCGCGCCCGCGCCCGACGTACCAAGTCAAGGGCCGCTTCGTTGGACTTGATACCGTAGAAGTCAAGGCTCTCATCGATCAATTGACCAATGGTTTTGTCACGCTGGGCTGCGGCTTGTTTTAACGCCCGGTAGCGCGATTCGGAAAGAGAGATTGTCAAGCGATTCATGCACACATCCTCATTGGTGTTAAAGCACCAATAGGTTAACACGTCGTTTGTAGCTGGGGCGGCACGTCATCTCAGACACAATGCAGGCCCAATACACACCTGATGCAGAACTTTGGATCGGACGGTCTTTCAGCCGCCCATGCTGTCACAATTTGCGGTTTTTTGTCTGATTCACTTTGGTACAGGGCCGATCTGCCCCTCAAACCCCATGCCTTCACCTCCAGCAACCCACACCCCTCGCGCCTTCACCCTGAGCGACTTCGACTTTGCGCTGCCGCCCGAACTGATTGCCCAGCACCCGCCCGCCCAGCGCAGCGGCTCGCGATTGCTGGATGCACGCGTGCCTGCTTTGGCAGACCGCCAGTTCACTGAATTGCCCAGCCTGCTGCTGCCTGGGGATTTGCTGGTGTTTAACGACACCAAAGTCGTCAAGGCGCGGCTGTTTGGCCAAAAGGCCAGTGGCGGCCGGCTGGAGTTGCTGATTGAACGGGTGTTGTCGCTAGACGCCGATTCAGGCCATGAAGTGGCCGCGCACATGAAGGTCAGCAAAAAGCCCCAGCAGGGCGCGGTGATGCAGATGGACGGTGGTTTTACCGCCACACTGCTGGGGCGCTGGCCGAATGCAGACGGGCCTTTGTACCACTTCAGGCTCAGCAGCGACCCGTATGCCTTGATGGAAAAGCACGGCCATGTGCCGCTGCCGCCGTATATCGAGCGCGTTCAAGACAGCGCGATCACGCACGAAGACTCACCAGATGACGAGCAGCGCTACCAGACGGTGTTTGCCAAACACCCCGGCGCCGTCGCCGCACCGACTGCCGCACTGCACTTTGACGAGGCCGTGCTGGCGCAGCTACAAGCGCGCGGTGTGCAGCGCGCCAGCGTCACGCTGCATGTGGGTGCCGGTACCTTCCAGCCCGTCAAGGCTGAAAACATTGCCGAGCATGTGATGCATTTTGAGCGTTTTGAGGTACCCGAGGCCACCCTTGAAGCGATTGCCGCCTGCAAAGCGCGCGGTGGGCGAGTGGTGGCGGTGGGCACGACCACGGTGCGGGCGCTGGAGTCTTTTGCAAAATTTGGCCCGGCTTGCCGCGACACCAACATCTTCATCACACCAGGTTTTGAGTTTGCGGTGGTGGACATGCTGCTGACCAATTTCCACCTGCCCAAAAGCACGCTGATGATGCTGGTCAGTGCGTTTGCGGGCTACGAGCACATCATGGGGCTGTACCAGCACGCGATTGAGGCACGCTACCGGTTTTTCAGTTATGGGGACTCGATGCTGCTGGCGCGGCGGGCTGCGATTTGAAGGCATTTCTGTGTTGAAAACCGATGCCATGCAGTCGCACACAGAGACAACAGGCAACGTGGCCGCTGGGTTGAGGGGCGTTGTGCGTCCGTGCCGCGCAGGTGGCAATCCGGTGCTCTGTCTTGGGGCCTGACATCAAGGAGCCTCTGCATGACGGCCTGGCCCGCTAAAATAGAAGGCTCGCCTGTGCGCCGTCCCGACGTGCTGCGGTTTTACGTCTCTCGGGGCCATGTGGAGGACTACCATGCATAAAAACCTCACGGCCCCGCCCTTTGCGGCATGGAGTGCCGCATGAGTTACCAGATCAAAGAAATTTTCTACACCCTGCAAGGCGAAGGTGCCAACGCGGGCCGGCCTGCCGTGTTTTGCCGTTTCGCGGGCTGCAATTTGTGGTCAGGCCGCGAGCAGGACCGGGCTACGGCGGCCTGCCAGTTTTGCGACACTGACTTTGTGGGCACGGACGGCACACTGGGCGGCAAGTTTGCAACGGCTGATGCGCTGGCTGACCAGATCGCGGCGCAGTGGCCTGCCCTTGATAAAACCCATCGCTTTGTCGTGCTGACCGGGGGCGAGCCTTTGCTGCAGGTCGATGGCGCATTGATTTCAGCCCTGCATGCGCGAAGCTTTCAGATTGCGGTCGAGACCAACGGCACGATGGCTGCGCCTGCAGGCATTGACTGGATGTGTGTCAGCCCCAAAGCCGGCACCCACTGGGTACAGCGTGAGGGCCATGAGCTGAAAGTGGTCTGGCCGCAGTCTGGCTTTGATCTGGCTGAGCTGGAGGCCGCGCGCTTTACGCACCGCTACCTGCAGCCCATGGACAACATTTTGCGCGCCGACAACACCCAGCACTGCATTGCCATTTGCATGCAGCGCCCGGCCTGGCGCTTGAGCCTGCAAACCCACAAGATCACTGGAATAAGGTAGGGCACGGCTCCATGAACTACGAGATCAGCCAGACATTCTTTTTTGATGCAGCGCACACGTTGAGCCGGGCGATAGAGGCAGACAGCAGCCGCCGCATTCATGGCCACACTTACAACGCTGAAGTCACCCTGTCAGGCCGGCGCGACCCCCAGACCGGCATGGTGGTGGACCTGGGCCTGGTGCGCCTGGCCATTGACCAGTTGCGCCCGCAACTGGACCACCGCATGCTCGACGACGTTGCCGGGCTGGGCCCCGCCACACTGGAAAACCTGTGCGCTTTTATCTGGCGCGCGCTCGTTGTCAGTCTGCCGGACTTGTCAGAAGTGCGCGTGTGGCGCAACTCGGTGGGCGACAGCGCCACCCTGCGCGGTCACCCGGACGCTTCGTAGTCACCCTCCGATTCCATTTCCATATCAATACGATATGTTGTTGCTTCGCCTTGGCCGTTGAAGCACTGTCTGCGGCTTCGCGCCTAATTTCCTATTGATCTGAAAACGCAATGACATGAAAGCCTACCGTGCCAGCCTGTTGTCTTTTTCTGGCCGCGAGGCCAGCCTTGAGCCGGACGGGCTGCTGCTCGTCGGGCCAGATGCGTCAGGCCGCCAGATCGTGCAGGCCATGGGCAGCTACCAGGCTCTGGCTGCGCGCTACCCGAACCTGACGGTTGAACACCTGCCGGGCCGCATCATTGCGCCGGGTTTTGTGGACATGCACATTCACTACCCGCAACTGGACGTGATCGGCTCGCCCGCCGAGGGCTTGTTGCCGTGGCTTGAAAACTACACGTTTCCGCATGAAAAACGCTTTGCGTCGCCCGAATACAACGCCCAAGCAGCTCCTTTTTTTGTAGCAGAGCTGCTTCGCCACGGGGTGACCACGGCGCTGGCGTTTGCCACCTCACATCCCGAATCGGTTGACGCTTTGCTGGGCGAGGCGCAAAAGCGTGGCCTGCGCATGATCGCTGGCAAGGTGCTGATGGACCAGAACGCACCTGACGGCGTGCGTGACCAGACCGAGCAAAGCCTGCTGGAGAGCGAGGCGCTGATTAAAAAATGGCACGGCGTGAACCGCCTGGGCTACGCCATCACGCCGCGTTTCGTGCCCAGTTGCAGCGCCGCGCAACTGCGGGGCGCAGGCGAGCTGGCGGCAAAGTACCCGGATGTGTGGATTCAGTCGCATGTGGCTGAAAACGCCGGCGAAATCGCCTGGGTACGCCAGCTGTACCCCCAATCGCGCAGTTACCTGAGCGTGTACGAGCAGTTCGGCCTGCTGCGGCCCCGTGCGGTGTATGCCCACTGCATTCATATTGACGACGGAGACCGCGCCCTGATGCGTGCCACAGGTACAGCCGCTGCCGTCAGCCCTACCAGCAACCTCTTTCTGGGCAGTGGTTTTTTCGATCACGTGAATGCAGACCGCGCGGGGGTTTTGTATGGGCTGGCCAGCGATGTGGGGGCTGGCACGTCGTTCAGCCCGTTTCACACCATGCTGGCTGCGTACTGTGTGGGGCGTGAAGGGCAGACCAAACCTGGCGTGTCGCTGCGTCCCCAGCACTTGTGGTGGCAGCACACTGCCGGGGCGGCCCAGGCGCTCGGACTCGAAGGGGTGGTGGGCAACCTCGCGCCCGGCTGCGAGGCTGATTTTGTGGTGCTCAACCCGCAGGCCACGCCCCTGCTGGCGCGAAAAACTGCCCAGGCTGGCAGTCTGGACGAGCTGCTTTTTGCGCTGATTGTGCTGGGGGATGACCGGGTGATTGAGCGGTGCGTGATCTCGCAGGCGGTGCCTGCGTGAGCTGATGGGCTGGTAGCTCTGCTGACATTTTAGGGAACAAGGAAACCTTCAACGCTTCAGGCGCAGAGTACGCAGAGAACCGCAGAGAAAGAAGCAAAAGTTATTTCCCCCCTCGTCTTGCTCTGCGTTCTCTGCGTTTGAAGCGGTGAATGACTTCACTACCCTCGGCCTTTGTGGACGCGGCTTCATGCATAAAAAGGCTGCTACGGCAATCTTTACAAAGGTCTACAGCTATAAAAAATATAGCAAACAGATGATTTCCGGAAACCTGACCGCCTTGGCAGCACCGCTTGCCAGCTGCCAGCTGGCCTGTGCCTACAATTGGCCGCAACCCAAGGAGCCTTTCCCAATGAGTATCAAAAGCGACAAATGGATACGGCGCATGGCAGAGTCCACCGGCATGATTGCGCCTTTCGAGCCTGGCCAGATACGCCAGGCAGAAGGCAAGAAAATCATCAGCTACGGCACCAGCAGCTATGGCTACGACATCCGCTGCGCGCCCGAGTTCAAGGTGTTCACCAACATTCACAGCACCGTGGTGGACCCGAAAAACTTCGATGAAAAAAGCTTTGTCGATTTTTCAGGCGACAGCTGCATCATCCCGCCGAACAGCTTTGCGCTGGCCCGCACGCTGGAATACTTTCGCATTCCGCGCAATGTGCTGACGATTTGCCTGGGCAAAAGCACTTACGCGCGCTGCGGCATCATCGTCAACGTGACGCCGTTTGAGCCCGAGTGGGAAGGCTATGTGACGCTCGAATTTTCAAACACCACGCCACTGCCAGCCAGGATTTACGCGGGTGAAGGCTGTGCGCAGGTATTGTTTTTCGAGAGTGACCCGGACGATGTGTGCGAGGTCAGCTACAAAGACCGGGGCGGCAAGTACCAGGGGCAGATTGGGGTGACGTTGCCCAAGGCTTGACGCCAGCACAACGCCAGGCCATACATAAACAAGCCCACAGCAAGCACCAGACTATGTGATGCAAACCGCAGTGAGTCTGCTACGCTTTGATTTTTTTCACTGTTATTTTTGGAGGCACACCATGATCAAGCCGATTCCCACCAGCGTCAACTTGCAGCAGCAACTTGTCAGTGACATCAAATCCGTGATTTCAGACGCAGAAGACATGCTGGGTGCCACTGCCGACCAGACGGGCGAGAAAATTGCCGGCCTGCGCGCCCGCATTGAAGTGCGCCTTCGTGATGCCAAACTGCGCTTGATCGAAGCCGAAGACTCACTGGTAGCCAAAACAAAAGCCGCTGCGCGTGCCACCGATGACTACGTACACGAGTCGCCCTGGGCCGCGGTGGGCATTGCCGCGGGCGTGGGTGTGCTGGTTGGTTTGATCATCAGTCGTCGCTGAGCGCGTCAGCGGCAAGCACGGGCCGCTGCAGACTTGGGCGCACAGGCAGGCTCAAAGGCTTTGCTGTGTGATTTGCTGACCGACTGAAGTTGGGGAACCTCTGCACAACTCCCTGCGGTCTGTGGTCAAGCGGACTCGGGCGGTCTACCACGTTGTCTTTCTTGCCAATAGCCCTGCTATTGGCTGCAAAAAGACGCCTTGCAGCCCATCCCGGGCCGACTGCCACGGCCTCGCCAGAGTTATGCAGAGGTTCCTTGGCAGGCGGTGCTCAATGCTTGTGGCTGCTGGATTTCCTGACCTCTTCACCCATGATGAATGAGTCGTCCCACGGTGCGGCAAATTTCTGGTCAGCTTTGTCGTCCGCAAAGCCCAGGCTGGCACCGACTTCATCTGCTTTTGTCACGCGTACCTTGCGGTTTTGGTCCAGCCTGGACTGCAGGCTGCTGCGTGCTGCAGCGACCACCGTCATGTCGATGCCTGGCGGTGACGCAGGGCCACTGACTTTGTGGCCCGGTTGCGCCGTGCCAGAGACTGTCGGCACCGCCTTTGATGGGGCGCTGGCTGGGGCAAGGTCAGGCACATCAGGTACGTCAGGCATGTCGGCAGATTGTGAAGAAGGCAGCAAGCTTGACGTTTCAAACTCACGACTCGGCTGGCGCGCAGACGCCGTGCTCCCCAGAAAAGCTGTGCGCAGGGCTTCCAGCGTGGGCAACTGGTTGGGGTTGAGGACGGCATACGCCACGCCGCACTGCTCAAACAGCTTTTTCTTGACTTCGCGGTGACTGGCATTGAGCCCCATGCTGGCGGGCACATCCACACAGCCCACGACATCGCCATCGGACGTGCAAACGGTGAAGCTGCAGTACACGCCCTTGAGCAACTCATAAGACTGCTGGCCCTGGGTTGCACTGCGTGGCGACAAAAAACGCAGCACGGGCGTTTTTACCAACACATGGTGGTCGAAAAACACGCGCTCCAGCCAGTGCCAGACCGTGCGCTCGACCCCTGTGAACACAGGTTTGACCCGAAGCTGCCATTGCTCAGGAATCCGGCGCTTGTTCTTGGTCATGCGGGTTGACCAGGCTCGGTAGCCCACCAGTCCCAGCACGATACCGGCGAGGACTGCAACTGCCATTTGCAAACTGTGAGTAGCCATCATGGGTGCCTTATTTTTTGGGATTTACACAGCACGTCTCAAAGTCACCACCAAAATTCAATGTACTGTAACAGCAGCTTACAAATAATGCTGCGTGGGTTTACAAGTCATTTAAGTCATTTGGCACGCGCCAGCGCCCCGCAAGACAAGTCACTGCACCCGGCATTGAAACTTCAGTCAAGCGGGCTGGCCAGCACCTTGTCAATGCGCTTGCCGTCGAGGTCCACCACCTCAAAATGCCAGCCAGCGCAATCGACTTTTTCGCCCGTGCCAAGCAGGCGGCCCGACACGCTCAGAAGCAGGCCCGCCACCGTGTTGTAGCGCCCCCGGCTTTCCTCGGGCAGCTCCCGGATGTCGAGTCTGGCCTTGAGTTCTGACACCGGCATGACGCCATCAATCAGCCAGCTGCCATCAGCACGCTGGGTGGCCCAGGCATCCACCTGGGCCCCGGGCTGCAGCTCGCCCGTGATGGCCTCCAGCATGTCCATGGGCGTCATCAGGCCCTGCACCACGCCGTACTCATCGACGACGAACACAATCCGGGTGGACTTGGCGCGAAACTGCTCCAGCAGCTCCATGCCCGTGAGCGTTTCAGGCACAAACACGGCAGGTACTGCATACGCGCCGATGCGGTCAGCCGCTGTTGCTGCTGCTGTTGTTGCAGCAGGTGCGCCGGTCTGCGGTAACGACCCCATCTGCCCGCGCAGAACCAGCAGCTTGGCGACATTGACCACGCCCACCACATCGTCCAGGCTGCCACGGCACACCGGGTACCACGAGTGGCCCGTCGAGCCCGCCTTGTCAATGGCCTCGGCCAGCGTGTCAGAGGCATCGAGCCATTCAATGTCCGAGCGCGGCAGCATCAGTGAGGTGAGCAGGCGGTCATCGAGCAAAAACACGTTTTGCACCATCTGGTGCTCGTGCTCTTCGATCAGGCCGGCATCCACGCCCTCTTCAAGGCTGGCGGCAATCTCTTCCTCAGTCACGGCCCGGCCTGCCGTGTTGTCAATGCGCAGCAGTTTGAGCACCGACAGCGTGCTGATGGACAGCAGTTTGACAAACGGTTTGGCAACACGGGCCACCCACATCATGGGCCGCGCTACCAGAGTAGCGACGGGCTCTGGGTAGAGCTGACCAATGCGCTTGGGCACCAGCTCACCGAACACGATGGTGATGAAGGTAATGACGGTCACCACCAGCGCCGTGGCCGAAATATCGGCAGCGCGGGGTGCCACACCCAGGCCTTGCAGCCAGAGCGACAAACCGCCGCTGAATGCTGCGTCGCCAATGATGCCGTTCAAGACACCGATGGACGTGATGCCGACCTGCACCGTCGATAAAAACTGGGTCGGCGTGTCCATCAGGCTGAGCGCGGCGTGCGCGCCCTTGTCGCCCGACTCGGCCATGGCTGTCAGGCGCGCCTTGCGGCTCGACGCAATCGCCATCTCTGACATGGCAAACACCGCATTGAGCAGCGTTAAAAGAGCAATCAGCAAAAAGTCCATACATCCAGGGGCAAAATAAACACATGTCACTTTACTTGATTGGCGACCTGCAGGGTTGCCACACGCCTTTTCAACGCTTGCTGCAGGCGATTGATTTTTCTGCCAGCCGCGACACTTTGTACGCACTCGGAGACCTGGTCAACCGCGGCCCTGACTCATTGGGCGTGCTGCGCAGTCTGGCCGCCCTGGGAGACGCCGCCCAGTGCCTGCTGGGCAACCATGACCTGCACCTGCTGGCAATGTCTGAAGGGGTGCGACAACCCGCGCGAAAAGACACCGCACAAGCCGTGCTGCTGGCCCCCGATGGCCTGGCCCTGATCGACTGGCTGCGCCACCGTGCCATGGCAATCCATGCCCACGGCTGGCTGATGGTGCATGCCGGCGTGCTGCCGCAGTGGAGTGTGGTGCAAACCATGGCACTGGCCAGCGAAGTCGAGCAGGCACTGCGCGGGCCTGATCTGAAAGGCTTTCTATCTGCCATGTACGGCAACGCACCCGCCCAATGGCACGATGGCTTGCAAGGCGCAGACCGTTTGCGCGTGATTGTCAATGCGTTGACCCGGCTGCGCTTTTGTACCGGCCAAGGCGAGATGGAGTTCACCAGCAGTGAA
The DNA here is from genome assembly GCA_004293655.1 of Polaromonas sp. Classification (GTDB taxonomy): domain Bacteria; phylum Pseudomonadota; class Gammaproteobacteria; order Burkholderiales; family Burkholderiaceae_C; genus Polaromonas. The sequence goes on along the minus strand of RDZZ01000132.1, from coordinate 335 downwards.
GGTGTCAGCGGCGCACCAGCAGGCCATCTGCCGTGGTTTGCCGTGGCGAATCGGGCAAGCGCTGCAACGCCCATTGCATTCGGGCACTGGTCTTCGCTGGCAGCAGAGGCCCTGCCTGCTGGCAGCTTGAGGCACAACACCTTGCCACTGGACACGGGCTGCGTCTGGGGCGGCTGCCTGACGGCGGCTCGTCTGGGGGAAATGCCGGGCTCGTTTGAGCTGGTTCAAGTCAAATGCGCGCCCGTGCTCAAACCTGACAATGGCACATGAGTTTTTGCAATGGGGCGCGTTGCCGCCCTGGCAGTGCGCACGCAGCTGTGGTGATGCGCTTTTGT
>RDZZ01000172.1:2355-4503 GCA_004293655.1 Polaromonas sp. | reverse complement strand
TACTTCTGGGGTGACGAGGGCAACCAGCGCTACATCTCCAGCTACTTTGACATGTACCCCAACGTCTGGCGGCACGGCGACTGGCTCAAGGTGACCGAGACGGGCAGCTGCATCATTTATGGCCGCAGTGACGCGACGATCAACCGCCACGGCCTGCGCATGGGCACCAGCGAGCTGTACAGCGCCGTCGAAGCCCTGCCCGAGGTGCTCGATTCGATGGTGGTGGACCTGGAGTATCTGGGCCGTGACAGCTACATGCCGCTGTTTGTGGTGCTGCGCGAAGGCATGGTGCTCGATGCGGCGATGAAAGCCCGCCTGAACAATGCGATCAAAACCGCTTTGTCCCCGCGCTTTGTACCCAACGATATTTTTCTGGTGCCAGACATTCCGCGCACCCTGTCAGGCAAAAAGCAGGAGCTGCCGATCAAAAAGCTGCTGCTTGGGGCCGTGCTGGAGAAAGTCGTGAACAAAGAAGCCATGGCCAACCCGGCGTGCCTGGACTGGTATGTGGACTTTGCGCGCAACCGCGCCAGATGATGGGCACAGAGAACGCGAAGTGAAAAATTGAATTTTCTGGGCTTTGCGCGCTTTGCATCTTGGCGACTTTGCGTTGGAAGCTGGTTTTTTGAGGCTTGCCGGGAGACACACTGCCAGGGCGCTTACAGCGGGTGCTCGGTATAAAACTTGCCACCGTGGTAGAGCAGCGGCGAAGCGCCGTCTGTGTGGCTGCAGCGCTCGACTTCGCCGACAAAAATCACGTGGTCACCTTCTTCATACCGGCTGCGGTTGAAGCACTCAAAGCTGGCCGCTGCACCGGCAAGCAGCGGCGCGCCCGAGATGCCATCGGTGAACGCCACACCCTGCCAGCGGTCACCCTGCTTGCTGGCAAAACGCTCCGCCAGCTCTTTCTGGTCGCACGCCAGAATGTTGATGGCATAGTGCGAGCCCTTTGACAGCGCGGCCATCGAGCTGGCCGCCTGCGACAGGCTCCACAGCACCAGCGGCGGGGAGAGCGACACCGAGTTAAACGAGTTGGCCGTCAGGCCCAGCAGCTCGCCCCCCGCCGTGCGCGCGGTCACGATGGTCACGCCCGTGGCAAACATGCCCAGCGAGGCGCGAAACTCGCGTGTGGAAAAACTCGGTGTCTGGGCTTTGAGTGTGGGGGCGTGCATGGCGGCAATCGGGGTGGGAATCAACATGAAGGGTAATTTAACCCAAGCTGCCACAAGTAGCGGGGCACGGGGTGACTGGCCGTACACCGGGCCGGCAGGTAAACTCAAAAACATGAATGTCTGCAAGCTGCTGCGTGTTGTGATGACTGGGTTGTCAACGGTGTTGTTTGCTGCATTTTCAACAGCATCTGGCCCAAGAAATCTTTCGGCCTGCGACGAGTTTGTTGCCAAATTGCCGAACATGCAGCGCGCCCTGTGCGAGTCCGCGCAGTTGCAGCCCAGCGCAGCGCGCAGCATCGAAGGCCGCACCATCTGGGTGCGTGACATCCAGCCCGATAACGCTGCTGACAGTGCGGCTGTACGCGTGCTGGTCATTGGTGCCATTCATGGCGATGAGCTGTCGTCTGCATCGCTGGCCCTGCACTGGATACGGCTGGCCGGACAGCCCCCGGCGGATGCACCGCAAGCTGTGCATTGGCGCTTCATACCGGCGCTCAACCCTGACGGGCTGTTGAGCCAGCCGCCACGCCGTGTCAATGCCCGTGGGGTCGATTTGAACCGCAACTTCCCCACGCCCAACTGGGCGCATGAGGCCAAGGTTTACTGGGAAAAGCGCACCCGCAAAGACCCGCGCCGCTACCCTGGCCGCACCCCCCTGTCAGAGCCTGAATCGCGTTTTGTGTACGACGAGATGCAGCGCTTCAAGCCGCAGCTGATTGTCAGCATTCATGCCCCTTATGGTGTGCTGGATTTTGATGGCCCGTCCGTGCCACCCGCCCGGCTGGGGCGTCTGTATCTGGACCAGGTAGGCATCTTCCCCGGCTCGCTGGGCAATTACGGCGGCGTCCACAAGGGTGTGCCGGTCGTCACCATTGAGCTGCCCAATTCAACCCGCACCCCGCTGGACTCGGAAATACGCCGGATGTGGCTGGACCTGCAGGGCTGGATGCTGGCGCACCTCGGGCCGCAGCGGTAG
>RDZZ01000172.1:0-2348 GCA_004293655.1 Polaromonas sp. | reverse complement strand
ACTGCAGGGCTTTGCGGGTGTCTTGCAGGCCGTTTTCAACTGTCCTGCCGCGCTTGCCCGCTCAAATCCACGTGGCCAGCCAAACCCCGGCGACAGAGCCTGTGCCGATGGCGCTGCACCACAAGCGCAACGCCAGCCCAGGTGGCGTGAGCTGGCTCAAGCTGGCCTCTTCCAGGTGCTCCCGCTCGTCTTGCTGGCATTCGAGCAGCAACGCCAGCAGCGGGGCGTTGTCAGGGCGACTGGCCAGCCGGCTGATTTGTTGCTGGTAATGCAGATCCACGAAAGTCTCGACGGCGGCCACAGTGGCAAAAACCGCTTTCGGCCCAAACAGTGCAGGCAGGGCACCGACCCAAAAACCGGCGACTCTCCACACCGGCAGCACCCAACTGCGCCTGAAAGGGGGCAGCAAGGCACGCATCATCTCCAGGTGCTGCTCTTCAGTGCGCAGATGGCGGCTGGCCAGGTCTTGCACCTGCACGTTGCGGCTGGCCCAGAGCATGCCCCGGTAAATCGCCACCGAACCGGTCTCGCCTGCATGGTCTGCACGCAGGTCAGCGAGCATGTCGGCAGGCAGGTGCGTGACCTCGGCGGCCCGCATCCAGCGCTGCAGTGTGGGCCGCAGACGTAAAAAACCGCTGTACAAGCGCTCCAGCACAGGCGTGACACCCGGCAGGCGAGCCACGCGGCCAGCCCAGCGCCAGCCCGGCATGACAAGCCACAGCGCCACGAACGCCGCCGCGCCACTGAGCAGACGGCCCGTGCTGTCGCGGACATGAAACCGCGCCATGTAACGCACCTGCTCTGCCGGGCTCAAACCCGAGCGGGCCTCGTTCACGTCCAGCCAGCGCACTTCTTGCAGGGGCGCGAGGCGCTGGTAAAGCCCCATGGCCCAGCGGCACGTCGGGCAGGCCCCGTCATACATGACGGTGAACTTGTCACAGCGGCTGGATGGATCGTTCTCTGATGGGGCAGTCATGTCCTGTGCGGTGTCAAAAACGTACTGCCCGCCGGTCGCGTCGGTCGCTACACGCGCTTTTGCAGCAGGTCACAAGGGGGGCGAACATGGGCAGGCATCTTATTGGAACCAGAACATTCTGGTCCCTGTTTGTAGCGCAACCCTGCCAGCCGCGCTGCCCACGGGGGATTCAAACTCGTGTAGGGAGCGGCGCGCGCGTCAAAGACTCGGCACCATCCATGTGCAAGCTCTCTGCGCAACGCACAGCTGCCGCGCTCAGCCGCCCCGGCAATCAAAGGCCATGGCGGGTTGTTCACCGCTGATCAGCTCGGCGATGGCCTTGCCAGAGCCCGCACCGTGCGTCCAGCCCAGCGTGCCGTGGCCTGCGTTGACCCACAGCTTGCCCACGCTGGTCTGGCCGATGTAGGGGATATTGGTGGGCGTGGCCGGGCGCAGGCCAGCCCAGAAATGCGGCTGGCCGCCGTTTTCAGCCAGGCGCGTGTCGCACACGCCCGGCAGCACCTGCTCAATGCGCTCAGCCAGCATCTTGCAGCGGGCTTTGGCCAGTGGTGTGCCAAGCGCCAGGTCATAGCCGCCGACCTCAATCGTGCCGGCCACCCGAAGAAAGCCCTCGCCCTGCGTGCCCGAGCCCAGCCGGCTGATGGCGCATTTGACCTCGTCGTCAATCGTGCTGACAAACGGGGCGCGTTCGGGCTGCAACAGCCTGAAGCTGGCGCTGTAGCCCTTGCCGGGGTAGATCGGCAGATGCACGCCCACCGTGCGCAGCAGCGGGGCCGTGAAGGAGCCGCAGGCGGCCACCACCGCATCCGCTTTGAGGTGCAATATTTTTTGATCATTCAGGCCGCCACCGCTGGTGTTTATTGCCTTGACTGCTACTGATTCAATAGCATTGCCGGCTGTCTCCAGGCGCTCGATGGTGTGGCCGTACAAAAACTGGGCACCCCGGCTGGCGCAGCGTTCAGCCAGTGCCTGGGTGAACACACGGGCGTCGCCGCTCTCGTCGCTGGCGGTGTAGGTGCCGCCCACGATGCGGTGCGCAAATGACTTGAAGGCTGGCTCGATGGCAAACAGCTCGGCGCTGCTGACCACGCGGCGGTCCACGCCGTGCTTGCGCATCAGCGCGGCGGCAGCGCCTGCGGTGTCAAATGATTTCTGGTCGGTGTAGTAGTGGGCAATGCCGCGCTCTAACCTGCTGTATTCAATACCCGTGGCTGCCACCACGTCTTTGAGTGCCGCATGGCTGTACGCCCCCAGCGCCACCAGTTGCTGCACGTTGCGCTCGAAGGCACGGTCGTTGCACTGTGCCAGAAACCTCAGGCACCACAGCCACTGGTGCGGGTCGAGCCGGGGGCGAAACAGCAGTGGCGCGTCG
>RDZZ01000131.1 GCA_004293655.1 Polaromonas sp. | reverse complement strand
AGCTGGCGTTTAGTTTTTCTGGGCGTGGCATGTCGTTTGGTGTCCACAAGTTCCCATTCTTGGCAAACACCAGTACGTGGTCGTGGTCCTCAGAAAAATGTCTCGCTGTGTTTTTTGGCGAGAAAACTTTTTGCCAAACCACATTCGCCACGAAATTCCCCCGCCCAAACACCTCATCCATCAGCACCTTGAGGTAATGCCCCTCGTTGTCATCAATCGTCACCCAAATGCTGCCGTCTTCTCGCAGCAACTCGCGCAGCAGCTGCAGGCGCGGCAGCATCATGCAAAGCCACTGTGCGTGTTCAAGGTTGTCACCTTGAATGAGCAGGTTGTTGGCCTGGCCCGCAGCGTCGCCATGAACCGACACTGGGTCGAGCAGCCGGTAGGGCACGCGGGCAGACAGGGTGAAGGCGTTGGCGCGGTTGAGCCAGTCGAGGGTGGGCATGGTGGCAGAGCAGGGAGTTTTTGGCTACAGCACCACCTTCACCATCGGATGCGTGCTCAGCGTGCGGTACAGCTCGTCAAGTTGCTCTCGGCTTGTGGCGGTCACGGTGACCGTCACGCCCAGGTACTTGCCGCCGCTGCTTTCGCGCAGCTCGATGGTGGAGGCATCAAACGCCGGGTCAAACTGGTGGGCGACGTGGGTGATCGCCGCGACCAGACCGTCCACTTTCAGGCCCATCACCTTGATCGGGAACTGCGACGGGTACTCGATCAGCGACGCCTGTCTGGGCACCTCGGGGGAGATTTTGGGGGTGTTGGCTGGCGGGGTCATGCAGTGGCCTCTGCTGTGGTTTGCGTGTGGGCTGCCTGCTGTTTGGCTTGCTGGTAGGCCGCGTACAGCCGGGCGTACACCGGGCCGGGTGCGCCTGTGCCTACCTGCGCGCCGTCCAGCAGGGTCACGGGCAGCACTTCTTTGGTGGCCGACGACAGCAGCAGCTCGTCAGCGTCCAGCACCTCGGCGCGGGTGATGCGGCGCAACTCAAACGGTATGCCCTGCGTGTGGCACAGCTCTTCAAACAGGCCGTAGCGAATGCCTTCGAGCACCAGGTGGTCTGGGGGCGGGCCAAGCACCTTGCCGTCCTTGACAACCCAGACGTTACTGGACGCCGCTTCGCTCAGGCAGTCACCCCGAAACATAACGGTCTCCATCGCACCCTCATCAGCGCTGATCTGGCGTGAAAACACCGCGCCCAGCAGACTGGTGCTCTTGATGTGCGCTTTTTCCCACCGGAAGTCGTCCGCTGTGACGCACGCCACGCCCTGCGCCCTGGTCTGGGCACTGGGCAGTTTCATGGGGTTGACCATGACGAACACGGTGGGCTTGAGGCCCGGCGGCATGACATGGTCACGCGGGGCAACACCCCGGCTGATCTGGATGTAGATGATCTGGTCAAAAGCGGGCCGGTCTGGGCTTTCAGCCACTTCTTGTGGGCTGTTTGGCATGCCAGCGCTTGTTTCACGGGCATGAGCTGCTATTAATTTGTGAGTCACTTGCAGCCACTGGTCTTGCGTCATGGGGTTGGGTATGCGCAGCTCGGACAAGCTGCGGCTCAGGCGCGCCATGTGCTGCTCAAACCGGAACAGGCTGCCCGCATAGACGGGCAAGACCTCATAGACGCCATCGCCAAAAATAAAACCACGGTCAAGAACGCTGATTTTGGCGTCTTTTAAGGGTGTGTAGTCGCCATTTAAATAGCAAAGGGTCTGGGGGAGGGTGTTGGACATGTTTGGGGTGCTGGAAGTGGCCGTTTTTTTGAAGCTGTCTTTTGCGCAGTGTTCAAGACTGGTTTTTTTGTCGATGGGAGCGGTTTTTGTGCTTGCGCCAAAACTTCAAGCGCCAGACGATTTTGACCAAAACATAGGCGGCCAGCGCACCGCCGGTGGCAAATATCCCCATGCCCAATATCGCTGGTGCGCCAATCGCACCAATGTAGTCAAAAATGCCGCTACTCTCGCCAAGCTCTTTGAGTGGCAGTGGTGGTGGCGCATCCAGCACCAAACTGCCGACCTGATAGGCCAGCCACAGCCAAAAACCAATCGTCAACGGGTTGGTGATCAAGGTCATGCCTGCGGCTACGGGTATGTTGCCCCGCCACCAGACGCTGTGGGCCACAGCCACGAGGATTTGCCCCGCTGGCAACACAAAAGCCCAAAATACACCGATGGCTGCGCCCCGCGCCACGCATTCATGGTGCATTCGCCACAACTTGGGGTCCAGCACACGGTGGGCGATGGGCTGGAGCCACGGGTGAGCCACCAGACTGTCGCGTGTAGGCAGTGCTGCACGCCATCGATCCGTCCAGTGTGGTGGGGGGAGTGCCTTGGGTTTGGGTTTATCGGGCTGCATCGTTTCATTGTCAGCGAACAAGCCGCACTGCCAGTATGGCGAGCCAGCCGAGCGTGAAGTTAACCAGCGTCATGGTGTGCATCAGGCCTGCGGCCTTGGCAGCGACGGGCCACTGCCCTGCGGCGACAGCGCGCCTGTATTTTTTAAAGCCTGCAAAGTAAATATGTCCAAAAATCAGCATCATGGCCAGGCCCAGCACCAGCATGACGTTCCACCCCAATGGCACGCTGCCCTGACCCGTGGCGAGCTTCGCAGCGCGAAATGTGGCGGTGTACAAATGCGTGCCCGTGGTAAACAGCAGCGCAATGGCCAGCAGCACCAGAGCATAAAAGCGTCTCCAGACTTCAGCCATCAGCAGCGCTCTGGGCTGTGCATCCAGGCTGGCAAGAGCTGCCGGGCGCAATGCCAACAACATGAATGTCATGCCGCCCATCCAGACGATGCCGGCGATCAGGTGAAGAAGTTTTGCGTAGTCATACATGGTGTGTGTCCCAGAGTTAAATCCAAGGTTAAAAACAACAATTGTGGCCGGGCTTGATGCTGGCTGCCAGATCTGTCAATGCACCTTGCTCTTGTCAGGCTGTCGCTATTTTTGGTGAGGGCGGGTTTCTACGTATAATCAGAGGCTGTGTAAAATTAATGTAAATATCTGGTCGATGCTGTTGTGGCTTCGCTGCGATGTCTGTGATCTGGCTGTGAGGCGTACGTGAGGTATTCGGGATGCGCAAAATCAACCCTTCTGCCAGTCATGGCAATGCTCACGACGATGTAGATCAAGCAGATCAAGCGCGAGATGACGATGCCATCAAAGCCTTGAGTCGCAGCGAGGCGCAGGCACTTCGTGAAAAAACCCCGCTGCTGCCGCCCTCGGCTGTGTTGATGGTACAGATTGGTTGCGGATTGGTGGCAGCGGCGGTTGCCTGGTTATTCACGAGCCGTGCCAATGTAGGCTGGTCTGCCTTGTACGGTACTGCTGCAGTGGTTGTGCCCAGTGCATTGTTTGCACGCGGTTTGAGCCGTGTGTCACTGGACAGTCCTGGTGCGGCAGTGGCGGGATTTTTTGTTTGGGAAGCAGTGAAGATTGTTTTGACGGTAGCAATGTTGATTGCTGCCCCCAAGTTGGTCGTAGAGTTGAGTTGGCTGGCCATGTTGGCCGGCTTCGTGGTGACGATGAAGGCGTACTGGTTAGCCCTGTGGCTGCGCAGACCCTGCAATCGGCAAAAATAATTAAATGAACTGGTGACACATGGCTACTGCTGAAAACGCTGGAACGCACGGCCCCACGGCTGGGGAATACATCCAGCACCATCTACAACATCTGCAGAAAAATTTCTCTTTTGAAAATGCCAAGCAGACCAGTATTGTTGATTTCTCGGTTTTCAACCTTGACTCGCTTTTCTACTCGATTCTTCTGGGTGTGATTGGCTGCTTTTTGTTATGGCGTGCGGCTCGCCAGGCAACTTCCGGTGTGCCTGGCCGGTTTCAGGCTGCTGTTGAAATACTGTCTGAAATGGTCGACACGCAAGCCAAAGGTGTGATCCGCAACGCTGCAAGTCGCAAACTTGTCTCGCCCCTGGCCCTGACGGTATTTGTCTGGATCTTCCTGATGAATGCCATGGACATGCTCCCAGTTGATGCGATTCCTCACCTGTGGCACAGTGCAGGTCCCGCCCTGGGCTACCCTGACTACATGCGTGTCGTGCCTACGGCGGATTTGTCAACAACTTTGGGCTTGTCCGTCAGTGTGTTGATCATCTGCCTTTTCTACAGCGTCAAAATCAAGGGCATTGGGGGGTGGTCACACGAATTGGTTGCGGCTCCGTTCGGCGACAAAGTGTTCCTGTACCCCATCAACTTTTTGATGCAAATGATTGAGTTCGCAGCCAAAACCGTCTCGCACGGCATGCGGTTATTTGGCAACATGTTTGCTGGCGAGTTGATTTTCATGTTGATCGCCTTGATGGGCGGCGCATGGGCCTGGCAATTCAACCCGCTGGCTGGCGGGTTCTGGCTGGGTGTCGGGCATGTGATTGCCGGGACTGTGTGGAGTATCTTTCACATTCTGGTGATCACGCTGCAAGCCTTCATCTTCATGATGTTGACGTTGATCTATGTGGGGCAGGCCCACGATTCGCACTGATCTTTTTCGTTTCTTTTTCTTTTTCTTTTTTCGTAATTTTTAGGAGCAATCATGGAAAACATTCTTGGCCTCGTCGCACTGGCTTGCGGTCTCATCGTTGGTTTGGGCGCACTGGGTGCCTCCATTGGCATTGCATTGATGGGTGGAAAGTACCTCGAAGCTTCTGCGCGTCAGCCAGAACTCATGAACGAGCTGCAAACCAAGATGTTTATTTTGGCCGGCCTGATTGACGCAGCGTTCCTGATTGGCGTAGCTATTGCTTTGCTGTTCGCGTTCGCCAAGCCTTTCTCGATCTGAGCCTGACAAGCATTCACGCTTGAAAGGAATAAGTTGTGAACATTAATGCGACCCTGTTCCTGCAGGCGATAGTTTTTGCAATTCTGGTTTGGTTCACGATGAAACACGTGTGGCCACCGATTACAAAAGCTCTCGACGAGCGGGCACAAAAAGTAGCCGATGGCCTAGCGGCAGCCGACAAAGCGAAATCTGAACTCAGCGTTGCCAACAAGCGTGTTGAAGAGGAGCTTGCCAAGTCGCGCAATGAGTCTGCAGTCCGCCTGGCTGATGCCGAGCGCCGTGCGCAAGCTTTGATCGATGAGGCAAAAGCCAAAGCGCTCGAAGAGGCCGGCAAAATCATTGCCGCAGCGCATGCAGATGCTGAGCAGCAGACTTTCAAGGCACGTGAGGCCCTGCGTGAGCAGGTCGCCGCATTGGCCATCAAGGGCGCTGAACAGATTTTGCGCCGGGAGGTCAACGCATCCGTGCATGCTGACTTGCTAGGCCGCCTGAAGACTGAACTTTGAACGGACGAAAGCGAGCACCATCATGGCCGAATTAGCCACCATCGCACGTCCCTACGCCGAAGCACTTTTCCAGGCGAGTTCAAATGATCTGGTTGGCGCTGCCGTTTGGCTTGATGCGCTGGCAGTCATTGCCTCCAGCAACCAGATGCAGGCGTACGCGGGCAACCCCAGCGTCACGTCAACCCAGACATTTGAGGTCATTTCGAGCGTGGCAGAGTCCCAGAAAGTCAGCTTGCCAGAGTCCGCCAGAAACTTTTTGCGTGCCGTTATAGACAATGGCCGTGTCAGTGTTTTGCCGGAAATTGTGAGTCAGTTTCATCTGCTGAAAAATGCACAGAGCGGCTCGTCAGATGCCGTTGTGTACAGCGCTTTCGCGCTGGACAGTGCAGCACTGAGCGATTTGGCAGTAACGTTGGAAAAGCGGTTCCACAAAAAGCTCAACCTCAAAGTTGAGCTGCAGCCTGAACTGATAGGCGGCATACGCGTCGTGGTGGGTGACGAGGTGCTGGACACTTCGGTCAAAGCCCGTTTAGAGCAAATGAAAGTGGCGCTGATTTCTTGACACCCGCAACCCGCGTCACTTCAAGTTTTCAGCCAATAAACATAGAAAGAAGGAAAGAGTCATGCAACTCAATCCCGCAGAAATTTCTGAACTGATCAAAAGCCGTATTGAAGGCTTGACCGCTTCCAGCGACATCCGCAACCAAGGCACTGCTGTATCGGTTGCCGATGGCATTGTGCGCATTCATGGCCTGAGCGATGTGATGCAGGGCGAAATGCTCGAATTCCCGGCGACAGCTGACGGCACACCCACATACGGTTTGGCGTTGAACCTGGAGCGTGACTCCGTCGGTGCCGTGATTTTGGGCGAATACGAGCATCTTGCCGAAGGCGACATTGTCAAATGCACAGGTCGTATCCTTGAAGTGCCTGTTGGCCCCGAGCTGCTGGGCCGTGTGGTTAACGCCTTGGGTCAGCCGATTGATGGCAAAGGGCCTGTCAATGCCAAGCTGACCGATGTGATTGAGAAAGTCGCACCGGGCGTGATTGCCCGCAAATCGGTTGACCAGCCTCTGCAAACTGGCTTGAAGTCGATTGACTCCATGGTGCCGGTAGGCCGCGGTCAACGCGAATTGATCATCGGTGACCGCCAGACCGGCAAAACCGCCGTCGCAATTGATGCCATCATCAACCAAAAGGGCAAGGGCGTTTACTGTGTTTATGTCGCGATTGGCCAGAAAGCGTCGTCGATTAAAAACGTGGTGCGCTCGCTGGAACAAGCTGGCGCGATGGCATACACCATCGTCGTGGCAGCGTCTGCTTCCGAGTCAGCAGCCATGCAGTACGTCAGTGCCTATTCTGGCTGCACCATGGGCGAGTACTTCCGTGACCGTGGTGAAGACGCACTGATTGTGTACGACGACTTGTCCAAACAAGCCGTAGCCTACCGTCAAGTGTCACTGTTGCTACGCCGTCCACCAGGCCGAGAAGCTTATCCCGGCGATGTGTTTTACCTGCACAGCCGCCTACTCGAACGCGCAGCACGCGTGAGCGAAAAGTATGTTGAAGACTTCACCAAGGGCGAAGTTAAAGGCAAAACCGGTTCGTTGACGGCGCTGCCCATCATCGAGACGCAAGCAGGTGACGTGTCTGCCTTCGTGCCAACCAACGTGATTTCGATCACCGACGGCCAGATTTTCCTGGAAACCAGCCTGTTCAACGCCGGTATTCGCCCTGCGATCAACGCCGGCATCTCGGTGTCGCGTGTCGGTGGTGCAGCCCAGACCAAGTTGATTAAAAATCTGTCGGGCGGTATCCGTACTGACTTGGCCCAGTACCGTGAGTTGGCTGCGTTTGCGCAGTTTGCGTCTGACCTGGACGAAGCCACCCGCAAGCAGCTCGACCGTGGTGCCCGCGTGACCGAGCTGCTCAAGCAGGCCCAGTACTCTCCGCTGTCGATTTCCAACATGGCCGCGACGCTGTTTGCCGTCAACAAGGGTTTCATGGACGATGTGGATGTGAAAAAAGTGCTGGCTTTCGAGTCCGGTTTTCATGCCTACCTCAAGGACAAGCATGCCGCGCTCATGGCCAAGCTCGAAGCTGCCAAAGCCATGGACAAAGACGCCGAAGCTGAAATGAGCACAGCTGCCGCTGCGTTCAAAAAGTCGTTTGCTTAAAAATGGCGTTCCCCCCCGAAGCGGCCTGTGGCCGCCTCCCCCTCAAGGGAGTGCCACTGGTGGTCTGGCAAAGCCGGTTCCATGGCGGCCTTGGATGGAAGATTAAAAAGGAGTCGTACTGTGGCTGCAGGTAAAGAGATACGCGGCAAGATCAAGTCGGTGGAAAACACCAAAAAGATCACCAAAGCCATGGAAATGGTGGCGGCTTCCAAAATGCGCAAGGCGCAGGAACGGATGCGCGCTGCCCGTCCTTACAGCGACAAAATCCGCAATATCACGGCCAATCTGTCGCAAGCCAACCCTGAGTACACCCACGCGTTCATGGAGTCCAACGACGCCACAGCTGCTGGGTTCATCGTGGTGACGACTGACAAAGGTTTGTGCGGTGGCTTGAATACCAATGTATTGCGCGCAGTGACGTCAAAGCTCAAGGACACGCAGGCCGCAGGCCATGAAGCGCAAGCCGTTGCCATTGGTAACAAGGGTTTGAGTTTCTTCAACCGCGTGGGTGTGAAGGTGGTGGCGCATGTCACGCAACTGGGCGACAAACCGCACCTCGACAAGCTGATTGGCCCCGTCAAGGTATTGCTGGATGCGTACGCTGAAGGTAGAGTCAAAACGGTGTACCTGTGCTACACCAAGTTTATCAATACCATGCGCCAAGAGTCAGTCGTGGAGCAATTGCTCCCCCTGACAGCTGACCGTCTGCAGGCTGACAAAGACCACCACGGCTGGGACTACATCTATGAGCCTGATGCCCAGACCGTGATTGACGACTTGCTGGTGCGTTATGTGGAAGCCCTGGTTTATCAGGCGGTGGCTGAAAACATGGCCTCAGAGCAGTCTGCCCGCATGGTGGCCATGAAGGCCGCCACTGACAACGCTGGCAGCGTGATTGGCGAGCTCAAGCTGGTGTACAACAAAACGCGCCAAGCAGCGATCACGAAAGAACTTTCGGAAATCGTCAGCGGTGCTGCAGCGGTTTAAATCTTCAAGACCGCGCACCCGATTTAAAGAATAAAGAACCCAATAGGATCCCCATCATGGCGAATGCAAGTGCTCAGGCTCAAGGCAAGATTGTTCAGTGTATTGGTGCAGTGGTTGACGTTGAATTTGCGCGTGACCAGATGCCCAAGATTTATGACGCACTCAAGATGGAAGGCTCAGCCCTGACCCTTGAAGTCCAACAGCAGCTCGGCGACGGTGTGGTGCGTACCATTGCGCTTGGCACATCCGACGGCATGCGCCGTGGCAATATCGTCTACAACACGGGCGCGAACATCACCGTGCCGGTCGGCAAAGCCACCCTGGGCCGCATCATGGACGTGCTGGGTGCGCCGATTGACGAGCGTGGCCCCGTAAACCAGACCCTGACGGCCCCGATTCACCGCAAAGCTCCGGCATATGACGAACTCAGCCCATCGCAAGAGTTGTTGGAAACCGGCATCAAGGTGATTGACTTGGTGTGCCCGTTTGCGAAAGGCGGCAAGGTGGGCTTGTTCGGTGGTGCGGGTGTCGGCAAGACCGTGAACATGATGGAACTCATCAACAACATCGCGAAAGCACACTCGGGCTTGTCCGTGTTTGCCGGTGTGGGTGAGCGTACCCGTGAAGGCAATGACTTCTACCATGAGATGGCTGACTCCGGCGTTGTGAATTTGGAAAAGCTCGAAGAGTCCAAAGTTGCGATGGTTTACGGTCAGATGAACGAGCCGCCAGGCAACCGTTTGCGCGTGGCGTTGACCGGCTTGACGATTGCCGAGTCTTTCCGCGATGAAGGCCGCGATGTGCTGTTCTTTGTGGACAACATTTACCGCTACACACTGGCCGGTACTGAAGTGTCTGCGCTTTTGGGTCGCATGCCCTCTGCTGTGGGTTACCAGCCAACGCTGGCCGAAGAAATGGGCCGTCTGCAAGAGCGTATTACTTCAACCAAAGTAGGCTCAATCACTTCCATTCAGGCCGTTTATGTGCCAGCGGACGACTTGACTGACCCGTCACCCGCGACAACTTTCGCCCACCTTGACTCCACCGTGGTGCTCTCGCGTGACATCGCGTCGCTGGGTATCTACCCGGCTGTTGATCCGCTCGATTCGACCAGCCGTCAGCTCGACCCCAATGTGGTGGGCGAAGACCATTACGCCACAGCACGTGCTGTACAGGGTACGTTGCAACGCTACAAAGAGTTGCGTGACATTATTGCGATTTTGGGCATGGATGAACTGGCGCCTGAAGACAAGCTGGCTGTGGCGCGTGCCCGCAAGATCCAGCGCTTTTTAAGCCAGCCTTTTCACGTGGCCGAAGTGTTTACCGGCTCGCCCGGCAAGTACGTCAGCCTGGCCGAGACCATTCGCGGCTTCAAAATGATTGTGGCCGGCGAGTGTGACCATTTGCCCGAGCAGGCTTTCTACATGGTTGGCACCATCGACGAAGCGTTTGAAAAAGCCAAGAAAGTTTGATAAAGCGGCGCATCTGGGTGATCCGCACAGCGTCTAGCGGTTCATTCCAACTGCTTGCTTTCTCGAAACTTTTTAATTTAAGGAAAGTTTATGTCCACCATCCATGTCGACGTCGTCAGCGCAGAAGAGTTGATCTTCTCTGGCGAAGCCAGGTTTGTTGCTTTGCCAGGCGAGGCGGGTGAGCTGGGTATTTACCCACGCCACACACCGTTGATCACCCGTATCAAGCCAGGTGCGGTGCGCATTGAAAAGGCCGATGGCACAGAAGAGTTTGTGTTCGTAGCCGGTGGCCTGCTTGAAGTGCAACCTGACGCGGTAACGGTATTGAGCGATACCGCGATTCGGGGTAAAGATCTGGACGAAGCCAAAGCCGTGAGTGCCAAAGCCGCAGCTGAAGAGGCTTTGAAAAATGCCAAAGGCGATATTGATATCGCCATGGCGCAATCAGAGCTGGCGGTGATGGCTGCACAAATTGCTGCGTTGCGTAAATTCAGGTCAAAAAAATAGAAGGCCGTCAAACAAGAAGCTGCTTTTGCCATCGCAAATGCGTACAAACGCACAAACGTACAAAGCCCCAATTTTTCGGTTGGGGCTTTTTTGTTGTGACCTTCTACAATTGCGCCACATCAGTTACACCATCTACTGCAAGCGACTTCCATGAGTGACGTTTACAAAGAAAGAGCGGCCATGCTGCTGCTCACACCCACCTACCTGACTGACCTGAGCAAGAGCGATGCCCGTGCGGTTGTCGCTGTCATGCAGTTCAGGCAGGTCAAAGCGGGTGCCGTGTTCATTGAGGAAGGCGAAATCACTTACACCGACTTCATGGTACTCATTCTGGAAGGCAGTGTGTCGGTTGAGAGTGAAGCGGCTGCTGTCGATGGCGGTATCGTGATGTCGTGCATGGGGCCAGGCAGCCTGATTGGTGAAATGGGTCTGCTCGACGGCGCACCGCGCTCGGCCACCTGTGTGGCCACGACCGATCTGCAAGTGGCAGTTTTGTCAAGAGAGGCGTTGCTGGGCCTCATCAAGGACAATCCTGCAGTAGCCGCCCGGTTGATATTGGCGATTTCCAAGCGCCTGTCAGACCGCTTGCGTGAGGCCAACCAGAACATCCGGATGCTGGGAGGCGTCAACATTGCGATACAGCAGGAACTCGACACCCTGCGCCAGGCTGCGGTGCTGGCTCCGCCTGCCATCTCAATCTGACAAGCGCCGTCAAAACCATCTGATAGGTCGGATGTGCCGGGCTAAAAGCGTTTGAGCAGACCTTTGAGTCTGCTGATGTTCACGCTGACCAGCGTCCAGAAGAGAGAAGTGCCACTCAGAGCGCTGGCCGAACGAGCTTAGGCTTGCAATCGGGTGCAAAAGCGATCTGGACGCAGCCGCTGCAACACCCGCTAGCACCCGCGTACCGACCAACACCGCAAAAACAAAAATACAGCCAGATCAGTCAACTGGAAACGTCCACTGGAAACCGGTTACGGTTTCAGGCAGCGTGCCGTGCATCATCAGAATCACAATTTGCGAGCCTAATCTTGGCTTTGAGGGCGCGTACCTGGGCAGTATTCCACGTTGGTACGGGCTGAGGTCTTGCACCCGAACGTCCGGGCCGAAAGCCAGCAAGCCAGCACCAGGCGCTATCAATAATAGAGCATCGTATGCCCGTAAAACTTGCAGTGGAGTCACTTTTGGCTGACAGCACAAGCACTGAGACGGCAAAGGTGTGCTGCCAGGCAGCTGACGGCTGTACAACTGCGCAGCAGAGTACCTCCGCACAAACCCTGTTTACACAGTGGCACGTGGCTTGCTAGATTCACCCTCTAAAACTTGACTGAACGGTCAATTTTTAGAGGTTAAGCTGAAAACTTTCACGTGCCCCACGACAGGAGCTACACAACCCATGCCAGAAACCTTTACGCCCCCGGATGTTCGCGCTGGCCGCTTGAGCGCCGCGCAGTACGCCTTGCGTTTTGCCGATGCCACGCCACGACTGACTCAGGCGCAGGCCGTGTTGGAAGCCGAGCGCTGCCTGTATTGCTACGACGCACCGTGCGCCACGGCCTGCCCGACCAGCATTGACGTGCCATCGTTCATCAAACGGATTGCTGACGGTAACCTGCGCGGCTCGGCCACGACGATTCTGGACAGCAATCCGCTGGGCGGCATGTGCGCCAGGGTGTGCCCCACCGAGAACCTGTGCGAGGCGGTGTGCGTCAAGGTCGCGCAAGAAGGCAAACCGATTGCGATTGGCAAACTGCAACGTCATGCGGTTGACGCGCTGATGCAAAGCGAGCGCCCGCAAGTGTTCACCCGCGCACCCGGCACAGGCAAAAAAATAGCGGTTGTTGGGGCCGGCCCCGCGGGCCTGGCCTGCGCTTACAGCCTGGCGCGGCTGGGTCATGATGTGGTTATTTTCGACGCCAACCCCAAGCCCGGCGGCTTGAACGAGTACGGCCTGGCCAGCTACAAAACGCCTGACAACTTTGCCCAGCGCGAGGTCGCCTGGCTGCTGGGCATTGGCGGCATCACGATCAAAAACGACTACAAGCTCGAAAGTACCGCACAACTCGATGCACTGCGCCAAGACTATGACGCACTGTTTTTAGGCATGGGTCTGGCCAGTACGCACCAGCTTGGCGTTGCGGGTGAGGGTTTGGCAGGCGTACAAGATGCGGTTGAATTTATTGCCACACTGCGACAAACTGCCGATTTGTCAAAGTTGCCAGTAGGCCGCCGGGTGGTGGTGATTGGCGGCGGCATGACAGCGGTGGATGCGTCAGTTCAGTCCGCCCTGCTGGGCGCTGAAAACGTTCACATGGTGTATCGGCGTGGGCCGGGCACCATGAGCGCTTCCACCGCGGAGCAAGAGTGGGCGCAAACCAATGGGGTGACGATTCACCATTGTTTGGTACCCGTCGAGATGGTGCCCGCCAGCGGCCAGCCGGGCCATGTGGGCGGCGTCAAGTTTGCGAAGCAGGCCGTGGTCGATGGCCAATGGCATGCCACGGGTGAGTTTGAAGTGATTCAAGCCGACATGGTGCTCAAAGCCATTGGCCAGAAACTGGGTAATCCGTTATTGATTGAAGCGGGCTTCACGCTCGAAGGCGGGCGAATTGCCACAGATGCCGCAGGTCAAACCAGCCTCCAAGGCGTTTGGGCGGGCGGCGACTGCCGCGCAGGTGGGCAAGACCTGACGGTCGAAGCCGTGGCATCAAAAGCCCCAACCCGTTCTGGCTGGCATCCGCGCCACCCACAGACAAGGCCTACAACGTCAACCGTGCGTTTGAAGCGGGCTGGGGCGGTGTGGTCTGGAAGACAGTGGGCGAGGCGGGTCCACCGGTTGTCAATGTGAATGGCCCGCGCTATGGCGCACTGCTCACGCCTGACCGCCGACTGATAGGGTTCAACAACATTGAGCTGATCACTGACCGCGACCTGGAAATCAACCTGAGCGAGATCGCGCAAGTCAAACGCGAGTGGGCTGATCGCGCCATGGTTGTCTCGCTGATGGTGCCGTGCGTGGAAGCGTCATGGAAGGCGATTCTGGCGCGTGTGCAAGACACCGGCGCAGACGGCATCGAGCTGAACTTTGGCTGCCCGCATGGCATGAGCGAGCGCGGCATGGGTGCCGCCGTCGGCCAGGTGCCTGAGTACATCCAGATGGTCACTGCCTGGTGCAAGCACTATTCAAAACTGCCCGTCATCGTCAAATTAACGCCCAACATCACCGACATTCGCCAACCGGCGCGCGCCGCCAAAAACGGCGGGGCAGACGCAGTGTCCCTCATCAACACCATCAACTCCATCATGGGCGTTGACCCGGCCACGTTGACCATGAGCCCGGCAGTGGGCAATAAAGGCTCGCACGGTGGCTACTGCGGCCCTGCTGTCAAGCCGATTGCGCTGAACATGGTCGCCGAAATTGCGCGTGATCCGCTGACCGCTGGCCTGCCGATTTCAGGCATCGGCGGCATCGGTACCTGGCGTGACGCTCTGGACTACATCGCGCTGGGTTCGGGCACCGTGCAAGTGTGTACGGCTGCCATGGTGTACGGTTTCAAAATCGTGCAGGAAATGAAAGACGGCCTGTCAAACTACATGGACGACATGGGGTTCAAATCCGTCAGTGAAATCGTTGGCAGGGCTGTGCCCACCGTGTCTGACTGGCGCTACCTGAACTTCAACCATGTCAGCAAAGCTGTCATCAATCAAGACGCCTGCATTGGCTGCGGGCGCTGTCACATCGCCTGTGAAGACACGTCACATCAGGCCATTACCAGTTTGGTCGATGGTGCGCGCAAGTTCGAAGTGATTGAAGCCGAATGTGTGGGTTGCAACCTGTGCGTCGCGGTATGCCCCGTGCCAGAATGCATCACGATGCGCACGGTTGAGATTGGCGACATCGATTTGCGAACGAACAAAAAAGTCCAGGCCGGTCATGCCGACTGGACAACGCATCCGAACAACCCGATGCGGGTGGTTGAGACTGTATGAATACGGGGATTCACCGCAGAGGCGCAGAGAACGCAGAGGAAGCGAATCAGAGGAAGAAACGCAAAGAAAAAATTTTCAATAACCTTCCTCTGCGGCCCTCTGCGTTCTCTGCGCCTCTGCGTTGAAGGTTTCCGAATTTTGACTTTAAGGGTGACACAATGACAACACTTTTGATTCGCGGCGGTACAGTCGTCAACGCTGACTGCCAAACCAAAGCCGACGTGCTGTGCATCGACGGCAAAATTTCTGCTGTCGGCCCTGACCTGCAAGCCCCGGCGGGTGCAACAGTGGTTGATGCAGGCGGCCAGTACGTGATGCCTGGCGGCATTGATCCGCACACCCACATGCAACTGCCGTTCATGGGCACCGTGACCATGGACGATTTCTACAGCGGCACGGCAGCGGGTTTAGCGGGCGGCACCACGATGATCATTGACTTCGTGATCCCTGACCCGCTGGAAAATATTCTGGACGCTTATAAAAAGTGGCGTGGCTGGGCTGAAAAGTCAGCGGCTGACTACAGCTTTCACGTGGCCATCACCTGGTGGGACGAGTCAGTGCGACTTGATATGGCCACGCTGGTCAAAGAGCATGGCGTGAACAGCTTCAAACACTTCATGGCCTACAAAAACGCCATCATGTGTAACGACGAAACGCTGGTCAACAGCTTCAAGCGCTCGCTTGAGCTGGGCGCCATGCCCACCGTACACGCAGAAAACGGCGAGCTGGTGTACCTGATGCAAAACGAAATCAAGGCACGAGGCATCATGGGGCCGGAAGGTCACCCACTGTCACGTCCACCACGGGTCGAGTCTGAAGCGGCCAACCGCGCCATTGCCATTGCCGAAGTGTTGGGTGTGCCGGTGTACGTGGTGCATGTGTCGTCCACCGAGACGGCTGAAGTCATTGCCTTAGCGCGCGCCCGAGGCCAGCGCGTGTATGGCGAAGTGCTGGCAGGACACCTTTTGGTGGATGAAAGCGTCTACCACAACCCTGATTTTGCAACGGCTGCAGGCCACGTGATGAGTCCGCCATTCAGAAACAAAACCAACCAGGAGTCGCTCTGGCGTGGCCTGCAGTCAGGCAATCTGCACACCACAGCGACGGATCACTGCACGTTTTGCGCCGAGCAAAAAGCAGCGGGCAAAGACGACTTCTCGAAAATCCCGAACGGTTGTGGTGGCATTGAAGAGCGCCTGGCCGTGATTTGGGACGCAGGCGTGAACACCGGCCGCTTGACGCCCAGCGAGTTTGTGGCCATTACGTCTGCCAACACGGCCAAACTGTTCAATATTTACCCGCAAAAAGGCAGCATTTCGGTCGGTGCAGACGCTGATATCGTGGTCTGGGACCCTGAAGGCATGAAAACGATTTCGGTAAAGACGCAGCACAGCAAAGGCGACTTCAATATTTTTGAAGGCCGCACCGTACGCGGCATCCCGAGCCACACCATCAGCCAGGGCGAGCTGGTTTTTGTCAAAGGCGAGCTGCGCGCCAAGCCGGGTGTGGGCAGGTACATCAAGCGGCCAGCGTTTGGGCCGGATTTTGCGGCGGGCAAGCAAAAAGCTGTGGCCAATGCGCCGCGTGCTGTTGAACGAGTTTAGAAGTGCGAATTTTCAACGCGGACAAGAGGAGGGCGCGGAGGACGCGGAGAAAACACTTAACTGTCATATTTCCCGCGTCCTCCGCGCTCTCCATCTTCTCCGCGTTGAATGCCCCCGAATTTAAGGAAAGACCATGACCACCACACTTGAAAAACCCAGCATCGACAACCTGCGAATCAACGGCGCTCGCCTGTGGGACTCGCTCATGGAGCTGGCCAAAATCGGCGCCACACCCAAAGGCGGCGTGTGCCGGTTAACGCTGACTGACCTCGACAAACAAGGCCGCGATTTGGTCATCAAGTGGGCTAAAGAAGCCGGCATGACCGTCACCATCGACAAGATCGGCAACGGTTTCATGCGCCGCGCGGGGCGCAACAATGCGCTGCCGCCTATCGTGACCGGCAGCCATATTGACACCCAGCCGACGGGCGGCAAATTTGACGGCAACTACGGCGTGCTGGCGGGTATTGAAGTGGTGCGCACGCTCAACGACCACAACATTCAAACCGAAGCGCCGATTGAAGTATCTTTCTGGACCAATGAGGAAGGCTCGCGTTTTGTGCCGGTCATGATGGGCTCGGGCGTTTTCGCCAAGGCTTTCACCCTTGAACACGCCTATGCCGCCAAAGACACAGGCGGTAAAACCGTGGGCGACGAGCTGGCCCGCATTGGCTACATCGGCGCCGAAGAGCCGGGAGACCACCCGATTGGCGCTTTTTTTGAAACCCACATTGA
>RDZZ01000130.1 GCA_004293655.1 Polaromonas sp. | reverse complement strand
TTCCATATCAATACGATATGTTGTTGCTTCGCCTTTGCCGTGCTAAAGCACTGTCTGCGGCTTCGCGCCTCATCTCCTATTGATCTGAAAACGGAATAAGCTGCTACGCTTTCAATAGCAATCTGTTTGCCAGCCTGAAAACTGTAAAGCACGTGAGTCCAGGTCTCAATACTGTTCCCTCAGCCCCGAGTCCGTGCCTGAGATCTACTGTAAGTCATTGATTTGACTGGACTTGAAGTCCAAAACGAACAGTATTCAGACCTGCCCCTCTTTGTTTTCGCCAGTCAAGATGCAGCACCCAGGCCCGGATTCATTGCCTTGTCTTCAAAGGCGTATGCGCCTGCATCGATACCAGCAAGCTGCGAATCGCCTGCGGGTACAACAGGTGCTCTTGCGTCAGCACGCGGGCGGCCAGTGTTGCCGCTGTGTCGCCGTGCAGCACGGGTACAGCGGCCTGCGCGAGGATGGGGCCGTGGTCAAGGTCTGCAGTGACCTGGTGTACCGTGGCACCAGCGAGCTGGCAGCCTGCGTCCAAGGCGCGCTGGTGGGTGTTGAGTCCCGGGAAAGCCGGCAGCAGCGACGGGTGAATGTTGACCAGACGACCTGCATAGTGCGCGACAAAGGCCGGGGTCAGTATCCGCATGAAACCCGCCAGCACCACCAGCGCAGGCTGGTAGGCGTCAATGCTGCGCTGAAGCGCTGCGTCAAAGGCCTCGCGCGATTCGTATTGCCGGTGGTCAACTGCCGCAGTTGCCAGACCCAGGCGGGCAGCTACCCCCAACCCTTCGGCAGCTGGGCGGTTGCTGATGACCGCCGCCACGCCAGCGTTGATTTTCTGCACCCACTGCTCTTTTTGTGCGGCTGTGGCGATGGCGGCCATGTTGGAGCCACTGCCTGAGATCAAAATAACGATGTTTTTTCTTGTGCCTTGCATATTCTCATCTCCATCACTGCGCCTGTATTCACATGCCCGCGCATAGCCCTCTAGTTTATGACCCTCAAAACCCTGACCCCGATTCAAGCGCGTGCCCTGGGCACGCTGATGGAAAAAGCCCGCACTGTACCCGACAGCTACCCCTTGAGCCTGAACGCCCTGGTGCTGGGCTGCAACCAGAAAAGCAGCCGTGCGCCGTTGATGGAGATCACCGATGACGAGGCGAAAAGTGCCTTGGCCAGCTTGAAATCCCAAAGCCTGGTGTTCGAGACCAGCACCAGCCGCGTGCCGCGTTTTGAGCACAACTTCCAGCGTGCCGCCCGGGTCACTGAGGCCCAGGCGGTGGTGATGGGCCTGTTGATGCTGCGCGGCCCCCAAACCGCCGCCGAGCTGCGCACCAGTGGCGAGCGCTGGTACAAATTTGCTGACCCCGCCGCTGTTGAGGCTGTGCTGCAAGACTTGCAGCAGCGCGGTGACGATGGTGGCCAGCCCATGGTGCGGCTGCTGCCACGTACACCCGGTGCGCGCGAGCAGCGTTGGGTGCATTTGCTGTGCGGCGAGCCTGACTTGGCCGCTCTGACGGCAATGGCGGCCAGTCAAACGGTACAACACTCAGAGGGCCAGGGCCTGCTGGCACGGGTAACGGCCCTTGAAAACGCTCTGGCACGCGTGAAGGCTGACAACGCCCAGTTGCGCGCCCACATTGCCACCATCAGTGAGCAGCTCGGCATAGACCTGCCGGATGAGCCGGGTCCGGTGGGCGATTAGTCCCGACTTTGACAGATTGACAAGCACATTCGTGCTAAAAACTTGGCACTTGTAATTTGTCAATGGAGACACGTATGGATTTGGCTTTCACACCCGAAGAGCAAAAATTTCGCGAAGACATTCGCGCATGGGTTCATGCTGCCTTGCCCAGTGATATTTCGAAAAAAGTCCACAACGCCCTGCGTCTGAGCCGCGACGACATGCAGCGTTGGGCCAGAATTCTGGGCAAAAAAGGCTGGCTGGGCCATGGCTGGCCCCAAGAATTTGGCGGCCCAGGCTGGAGCGCCATTGAAAAGCACTTGTTTGAAGAAGAGTGTGCCTTGGCCGGAGCGCCCCGCGTGGTGCCGTTTGGCCCGGTCATGGTGGCCCCGGTCATCATGGCGTTTGGCAATGCAGAGCAGCAGCAGCGCTTTTTGCCCGGTATTGCCAGTGGCGAGGTGTGGTGGAGCCAAGGCTACAGCGAGCCGGGCGCAGGCTCTGACCTGGCATCGCTGAAGTGCAAGGCCGAACGGGTGGCAGGACCGAATGGTGGGAAGTTCATCGTCAACGGCCAGAAAACCTGGACCACGCTGGGCCAGTACGGCGAATGGATTTTTTGCCTGGTACGCACCTCCAATGAAGGCAAGCCGCAAACCGGCATCTCGTTTTTGCTCATCGACATGAAGTCGCCCGGTGTCAGTGTGCGCCCGATTGTGCTGCTCGACGGCGAGGCCGAGGTCAACGAGGTCTGGTTTGACAACGTCGAAGTGCCAGCCAACAATCTTGTCGGCGAAGAAAACAAGGGCTGGACGTACGCCAAATACCTGCTGGGCCATGAGCGTACCAACATTGCTGACGTGAACCGCACCAAACGCGAGCTGGAGCGCCTCAAACGCATCGCCAAAGCCGAAGGCATGTACGACGACATGCGTTTTCGCGACGAAATCGCCAAACTGGAGGTCGATGTGGTGGCGCTTGAAATGCTGGTGCTGCGCGTGCTGTCGGCTGAAAAAACGGGCAAAAACCCGCTCGACATTGCCGGTTTGCTCAAAATTCGCGGCAGCGAAATCCAGCAACGCTACAGCGAGTTGATGATGCTGGCCGCCGGGCCGTTTAGCCTGCCGTTCATTGAAGAGGCGATGGAAGCGGGCTGGCAGGGCGACTTTCCGGGCGGTGTGCCGGGCAACGCGCCGCTGGCATCGACGTATTTCAACATGCGCAAAACCACGATCTACGGCGGCAGCAACGAAGTGCAGCGCAACATCGTCTCGCAATTCGTTCTTGGTTGATCAACAGCCGCACAGGAGTAATTCATGGATTTTGATTTCACAGACGACCAGGAACAGCTGCGCGATGCTGCCCGCAAATGGGTAGAAAAGGGCTACGGGTTTGACCGCCGCCGGGCGATCACCAAGGCGGGCGGTTTTTCACGCGAGGCTTATGGCGAACTGGCAGCCCTGGGCCTGACCAGCCTGTACATTCCAGAATCTGACGGCGGCCTTGGTATGGGGCCCACCGAAGGCATGGTCGTGATGGAAGAGTTGGGGCGCGGCATGGTGCTGGAGCCGTTGGTTCAAACCTTGATGGCCAGCGCGGTACTCGCTGCCCACGCACCAAGCGCCGTCAAAGCCGCCTGGCTGCCCCGCATGGCCGATGGCAGTGCGCTGGTGGTGCTGGCCTGGCAAGAGCGCGCTGCGCGCTACAACTTCAAAAAATGTGAAGCAAAAGCGGCCCTGCAGCAGCAGGGATGGACACTAGATGCTACAAAAAGCATAGTAATTGCAGGTGACCATGCCGATGCTCTTTTGGTGCCCGCGATGCTCGATGGTGTCATGGCGCTGTTTCTGGTGGAGCGCACCGCAGCTGGCCTCAAGAGCCGGGGTTATGTCACGCAAGACGGCGCGCGCGCTGCAGAAGTGACGTTTGACAACGCACCTGCCACGCTGGTGACCCTCGGCGGCCTGAATGCACTGGCCCACGCCATTGACATCGGCATTGCAGCGACGTGTGCCGAGGCGGTCGGCGTGATGGACAAAACCCTGGCCCTCACGGTGGCGTACATGAACACCCGCAAACAGTTTGGCGTGCCGATCAGCAGCTTTCAGGCCCTGCGCCACCGCGTGGCCGACATGAAGATGCAGCTGGAGCTGGCCCGCTCCATGAGTTTTTACGCCACGCTAAAGCTCAATGCACCCGCCGCTGAACGCAGTGTGGCCATGGCCCGAGCCAAGTACCAGCTGGGTGTGTCCATGCGTTTTGTCGGCCAGCAGGCGGTGCAGTTGCATGGCGGCATTGGCGTGACGGACGACTATATTTTGAGCCACTACTTTAAAAAGCTCACGCAGCTGGAGATGACGTTTGGCGACACTTCGCACCACCTGGGCGAGGTCTCCAGCTGTATGCAAGATACAGCTGGCGTATTTGCATAAAAACTGGCCCCCACGGTCGTTCACAACGCGCAACTTCCTGCACCTTGCAGGCCGCCGCCCGCCAGAGGCTTCGCATCTAGCGCCTGTCCAAACCTGCTCAAGCAGGTTTGGACAGGCGCAGGCTCCAGCCCCGAGGGGGCCGCTGCGCCTGCGGCCTGGCAAAGCCAGTTTCGCGGCCCCTGCTGGTAGAAACCTTGTCGGTCCGTCAGGCTCAGATATGAAGGCGTGACGTTTTTGGAATGTGCGCCATCAAAAACGCCATCTGGTCTGTCAGAATGCGGCGGTTGCGCAGAATGAAGTCTTCCCACAAGCTGGGAACGTAGGGTGTGTAGAGCAAAGGCATGTGTGCCTGCTCGGGCGTGCGGCTGCTTTTGCGGTGGTTGCAGGCGCGGCAGGCAGTCACCACATTCATCCAGGTGTCCACACCTTTTTGGGCAAATGGAATGATGTGTTCGCGTGTCAAGTCTTCCTCATCAAAACGCTGGCCGCAGTAGGCACACACATTGCGGTCTCGGGCAAACAGCTTGCCGTTACTCAAGCCGGGCTTGAGGTCAAACGGGTTGATGCTGGGCACGCCCTTGGTGCCAATGATGCTGTTGATGGTGATGATGGACTGCTGGCCTGTGATGGCATTGTGGCCGCCATGAAAAGTGGCCACATGCGCGCCCATCTCCCAGCGCACTTCGTCTGCCGCATAGTGCAAAACGGCTTCTTCCAGGCTGATCCACGACTGTGGCAACCCTTGGGCTGAGAGCTTCAAGACCTTCAAAACAGACCCCCATCATGGTGAATGACACCTGCAAGGCAGGCAGTGGACCCAGGCGTTCGGCTGACGGCTTTCAATATACAGTGAAACCATGACCAGCAGCATGACCGGCGTGATTGCCCGTTGACTGCACACTGTGAACTGCCATAAAACGATAATTGAACCCATGAATGTTTTTCGCGGTTACCGCCACCTCCTGCTCGCGCCCGAATGCGCCCTGACCATTGGTAATTTCGACGGTGTACACCGGGGCCATCAGGCCATGCTGGCACTGCTCAAAAGCGAAGCCCAGCACCGGGGCCTGCCCAGCTGCGTGATGACGTTTGAGCCACATCCACGTGACTGCTTTGCCGCACTCGCACGCAAACCCGAGCTGGCACCGCCGCGCATTGCCACCCTGCGCGACAAACTCACCGAGCTGGCACGCTGCGGCATTGACCAGTGCGTGGTGCTGCCTTTTGACACCCGGCTGTCGGCGCAAACCCCGCAAACTTTTATTGACGACGTGCTGCTGCGCGGCTTGAAGGCCCGCTACGTGCTGGTGGGTGACGATTTCCGCTTTGGTGCCAAGCGTGCGGGCGACTACGCCATGCTGGACGCTGCGGGCCAGACGGCCGGTTTTGACGTGGCGCGCATGAACAGCTATGAAGTGCAAAGCACCCGGGTCTCCAGCTCGACTGTGCGGCAGGCCCTGGCCGCTGGCGACATGGCGCAGGCCGCCAGCTTGCTGGGCCGCCCGTACAGCATCTCGGGCCATGTGGTGCATGGCCGAAAACTCGGGCGTGACCTGGGGTTTCGCACGCTCAACCTGCGGTTTGCACACAGCAGGCCCGCTGCCAGCGGCATTTTTGTGGCGCGGGTGCATGGCCTGGCAGACCAGGGCTTGCCCGGTGTTGCCAGTCTGGGCGTGCGTCCCACGATTGATGCCAACGACATCAACGGCGGGCGCGTGCTGCTGGAGACCCACTGCCTGGAGTGGCCGGGCAGCCTGGGGCCAGAAGGGGCATACGGTAAAATCGTGCGCGTGGAACTGCTGCACAAACTGCACGATGAGCTGAAATACGACGGTCTGGATGCGCTTCAAAAAGGCATTGCAAAAGACTGTGATGACGCACGCGCGTTTTTCGCCGCGATGCACGGCGAGACGGCCCGCCAGACCACGCGCGACCGAATTTAGACGATCTCGCCATGCAGGTCGCTGCCCTTCGACAGGCTCAGGGCGAACGGCTTTTCAAATTCCCTTTGACCCCCAACCAACCCGTTCGGGCTGAGCCTGTCGAAGCTTAACCCCTTGAATGTACAAACATGTCCGAGCAAAAAACCGACTACCGCAGCACCCTGAACCTGCCCGACACCCCGTTCCCGATGCGCGGCGACCTGCCCAAACGCGAAGCCGGCTGGGTCAAGGCGTGGGAAGACAAAGGCATCTACAAAAAACTGCGGGCAGCCCGCCAGGGCCAGGAAAAATTTGTGCTGCATGACGGCCCGCCGTATGCCAACGGCAAAATCCACATTGGTCATGCCGTCAACAAAATCCTCAAAGACATGATCGTCAAGGCGCGCCAGCTCCAGGGTCTGGATGCGGTGTACGTGCCAGGCTGGGACTGCCACGGCCTGCCGATTGAAAACGCGATTGAAAAGCTGCACGGCCGCCATTTGAGTCGTGACGAGGTGCAATCGAAAAGCCGTGCCTTTGCCACTGAGCAAATCGCCGGGCAGCTGGAAGACTTCAAACGCCTGGGCGTGCTGGGCGAGTGGGACAACCCCTACCGCACCATGGACCACGCCAACGAGGCCAACGAAATCCGGGCGCTCAAACGCATCATGGAGCGCGGCTTTGTCTATCGGGGCCTCAAGCCCGTGTACTGGTGTTTTGACTGCGGCTCGTCGCTGGCCGAGTTTGAAATTGAATACCTTGACAAAAAGTCCCACACGCTGGATGTCGGCTTTAAAAGCGCCGAGCCTGAAAAGCTCGCTGCCGCATTCGGGCTAGAAAAGCTGACCAAAGACGCGTTTGCCGTGATCTGGACCACCACCGCGTGGACGATTCCTGCCAACCAGGCGCTGAACCTCAACCCCGAGCTGGTCTATGCGCTGGTCGATACCGAGCGCGGTATTTTGATGCTGGCCGAGTCTCTGGTTGAAAAGTGCCTGGCGCGCTACCAGCTCACGGGCCAGGTCATCGCCACCACGCTGGGCAAAAACCTGGCGTTGCTCAATTTTCTACACCCGCTGTACGAGGCCGATGCGGGTTATCAGCGGGTAAGCCCGGTGTTTCTGGCCGACTACGCCACAGCGGACGACGGCACCGGCATCGTGCATTCCTCCCCGGCCTACGGCGTGGAAGATTTCAACTCCTGCGTGGCGAACGGCATTGCGACGGGCGACATCTTGAACCCGGTACAAGGCAATGGCCGCTATGTGGATGACCTGCCTTTGTTTGGAGGCCTCAATATCTGGAAAGCCGCGCCGCTGGTGATCGACAAGCTGCGCGAGCATGACCGCCTGTTTGCCACGCACGACATTACCCACAGCTACCCGCATTGCTGGCGCCATAAAACACCGGTGATCTACCGGGCAGCGGCGCAATGGTTTGTTCGTATGGACGAGGGCGAGGGTGTGTTCACCACCGACAAAGCGGGTAAAACCCTGCGCCAGCTGGCACTGGCAGCGATTGAAGAAACCAGTTTTTACCCGGAAAACGGCAAAACCCGCCTGCGTGACATGATTGCCGGGCGGCCTGACTGGTGCATCAGCCGCCAGCGCAACTGGGGCGTGCCGCTGCCGTTTTTCATCCACACCGCCACGGGCGAGTTGCACCCGCGCACCATGGAGATCATGGCGCAGGCGGCCAGCATGGTCGAGCAGGGCGGCATCGAGGCGTGGAGCCGGGCCAGCGCCGAATCCATCATTGGCACCGATGCCCCGGATTACATCAAAAGCACTGACATTCTCGACGTGTGGTTTGACTCCGGCACCACCCACGACCACGTGCTCAGGCACAGCCACGCGGCGCAGTCAAACTGGCCCGCAGACCTGTACCTGGAAGGCCATGACCAGCACCGGGGCTGGTTTCATTCCTCGCTGCTCACGTCTTGCGCCATGTATGACCGCGCACCCTACAAAGGGCTGTTGACGCACGGCTTCACGGTCGATGGCAGAGGCCGCAAGATGAGCAAGAGCGAAGGCAACGTGATTGCCCCGCAGGAAGTCTCAGGCAAGCTGGGCGCCGAGATCATCCGCCTGTGGTGCGCCTCGACCGACTACTCGGGCGACCTGGGCATTGACGACAAAATCCTCGCGCGCGTGGTCGATGCCTACCGCCGCATCCGCAACACGCTGCGCTTTTTGATGGCCAACGTCAGCGACTTTGACCCGGCCCTGGATGCCGTGCCGTTTGCAGACATGCTGGAGATCGACCGCTACGCCCTGTCCAGAGCCGCGCAGTTGCAGGCCGACATTCTGGCCCACTACGCGCTGTATGAATTTCACCCAGTGGTGTCCAAACTGCAAATTTACTGCAGCGAAGACCTGGGCTCGTTTTATCTGGATATTTTGAAAGACCGGCTCTACACCACGGGTGCCAAGTCTCTGGCGCGGCGCAGTGCGCAAACGGCGCTGCACCAGATCACCCATGCCATGCTGCGCTGGATGGCACCGTTTTTGAGCTTCACGGCGGAAGAGGCGTGGACAAGCTTCGGCGCATCAGAATCGATTTTTCTGGAAACCTATGCGGCATTCGAGCCGCAAAGTGCAGACAGCCAAAAGCTGCTGGCCAAGTGGGCACGCATCCGCGAGCTGCGCGACGTCGTCAACAAAGACATCGAAGCCTTGCGGGCATCCGGCAAAGTTGGCTCGTCACTGCAAGCGAGCGTGACGCTGGAAGTCGCCGCCGATGACCACGCGCTGCTGGCCAGTCTGGGCGATGACCTGAAGTTCGTCTTCATCACGTCTGCTATTGAATTGGTAGCTGGCAGCGCAACAGCTGTCAGCACTGCAGCCAGTACCGCCACCAAATGCGAGCGCTGCTGGCATTACCAGGACGATGTCGGCAGCCACACAGCCCACCCCACCATTTGCGGACGCTGCATCAGCAACCTGCATGGTGCGGGCGAGTCAAGAAAGTTTGCCTGATGACCGATGCCGCTTTCACCAAACCATCGGGCAGCATGTTGCCGTGGCTGGGCCTGGCGCTGCTGCTGTTGATCGCTGACCAGGTCACCAAGTTGATGATTTTGGACGCTTACAAGCTGGGCGACGCGACGTACATCACCAGTTTTTTTAATATCGTGCGGGTACACAACAGCGGCGCAGCGTTTTCGTTTTTGGCCAACGCAGGCGGCTGGCAGCGCTGGTTTTTTACGGGTATTGGCGTGGCCGCTGCCGTTTTTATTGTCTGGATGCTCAAATCGCACCCAGGTCAAAAACTGTTTTCATTGGCTCTGGCCTGCATTCTGGGCGGTGCGATTGGCAACGTGGTTGACCGCAGTCTGTATGGCTACGTGGTGGACTTTCTGGACTTTCACTATGCCGGCTGGCACTTCCCGGCGTTCAACGTGGCTGACAGCGCCATCAGCATTGGCGCGGTGTGTTTGATTGTCGATGAGCTGCTGCGCATGCGCAAACCACACCAGGGCGCTTGAAACCTTTTGAACAACGCACCTCTTCAAGAAATACGCAAGACGCGCAAGACACGGAGAAACGGACTTTGCTAGCCAACATATACGGCGTTCCCACCGCCCTGCAACGCTTTGAGCCCACACACGCTGCCGCTTTGGCCCGTGTCAAGGCCATCAACCCCGGCAACTATGCCCGCACGCGCAATGCGCTGGACGGTGCCGTCACGGGCTTGTCGCCCTACTTCACGCACGGCTTGCTCAGCACGCGGGCAGCGGCGCAAGAGGTCAACGCCAAATATCCCTTGAGTTTTGACGACAAACTGGTGTTTGAGCTGGGCTGGCGCGAGTTTTTTCAGCACGTCTGGAGCCGCGCAGGTCTGGGCGGCGATGCGATTTTGGCCAACATGCACGGCACACTGCCCTGGGCCGGTGCTTACGCCAAGGACGTACCGGCTGACGTGCGGGAAGGGCGCACGGGCGTTGCTGCCATTGATGCCGCCGTGCGTGTGCTGTATGCCACGGGCTACCTGCACAACCATGCCCGCATGTGGCTGGCCAGCTACCTGGTGCATGTGCGCAAGGTGAGCTGGCGGGCTGGGGCGGACTGGCTGTATGCCCACCTGATCGACGGCGACCTGCCCAGCAACCACT
Organism: Polaromonas sp.; assembly: GCA_004293655.1. Classification (GTDB taxonomy): domain Bacteria; phylum Pseudomonadota; class Gammaproteobacteria; order Burkholderiales; family Burkholderiaceae_C; genus Polaromonas. Next base: position 3,167 of record RDZZ01000130.1, on the reverse strand, counting down.
TGAGCTGGCAGTGGGTCGCAGGTACTTTCTCCAGCAAGCCCTACCTGTTCAATGCCGAAAACGTGCTGCGGTTTGCCCCAGCACGCGCGCGCGCTGCCTGGGCCAGCCCCAACACCGTGATTGACCAGAGCTACGAAGCCCTCGACACGCTGGCCCGCACCAAGCGCGACGCTGGGGCCGAGCGCGGCATGCACGAGGCAGTGGCCGAGCCTGCCAGCTACAGTGACGTGCCAGCGGGCCTGGCAGCCAGTATTTCTGAATCAAACAAGGCTCTGGCGCACGTCTTTGCTGATGACTCTGCTATCAATTTAATATCAAGTCTGCGCCCGCAGGAAACGCTGGAGCTGACTCACCCCTGGGCGCTGTCAGCCAGAGGCAGCGCCCCGGCGGGCCAGCGCCGTCTGGGCGTGATTCACCAGCCTGCCCACGTGCAGTGGCCTTGGTCAGCGGCCCGCTGGGAGTTTGTGCTGCAGGCCATGGCAGGTGTGGTCGATGCCGTCTGGGTCGGCGACTTGCGGCAGATACGCACCAGCCTGGCCATGGGTGCCGGCATCCGCCTGAGCGCACAGGCGTGTCTTTTTCCCGGCTACCGCGAGGCATTGGCGCGTGTGGCCACAACCCGCCCTGCACCGCGTTTGTTGCCCAACCCGGTCAAGCCACACCGCTCGTTCACCAGTTTCTACCAGCAGGCCCAGCGGGAAGCGGGCACGCTGGCCGAGTTGCTGGTGGTGGACACGTTCTAAGACCAGACGGTTGCAAGGCGCCCATCAACTCAAAGCGCCTGCGCTTGTCGTGATGTCAGCCGATGTGGTCAGTGCGCATGCAATGGCCAAATGCAGGCCCTGTGCCATCTCGTCCAAAGCCATGCTTGGCAAGCCTTGCGTGGGCAGGTTTGGCACATGCACAAAACCGCCTCGCGTTTTTTTCAAAGCGTCCTGGGTTGCAAGGGCATGCATCAGGCTGTAGAAAACATGGTTGCACACAAACGTGCCTGCGGTTTGCGAGACCTCTGCAGCAACACCGCCCTGCTCAATGGCCCGGCGCATGGCCTTGATCGGCAAGGTGCTGAAGTAAGCTGCCGGGCCGCCCGGCACCACGGGAGTGTCGATTGGCTGGTTGCCGCTGTTGTCGGCAATGCGGGCATCGTTGACGTTGACCGCAATGCGCTCTATCGACAAGGCGCCGCGCCCTGCGGCCTGCCCGGTGCAGATCACCAGCGCCGGTGTGTGGCGCTTCAGCAGGCGGGCCAAAACCTGCGCAGCGCTGCCGAACACGGTGGGCAGTTGCGCCGCTACCAGCACGTGGCCATGAATGTTTTCTCCATCCAGCATTTGTACCGCCAGCCAGCTGGGGTTCACAGCCGCGCCCGCAAAAGCGTCAAACCCTGTCAGCAGCACGCAGGGTTGAAGGGGTGAGGTGTCCAATGACTTCAGGCGTGGTGTGTGCATCCTGCTATTTTGAATCAAGCACCAGTTTCCAGCGCAAAGCCGCAAAGCCCCAGAAAATTCAATCTTCCACTTCGCGTTCTTCGCGCCTTTGCGCTGGAGACTTCTCATGACTGCTGAGGAGTCACAGAAATTTATGGTAAATCAGGCTCCACGGCAACATCTACAAGGGCTGTGCGCTATAAAAAAAGTAGCATTCAGGCAAGGGCTGTGCGGCTTGACATGGCCACGGCCTGCCAAGGCCATGGCACGCATCTGTCTGCCCAAGGCCAAAGTGAGACAATACAAGACCAAATGACCTCTTCTTTTTCCAATCTTTCGCTGGCCCCAGAGCTGGCCCGCGCCGTCGCCGAGATGGGCTACGAAACCATGACACCCATCCAGGAACAGGCCATCCCTGTTGTCCTGCAGGGCAAAGACGTGATGGGTGCCGCGCAGACCGGTACCGGTAAAACGGCCGCTTTTGCCCTGCCCCTGCTGCAGCGCATGATGCGGCACGAGAACGCTTCGACCTCGCCCGCCCGCCATCCGGTGCGTGCCCTCGTCCTGCTGCCCACGCGCGAGCTGGCGGTGCAGGTGGCCGAGCAGGTGGAGCTGTATGCCAAGTACACCCACCTGCGCAGTGCCGTGGTGTTTGGTGGTATGGACATGAAGCCGCAAACACTGGCCCTGAAAGCGGGCGTTGAAGTGCTGGTTGCCACACCGGGCCGCTTGCTGGACCATATTGAAGCCAAAAATACGGTGCTCAACCAGGTTGAATACGTGGTGCTCGACGAGGCTGACCGCATGCTGGACATCGGTTTTCTGCCCGATTTGCAGCGCATTCTGAGCTACCTGCCCAAGCAGCGCATCACGCTGCTGTTTTCTGCCACGTTCTCCCCCGAGATCAAACGCCTGTCGGCCAGCTACCTGCAAGACCCGGTCACGATTGAAGTGGCGCGCTCGAATGCAACAGCTTCAACCGTAGAGCAGCGCTTCTACAGCGTGGGTGCTGACGACAAGCGCCGTGCGCTGCACCAGGTGCTGAAAACACGCGGCATGAAGCAGGCGTTCGTGTTTGTCAACAGCAAGCTCGGCTGCGCGCGCCTGGCCCGCTCGCTGGAAAAAGAGGGCCTGAAAACCGCTGCACTGCACGGCGACAAAAGCCAGGACGAGCGGCTCAAGGCGCTGGAGGCTTTCAAAAGCGGCGAGGTTGATTTGCTGGTCTGCACCGACGTGGCCGCACGCGGGCTGGACATCAAGGACGTGCCTGCCGTGTTCAACTTTGACGTGCCTTTCAATGCTGAAGACTACGTTCACCGCATTGGCCGCACGGGCCGGGCGGGTGCCTCGGGCCTGGCGGTGAGTTTCGTCGCCAGCAGCGACCAGCGCCTGGTGGCAGACATTGAAAAACTCATCAAAACCAGAATCGAGCTGGAGCCGATGGCGTTTGATTCAGAGCAAGCGCGCACGACCGAACATTTTGGTGAGCATAACCACACCAGCACCCGCGAGCATGCAGGCCGGCCCGAGCTGCGTCAGCGCCGTGAATACACGCCGCGCCGGCAGGCCGCTGCCCCGCGTGATCCGTTTTTTGACCAGCCTTACGAGCCAGCCGCCGCGTCCGACTCGCAACCCGCCTGGGAAGCTGCTGCCAAGGCCAGCCCGGCGCGCGGTGGTATATCTGCCAATATCAAGCCCAAGAAAAAAATCGCCGCGCTGTTTAAAACTGCTGCGTAAAAG
>RDZZ01000129.1 GCA_004293655.1 Polaromonas sp. | reverse complement strand
TGTGGGCAACCCGCCGTTCATTGGTGCAAAACACCTTCGCGACGCACTCGGTGATGGTTACGCCGAGGCGCTGCGCAAGACCTGGCCTGAAGTGCCTGAGAGCGCAGATTTTGTGATGCACTGGTGGAGCCGTGCAGCGCTGCTGGTTACTTCTGGCAAAACCCGCCGGTTTGGCCTGATCACCACCAACTCACTGCGCCAAACCTTTAACCGCCGTGTGGTGCAAGCCGCATTGGACAAGGGCCTGGCTTTGACCTTCGCCATTCCCGACCACCCGTGGGTAGACAGCCGACCACCCGTGGGTAGACAGCGCCAACGGCGCAGCCGTGCGCATTGCCATGACAGTGGGCGCACCCAACGCCGCACCCAAAACCAATCGGGCTGAGCCTGTCGAAGCCTTTTTGCACACCGCACCACGCCTGCTGACACTGGTGAGCGAGACCACCGGCGAGTTTGGTGAAGTGGCTGTTGAGCTGGCAGAGCACAACGGTGTGGTGCATGCAGACTTGAGCGTGGGAGCCAATGTGGCATCAAGCGGGCCGCTGCAAGCGAACGAAAACCTTTCATGTCCCGGTGTAAAACTCCACGGTGCGGGTTTCATCGTCACGCCCGATGAGGTCGCTGCATTCAAACTGCAAGGGTCACAAACCATCATCCGTGACTACCGCAATGGGCGCGATTTGACTGGCGAGCCACGCGGCGTCAAAGTCATAGACGCGTTTGGCTGGACAGCAGCTGAGTTACGCGCCCGTTTTCCTGCGGTTTACCAATGGCTACTGGAGCGCGTGAAGCCGGAGCGCGAACAGAATAATCGCGCAACTTATCGCGACAACTGGTGGTTATTTGGTGAAACTCGTAGAGAGTTGCGGCTCGCCCTCGTCAACCTTCCCCGCTACATTGCCACTGTAGTGACGAGCAAACATCGCTTATTTCAGTTTCTGGAGGCGGAAATTCTGGCCGATGATGCGTTGATTTGCATTGCCAGTAGTGATGCATTTGACTTGGGAGTTCTGTCGAGCACTGTCCATACAGCTTGGGCCTTGGCGCAAGGCGGCACATTGGAAGATCGTCCGCGTTACAACAAATCCCGCTGCTTCGAAACCTTCCCCTTCCCCGCCGAAGACACCGGCTTGAGCCCCACCCTGCGCAAGCAGATCGCCGCGCTGGCCGAACACATCGACACCCACCGCAAACGCCAGCAAGCCGCCCACCCCGGCCTCACGCTGACCGGCATGTACAACGTGCTGGAAGCCCTCAAAGCCGAACGTGAGTTGACGGCCAAAGAAAAAACCATCCACACCCAGGGTCTGGTCAGCGTGCTCAAAGAACTGCACGACGAGCTGGACACCGCCGTGCTGCAGTCCTACGGCTTAGCCGCCAACCCCGGCAAAGACGCGCTGCTGACGCACCTGGTCGCGCTGAACGCCCAGCGCGCGCAAGAAGAAAAAACCGGCCTCATCCGCTGGCTGCGCCCAGAGTTCCAAAACCCTGCCGTCGCCAAAGCGCTACAAAATAGTGAGCACATTGCCCCCGTATTTTCTGCCCAGCAGGCCGATTTGGCTCTCAATGTTCCTGCTGCAGGCGCATCGCGGCCGGGCGCACAAGCCTGGCCAGGGTCATTGCCCGAACAAATGCGCGCCGTCGCCCAGCTACTGGCCAGCGCCACCACCGCGCTCACTTTGGGGCAGATTGAAGCCCACTTCAAAGGCAAAGGCCCCTGGAAAAAAGGCCTGCCTCGCATTCTGCAAACGCTAGAAGCCCTGGGCCGGGCACGGCGTGAGGTGGACGGGTGGCGGGCGTGAAGGCGAATTCATTGCTATTTGCTATAAATTATGTAGCGACATATCCTCGTATCTGTTGCTGTAGAGGCCTAAACATCCGTCATTTCTGCCTGCGCGGGAATGACGCGTTGTGGGTGGTGGATTGAATGCGCAGTGGGCTATGGCAAGTAACTAACCCAGTACATCAGCCCAAAGGTCGCGCCAGCATGGGTTGGTTTGTTCGATCAGCGCCACCTTCCACGCGCGCCGCCACTTCTTGATTTGCTTTTCTCGCGTTATTGCGGCCAGCATGTCGGCGTGCTGCTCAAAGTACACCAACAGGTGTACGTTGCAGGCTTGACTGAAGCCGCCCGGCATATCGTTTTTATGCTGCCAAACCCGTTGCACCACACCACTCGTGACACCGACGTACACCGTGCCGTTGCGCTGGCTGGCCAACATGTGGACAGCGGGTTGTTTCATTGGGGTGTGGATGGCCGCAACTCTCAGGCATTTTTTGCGCAGTAGCGCACGCCGGGCAAGCCTTCAAAATCGGCGTCTTGCGTCCAGACCAGCGCGTTGCCTTGTTGTGCTGTGGCGTAAATGATGCTGTCTGCCAGCGGCAGCTTGTGGCGCATGCCCATAGCCGCAGCTTGCAAGGCCAGCTAAGCCAGCCAGGCGGATGAGTCAACGACATTCATGGGCAGAGCCTTCAAAGGCGATCTTCTTCGCGCGGTACGTCGGTATCGAGCCCGCGCAATGAGCCGCGCAGCTGGTTTGCAGGCTGGGCGGGAATGAATTCGATCCGGTTCTCAAATTGCACGACCTGCAGTTTGACGCCAGGCGCCAGCTTGAGGTGCTGGCGCACTGCCAGCGGTATGACCACTTGCAATTTGGGTGAAACAGTGACGGTTTGCATGGGGGAAAGGCTTGGGTTTGATCGATGGCGTTATCGTCATACGAGATGCTTAACGATACTGTGTCAACGCGCTTTTTACGTCGGCTTGACGGTGCATGGCCCCAAGGTTGGTATTACGCTTGTAATAACAGGACTGACACCATGCACATGCTCAAACTGACCCAAATTGGCAATTCTGTGGGTGTCATCCTGCCCAAGGAAGCCTTGGCGCGCTTGAAGCTGGGCAAAGGCGAAAGCGTGTTTTTGACCGAAACACCCGATGGCTATACGCTGACGCCGTACGACCCTGCGCTTGAGGAAGAAATCGCTGCTGGCCGCGCATTCATGCACGATTTCCGCGACACCTTTCATCAGTTGGCCAAATGAGCTGGCGCTGGATCAGCAAATTGTCTTTGCTGTTGTTGCACGGGGAAAGTCTGTCCACGCATGGCGGCGCTGCCGGTTTGCGTGACGAAGGCCTGCTGGACTTTGCGCTGGCGCGGCCCTTGAATCTGGTGGCGTATGCGCAGGCTGACCAGGCACCTGATATTGCGGCACTGGCTGCCAGCTACACGTCTGGCATGGCTCAGAACCATCCTTTTGCAGATGGCAATAAGCGTGCAGCGTTTTTGGCAACAGGTTTATTTTTGTACCTCAATGGCTACCGCTTGAATGCCTCGCAGGCGGATGCAACCATCACTGTATTGGGCTTAGCCGCAGGCGAGCTGTCTGAAGACGACTTCGCCGCCTGGCTGCGCTCGCACGTTGCACCGCGTGTGCCTGGCCCGGCCTGATCGGGTAAGCCGCGCAGGCCGAACCACTGCCGTCGTTCACTTCTCGGCAAACGCCCGTTCAATCACAAAGTCACCGGGTTTGGACGTGGTGCCCTCTTTGAAGCCTTGGCCTTCGAGCATGACCTTGAGGTCTTTGAGCATGTCGGGGCTGCCGCAAATCATCACGCGGTCATGGGCGGCGTCGAGCAGCGGCAGTTTCAGGTCGTCAAACATCTTGCCGGATGCCATCAGGTCAGTGACCCGGCCCATGGTGCGGTAATCCTCACGCGTCACGGTGGGGTAGTACAGCAGTTGCCGGGCAATCATTTCGCCCAAAAACTCGTGTTGCGGCAAATGCTCAGTGACCAGATCATGGTAGGCCAGCTCGTCTTTTTGGCGCACGCCATGTACCAAAATGACCTGCTCGAACGCCTCATAGGTTGCCGGGTCTCGGATGATGCTCATGAAAGGGGCCAGCCCGGTGCCAGTGGACAGCAAATACAGCCGCCTGCCGGGCAGCAGGTAGTCAATCAGCAGTGTGCCCGTGGGTTTTTTACCGATGATGACGGTGTCGCCCACCTGCACATGCTGCAGGCGAGACGTCAGCGGGCCGTCCGGCACCTTGATGCTCAAAAACTCCAGGTGGTCTTCGTAGTTGGCGCTGACGATGCTGTAGGCCCGCAGCAGCGGTTTGTCGTTCACGCGCAGGCCAATCATGGTGAAGTGCCCATTGCTAAAGCGCATGGACTCGTCGCGTGTGGTGGTGAAGCTGAAAAGTTTGTCGGTCCAGTGGTGGACGGACAACACACGTTCTTCGTTGAAGGCGCTCATGGAATGCTTAAAAATGATGGGAAAGACATGTGTGGGAGCTAAAAATGGCTCCTAGGGAATACCAGCACCCGATTTTAACGAGGCCTGCACCAGCTTCAGGCGAAGTGGTCAAACGACCGGAACGCACCCACCACGGGCTGGCCGTGCGCATCGACCAGCCGCAGACCCGGTGCCCCCTCAATCTGGCCAATGCGCGTGACGGGTGTCTGGCTGGTTTTTGCGGCTGCCTCAACCGCCTGCCTGCGCTCTGCGGGCGCCGTGAAGGCCAGCTCGTAGTCGTCACCACCGGCCAGCACATAAGCCAGCACGCAAGCCAGCGTGTTTGAAGCATCAAAAAGGCCGCTGTCGCATGTTTTATATGCGCTGGCAGCTATTAAATTGATAGTAATAGAGGTATCAACCCGCGCGCCAACGCCTGAGGCTCTGAGCAGATGCCCAAGATCGCCCGCCAGGCCATCGCTGAGATCAATGGCCGCTGTGGCAATGCCGCGCAGGGCTTGCCCCAGTGCCACGCGGGGGGTGGGTTGCTCCAGACGCGCTCTGGCCTGGGTCAGCGCGTCTGGGCTCAGGCTGATGTTGCCCAAAAGTGCTTCGAGCGCCAGCCGGGCATCGCCCAGTGTGCCGCTGACATACAGGTCGTCGCCCACGCGCGCGCCAGAGCGCAGCAGGGCCTGGCCGCGCGGTACCTCGCCGAACACGGTAATGCAGACATTGAGCGGGCCACGTGTGGTATCACCCCCGACCAGCTCGCAGCCGTGCTGATCGGCCAGTGCCCACAGGCCGCTTGAAAAGCTCTGCAGCCAGGCGTTGTCAATGTGGGGCAGGGCCAGTGCCAGCGTGAAGGCCCGCGGTGTGGCGCCACAGGCCGCCAGGTCACTGAGGTTGACGGCCAGCGCCTTGTGGCCCAGCGCCCTTGGGTCAACATCAGCAAAAAAATGCCGTCCTTCGACCAGCATGTCGCTAGAAATAGCCCATTGCATGCCGGGAGCCGGCTGCAGCAGGGCACAGTCGTCGCCCACACCCAGAACGGCGCGCCTGGCAGGGCGCGTGAAATAGCGCGCAATCAAGTCAAATTCATTCATGCATGACAGGATACAACCCTGCCGACCTGCCGGGTCAACGAGGGACTTGAAGTCACGAGCAGCGCAACACATTGGCGGGCCTCACTGACTTTGCAAAGTGTCAGCTTTATGCAATCTTCCGACTGCTCGAATGACGATTCATCATATTTATTCGAGGTTCAGTAAATTGCAATGCACTTACACTTTAAATTTTTACAACTGAATAAGGCTGTTGATGGCGAAGAAATTGGGTTTCTTAGGGATGTTGGCGGTTTCCGGAATCTTGGCTGCATGCGGCCCAGCTCCAGCTCCAGCTCCAGGTGGCCAGGCTAGCGTTTCCCTGCTCGCGTCTTCGCCTGCAAGATTCCCCTGGAACCTTGAAACGGCTATGGCAGTTTCAATGAAAGACCCGCAGGGTGTTGCAATCACCTCCATAAGCTGTCTCAGCGCCGATGTGGTGACCACATCGGTCAAATCAGATTGCACTGCTGCAACTCTCAAGCGTTTGGGATCACAAAACATTCTTGTCACAGGTGGCGGCTTTACCGCCAGCCTCACGCTGCAAGGTGTGCCACAGCGCCAGTGGAGCGGCCAGCACGGGGTAAACGGCACGGAAGGAACCATCAACTTACTCGCCTTAGCCGATGGCAGCGCACTGGCCTGGGGCACCAACGGCGCTGGTTCTGACAGCGCTGGCTTGCTGGGTCAAAATAAAAACGCAGTGTTATTTCCAAACTCTTCCATTCCCTTGGTTGTGTTGAATACCGACGGTACGTCTGCATTGAGTCAGATCTATCAGGTCAGTAGCGGCTATGTAGATGCTTTTGCGCTGTCTGAGGAGGGCAATGTCTGGGGTTGGGGTCGAAACGTCAACTGTGCTTTAGCGCAACCTAACTGCAGCGGTGGCGCTTTACTTCCTGTGCGCTTGCGCAATGCTGCCAGCAACGGTCTATTAGGCAGTGTGGTGCAAGTTGAAGCAGGTACCGAAAATCAGACTGCGTTGTTAGACAGTGGGGCCGTTATGACTTGGGGTCAGTTTTCTGGTCAAGGGGACACAAACAGGAAAGATTTCCCCGGCCTGGTAAAAACGCCAGACGGTGCAGCTGCGCTCAGTGACATCGTCGCCATTTCAGCAGGCGGCTCGTTTAGCCTAGCGCTGGCAAAAGACGGTCGAGTCTATGCGTGGGGCGATGACTTTGGTCAGGGCCGATTGGGTACTGGCACAGCTCGGAGCAACCTAATGCCACTGCCCAATCTGGTCAAAAAGCAGGATGGCTCAGACCTCAACAACATCATCAGCATCTCGGCGGGCAACAACTTCTCGCTGGCCCTGAGTTCTGACGGCAGTGTTTGGACGTGGGGTAACAACACCAGTGGGCAGCTGGGACAAAAAGCACTCAGTGCTTCGGGCATACCTTTTGCCGTGCAAGTTAAAGCGCCTGCAGGGCAGTCCGGTTCGTTGTCAAACATTGCCATGGTTGCTGCTGGCGGTAACCATGCGCTGGCATTAGACAATGCAGGTCAGGTGTATGCATGGGGTCTTAACGGCAGCAAGCAGCTGGGTAGCTTCCCTGGCAATCTCACAACCAGTGTTGCAACTCTGCCAACCCAGGTGTTTGGTGCAGACGGTGTGACTTTGCTGACGGGAGCGGTTTCAATCGCTGCAAATTACACCAACAGTTCGGTGCTCATGGCGGATGGCAAGCTGTTGATGTGGGGTTCAAACTTCAGAGGCGCACTTGGCCGGGGCGAACCCGTGGGAACGGCTTTTGCCAACTCGTCAGTGCCTGCACCAGTGGTAGCTGGCTCCTCGCTGACGCCACTTCTTGTCTCGCCAGCTGGCTACCCGAATTTAAAACGCATCAGCCGCTAGAGCCACCATAAAAGCGCTTTTGTTCGAGGTGATGCGGCATGTGTGTCAAGCAGCAGGCAAGTCAAGGCACTGCACAGCAGCGTCGGGCTCTTGAGTGAGTCAAAAGCAGCTCGCGCAGGTCTTTCCTGCCCAGCGGCTGGGTTCAGTGCAGAACGCGGCCCGCTGGCTGGCTGCCGTGGCCGTCTCCTGTGGCTTCCAGCACAAACATCGGGATCACCGCGTCAAAGCGTTCGCCGTCTTCGGCCACACAAAAGTAGCTGCCATGCATGGTGCCCGTGGGCGTGCGCAGGCGCGAGCCGCTGGTGTATTGAAACGACTCGCCCGGTTTCAAGAGCGGCTGGTGACCGACCACGCCCAGGCCCTTGACTTCTTCGCTCAGCCCGTTGGCGTCCACAATCGTCCAGTGGCGCGAAATCAGCTGGGCCGTGGCCTCACCCGTGTTGGTGACCGTGACGGTGTAGGCAAACCCGTAGACCGAGTCCTCGGGCGAAGACTGTTCGGGCATGTATTGCGGCGTGACGTCGCATGAAAATTGGTATTTTGGCATGATGGGCTAAGGGTAGATGCTGATGTTAACCGCCACATCAACCGCCTCATCCACACCAAAAATACCCGGCTGACTTGCTGCGACAATCTGCCCATGAGTACAAGCCAACCGACCTACCGCATCGCCCCCTCCATTCTGGCCGCCGACTTTGCCCGCCTGGGCGATGAGCTGAAAGCCGTGCTGGCCGCTGGTGCCGACTGGATTCACTTTGACGTGATGGACAACCATTACGTGCCCAATCTGACCTTCGGCCCCATGATTTGCCAGGCACTCAAGCCGCATGCCAAAAAAGCCGACGGCACGCCGGTGCCGATTGATGTTCACCTGATGGTGCAGCCGGTGGACAGCCTGGCCGCCGCGTTTGCCGATGCCGGGGCTGACCTCATCAGCTTTCACCCCGACGCATCCGGTCACGTGCATCGCAGCATTCAAGCCATCCGTGCCACAGGCTGCAAGGCCGGCCTGGTGTTCAACCCCGCCGCCAGCCTGGATGTGCTGGACTGGGTGATTGACGACCTTGACCTGATTTTGATCATGAGCGTGAACCCCGGCTTTGGCGGGCAGGGCTTTATTGACAGCGCACTGCGCAAGATTGAGGCCGTGCGCAGGCGCATCGACGCATGCGGCAAAGACATTCGGCTGGAAGTCGATGGCGGCATCAAAACGGACAACATCGCCCGCGTGGCTGCTGCAGGGGCCGACACCTTTGTGGCGGGCAGTGCGATTTTTGGCCAGCCTGACTACAAGGCCGTGATCGATGCCATGCGGGTTGCGTTGGCGAGACAAAGCTGACATCACTGCATACATTGACCTTGTGAGTGGTGTGGAAAGTGCAGCAGTTCAGGCACTGGCAGCAGTCATGGGCAAGTTCAGCAGGCTTCGCCGGTAGGCGATGGTTAAGGTCTTTTAAGAAGTTCCAGAATCTCAAACAGGCACATACCAGCGAGCATGGCCAGCCCAAACATAAAAGCTTTGCCTTCACCCATGCCCAGTGCGACCAGTGCCGGCCCTGGGCAAAAACCAGCGATACCCCAGCCAACGCCGAACAGTAAACTGCCGCCGATCAGCCGAGCATCCACGTGCGTTGCTGCAGGTAACTTGAAGGCGGCCCCCAGCAGCGACATGCTACGTCTGCGCACCAGAAAAAATGCTCCGCTGGCCACAGCAACTGCCCCGCCCATCACCAGAGCCAGCGACGGGTCCCAGCGCCCAGTCAAGTCCAGAAAACCCAGCACCTTGGCTGGGTCTGCCATGCCGGAAAGAATCAGGCCAAAGCCAAACACCAGGCCCGCCAGGAGAGATGTCAATACAAGCATGGCGAGCCCTTAAAAGTTCAGAAGGTGACGAATCACAAAAACTGTGGCAAACCCCGTGCCCATGAAGCAAGCGGTAGCGACCAGCGAGCGTAGCGACAGGCGTGACAAGCCGCAAACCCCATGCCCACTGGTGCAGCCCGAACCATAGCGTGTGCCCACCCCCACCAAAAGGCCAGCGGTTACCAGTGCAGCGTTACTGGCTTGGATTTGCAGTGTGGGCAGTACGGCGAACAAGCCGTACACCAGCGGTGCGCCTGTCAGACCCAGCACAAAAGCCACGCGCCAGGCGATGTCGCCGCCAGTCGGTTTGAACAGCCCGCCCAGCACGCTGCTGATGCCGGCAATGCGCCCGTTGAGCAGAAAAAAAAGTGCAGCTGCCAGCCCGATCAAAGCGCCGCCAGCCAACGCTGACCAGGGTGTGAAATGGCTCCAGTCGATGCTCATGATGTTCTCTTCCTTGCACTGTCATTGCAGTGGTCACTGTGGTTGTGGTCATCGTTGTTGCAGTAAAGGCGGTAGAGCACAGCCAAGATCTCCAGCACCGCCGGCTCGACCACGCTGTAGTAGATGTTTTTGCCCTGACGCCGAGTGCTCACCACGCCTTCGTAGCGCAGCACACCGAGTTGTTGCGACAGCGTTGGCTGGCGTATGCTCAGTTGCTCTTCCAGCTCGCTGACGCACATCTCGCCCTGCGAGAGCTTGCATAACAAAATCAGGCGGTCTTCGTTGGCCAGCAGCTTCAATGCAGCCACTGCCTGGGTAGCAGCGCTGCGCAAGGTGTCAATGTCAACCACAGGGTGGGAAGTGATCATCAAAAGAATTACCGATGTTTAGGTTGATTTATATTATATCAAAATATATAATATAAAAAATAACAATGAGAGTGCATCATGACCGCTAAAACCACTACCAAGGCGTTTTTTGACCCTGCGACCTGGACTGTCACTTATGTTGTCTGGGACCGGGCCAGTCGGCATGCCGCCGTGATTGACCCTGTGCTTGACTACGACTTCAAGTCTGCTCACACGCACACAGTATCTGCTGACCGGGTGCTGGCTTATGTGGCCGAACACCATTTGCAGATTGACTGGATTCTTGAAACCCATGCCCACGCAGACCACCTGTCAGCCGCGCACTACATGAAGGGGCGCGTTGGCGGGCGCATGGCAATTAGCGAGCATATTCGCGACGTACAGGCGGGTTTCACCAAAATTTTCAACTTCGAGCGCAGCTTCATACCAGATGGCAGCCAGTTTGACCATTTGTTCAAAGATGGTGAAACCTTCATGATTGGCGGGGTTCAAGCCACGGCGTTGCAAATCCCAGGCCACACGCCTGCCGACATGGCCTACCAAGTGGACAGCGTGGTGTTTGTGGGGGACACGCTGTTCATGCCGGATGTGGGCACAGCCAGAGCCGATTTTCCGGGAGGCGACGCGCACCAGCTTTACCGCTCCATCCAGCGTATTTTGCAACTACCAGACGAGACCGTGGTGTATGTCTGTCACGATTACCCGCCACAAACGCGCCAGCCACAGTGGCAAACCACCGTAGCTGCGCAGCGTGCGAACAACATTCATGTCAAGGATGGCATCAGCGAAAACGCTTTTGTGGCGATGCGCACCGCGCGTGATGCCACGCTGGACACGCCCGTGCTGATCTTGCCGTCGATCCAGGTCAACATACGCGCCGGGCAACTGCCACCTGCGGACGATAACGGCATCACTTACCTGCGCATTCCGCTCAATGCGTTGTCGGTACACAGCTTTGGCTGACCGGGGCAAAATAGGGCCCTGATTTCAACCCCTTTTTTCCATGACAACACTTTCTGACTTGCGTTCTGAGCTTCCTTCTGCTGTGCTGCCTGGAGCTTTTGACGCAGTCATCATCGACCTCGACGGTACCCTGGTGGACACCATGGGGGACTTTGTGGTTGCCGTCAATCTGATGCTGCACGACATGCGCTTGAGCCCGGTTGACCGGACGGTGGTGGAGGTGCGGGTGGGCAAAGGCTCTGAACACCTCGTGCATTCAGTGTTAAATCATGTGCTGCAGCAACCTGTACAAGGGTCATGTGCTATCAATAACGAAGCAAACGGGGCAAATGAGTCAAGCGAGCCAGATCAGGCCAGTCAGGCTGCTGCGCTGTTCGATGCCGCTTTTGCCAGCTACCAACGGCACTACCGCGCCATCAATGGCCAGCAGGCTGCGGCCTACCCCGGCGTGGTCGATGGACTGCTGGGTTTGCAGCGCACTGGCCTCAAACTGGCTTGCCTGACCAACAAGCCGCTGGCGTTTGCCCAAGACCTGCTGCGCTTGACAAGCCTGGACGGGTTTTTTCCGGTGGTGTTTGGTGGGGATTCGTTCGAGCGGAAAAAGCCTGACCCACTGCCGTTGCTCAAAACCTGCAATGCCCTGGGCGTGCTGCCTGAGCGCGCTTTGATGGTCGGTGACTCCAGCAATGACGCGCGGGCCGCACGCGCTGCGGGTTGCCCGGTGGTGCTGGTGACGTACGGCTACAACCACGGCCAGCCGGTGCGTGGCGTAGATGCCGACGGGTTTGTTGATTCCCTGGTGGAGTTGCTTGTGACTCAACAGCGTTGACAAAGGGGGCTTGCACCCCTTTGGAAAATGCACGAAACGAAAACCAGCCCGTCGTTTATGACGTCTTGCCCATCAAGGCATCTTTGAGCTTGAAGTCAGCAGGGTTGGGCCCCAGCCAGATGCGCAGCAGGGCGTTGAAAAATTCGATTTCTTTGAAAGGCTCACCTTGCGGCTTGCCTTTGGCGCTGATGACCAGGCCTGTGCCGGGTATCCAGTCCATCAAAATGACATCCCCGGTTGCCATCTTTTTCTGGTCAGCAAATATCTGCCCCATGCGAATCAAGCCCGGAATCAGCTTGGCCATTTCACCTTTGGGTGAATTTTCTTCAAATCCTTTGGTGAAAGCTTTGCCCAACTCGTTGGAGTCAATGTCGCGCAGCATCGTGATGCTGATGCGCTTGGGGCCCGTTGCAGCATAAAACTCTTCAGGCGTGGCGACTTTCTTGCCCACATAAAGTGCGGCGACATAGACTTTGAAAACCGCTTTGTAGCGAATGCCCGCACCGTTGAGCTGCAATTTGGCACCACCGACATCGGCAGCATCTTCCAGCTTGACACCCGCGATATCCACCTGCGCTGCCAAGGCGCTCATTGACAACAGCGCACCGGCCAGCGCGCCCATACATTTATTTCGCAAAGTCATAAAAAAGTCTCCGTTGTGGTTCTTAAAAAGAACGAACGTTCTTTTTATGATCTCTATTTTCAAGCCCGCTGCAAGGCGCCGCAATAGGGTTTGCCAGAAGACTTTTTTGCTACACTTTGTGGGCCATGTCTAATTTTTCCATCATTCACGCCAGAGTTCCAGGTCTTGCAGGCCGGGGAGCTTGGGCTTGGCGAAGCTGCCCACACACCCCAGCTTGAACGCCAGGCAAGCCGCCACAGGTTTGCTCGCACAATGCCCCCAGCAGGCGGGCTCTTTGAATGATCCGGGCCACGCCTTTCGCGCCGTGGCCCTTTTGTGAAAGACACCAAAATGATGACCGAACTCGAATTCAAAAGCCTCGCTGCTCAAGGCTTCAACCGCATCCCCCTGATGATTGAGGCGTTTGCCGACCTGGAAACGCCGCTGTCGCTTTACCTCAAGCTCGCACATGCCAAAGATGGCGGGCGCTTTAGTTTTTTGCTGGAGTCGGTGGTGGGCGGCGAGCGCTTTGGCCGCTACAGCTTTATCGGCCTGCCCGCACGCACGCTGGTTCGGGCCAGCGGTTTCGGTGCGGATTCAACAACCGAAGTGGTGACCGATGGCAAGGTCGTTGAAACTTCAAAACAAAACCCGCTGGATTTCATTAGCGATTATCAAAAGCGTTTCAAAGTGGCGCTGCGCCCCGGTTTGCCGCGTTTTTGCGGTGGTCTGGCAGGGTATTTTGGCTACGATGCGGTGCGCTACATCGAGAAAAAACTCCAGGCCAGTTGCCCGCCCGACACGCTGGGCTGCCCCGATATCTTGCTGCTGCAGTGCGAAGAACTCGCGGTGATTGACAACCTCTCGGGCAAGCTGTATTTGATGGTCTATGCCAACCCGGCCAGCCCCGAGGCTTACGCCAACGCCAAAAAGCGCCTGCGTGAACTCAAAGAGCAGCTGAAGTATTCCGTCAGCGCCCCGGTGGTCAAACCCAGCCAAGGCTACCCGGCAGAGCGCGACTTTGCCAAGGCCGACTACATTGCCGCTGTTGAAAAGGCCAAGCGCCTGATTGAGGCGGGCGACTTCATGCAGGTGCAGGTGGGCCAGCGCATCAAAAAACGCTACACCGAGTCGCCCCTGAGTCTGTACCGTGCGCTGCGCTCGCTCAACCCGTCGCCCTACATGTATTACTACCACTTTGGAGATTTCCATGTGGTGGGTGCGTCGCCCGAGATTCTGGTGCGGCAGGAGCAACTCACAGAAGCAGCAGGTGGCGGGCAAAAAATCACCATCCGGCCATTGGCAGGCACCCGGCCCAGGGCCGCCTCACCCGAGGCCGACAAGGCTGTCGAGCACGAACTGGTCAATGACCCCAAAGAGCGTGCCGAGCACGTCATGCTGATCGACCTGGCGCGCAACGACATTGGGCGCATCGCCAAAATCGGCAGCGTCAAAGTCACCGAAGCCTTCTGTGTCGAGCGCTACAGCCACGTGATGCACATCGTCAGTAACGTCGAAGGGGCGTTGCTGGACGGCATGAGTGGTATGGATGTTTTAAAGGCCACTTTCCCGGCGGGCACGCTCAGCGGCGCGCCCAAGGTACACGCCATGGAGCTGATTGACCAGCTGGAGCCGACCAAGCGCGGGCTGTACGGCGGTGCCTGCGGCTACCTGAGTTATTCGGGCGACATGGACGTGGCCATTACCATCCGCACTGGCATCATCAAGGACCAGGTGCTGTACGTGCAGGCCGCTGCCGGGGTGGTGGCTGATTCTGTGCCTGAGCTGGAGTGGGCAGAAACCGAGGCCAAGGCGCGGGCTTTGCTGCGGGCCAGCGAGCTGGTGGAAGAGGGGCTGGAGTGAATACCGGGGGCATTCAACGCGGAGGCGCAGAAAACGCAGAGGCACCGCAGAGGGAAGTCACTGAGCTGATTATTGGCGCTGCTATAGAGGTGCATCGGTGGATGGGTCCGGGTTTGCTGGAGTCTGTGTATCAGCAATCTCTGCAAATCGAATTGACCTTGCGTGGCATTCGGTTTGAGGCCCAGGTATCCGTTCCACTTGTCTATAAAGGGCGAGGTCTTGGAGCGCCTTTGAAGCTGGATTTGCTGGTGGAAGGTGTGGTCATTGTCGAAATCAAGGCACTGCAAGCCTTGGAGCCTGTGCATGCCGCGCAACTTTTGACCTATCTCAGGTTGACCGGCCTAAGCTCTGGCCTGCTGCTTAATTTCAATGAAGTCACACTCAAGCAAGGCATACAAAGAGTCTCCAACTCTCTGCGGCCCTCTGCGTTCTCTGCGCCTCTGCGTTGAAAGGTACCCGTATGAAAATCCTGATGATCGACAACTACGACAGCTTTACCTACAACATCGTCCAGTATTTCGGTGAATTAGGCGCAGAAGTTGAAGTCTTTCGCAACGATGAAATCACCATCGAACAAATTGCGGCCAAGCAGCCAGAGCGCCTGGTCGTCTCACCTGGCCCATGCTCACCCAATGAGGCAGGCATCTCGGTCGCGGCCATCAGGCACTTTGCCGGAAAACTGCCGATTCTGGGCGTGTGCCTGGGCCATCAGGCCATTGGTGCAGCGTTTGGCGGCAACATCATTCGCGCCCAGCAGTTGATGCACGGTAAAACCAGTGTGATCACCACCACGGGCCAAGGCGTGTTCGCGGATTTGCCCCGCCAGTTCACGGTCAACCGCTACCACTCGCTGGCCATTGAAAAAGCAACGTGCCCCGATGTGCTGGACGTCACCGCCTGGACGGACGACGGCGAGATCATGGGCGTGCGGCACAAAACACTGCCGATCCAAGGCGTGCAGTTCCACCCCGAATCCATCCTGACCGAGCATGGCCACGCGATGCTGAAGAACTTTCTGGTGCAGCACCAGCACTCACACCATCAGCGCCCGCCTGACCATCACGCATGATTGAACCTCTCATTGCAGCGCAGGCGCGCGCCTGGCTGGCAAAGCCCGGCTGTGCGGCCAGGCCCTTGCTGGCTTACATGCGCAGCACAGGCAAATTGCGAGACGTACAGGTTGCGGCACTCCAGACGTATCTGTTTTTATTGCTTGAAGGTCAAAACCAGTCGCTTCCGCAACTTTGGCAGCAGGGCACTTTTGTCAAACCGGCCCGCCATGACGGCCCACGAAGCCGCATGCCGCAAATCGCCAGAGACACTTTTGCGCACAATCCTGCGGCACACACCTGGTATCAGTTGCTGCAAGCCCAGCAGCCCGCGGTTGCCAGCTGGCTGGAAGAAAACGCCGATCAACCCGACTATGCCGCACTGACCCAGCAGCTTTTCTACGGCTGGCAAAACACCGACTATGTGTTCAGTTTGCCCATGGGTTCGGGCAAAACCTGGTTGATGGCCGCCATCATTTACTTGAACCTGTACTTGCGTGAACAGCTGCCGGGCGACGCACGCTTTGCACGCAACTTTGCCCTGTTGATCCCGTCGGCCAAAAAGTCCAGCATTTTGCCCAGCTTGCGCAGCATCGAGCGGTTTGACCCCGCCTGGGTCATTGCCGAGCCAGCGGCCAGCCGCCTGCGCCATCTGCTGCATTTTGAAGTGCTGGATGCCGCCAGAACCGCTGCCAAAAGCAACCAGACTCGCAACCCCAATGCCCGCCGGGTCGCCTCGCATCTGGCCAACCCCGAGCTGACAGGACTGGTGCTGGTGGTCAACGCTGAAAAAGTGATTTTGAACCGCATCGACGACAGCACCCCCGAGCTGGTTGAAAAAACCGAAGACGAACGCGACCTGGCCGCCAACGAATTGCGCGCCTTGATCGGGCGCCTGCCGGGGCTGCAACTCATCGTTGACGAAGTCCACGGCGCTGCCACCAGTGAGATTCGTCTGCGGCAAGTCATCCAGCGCTGGCACGCAGCGGGCAACGTCCACAGCGTGCTGGGCTTTTCTGGCACGCCCTACCTTGACAAACCCCAAGAAATTGCGCTGGGCCAGCACACCTTGAAGCAAAAGCAGATCAGCACCGTGGTGTTTCACTACCCGCTGGCTGAAGCCGTGCGCACATTTTTAAAGCAGCCTGAAGTCAGAACCGCCCACGGGCTGGATGCCCCGCAAATCGTGCAGCGCGGCACCGAGGCGTTTTTACAGCGCTATGGCCGCACCGTCTACCCCGATGGCTGCACGGCCAAGTTGGCGGTGTATTGCGGCACGATCGAGCGCCTGGAGACCGAGGTGGCGCCGATGGTCGAGCGGCTTTTCCCTGGCCAGACTCTCAAGTACCACCGGGGCAACACCCATTACAAAGCGCCTTTGGGGGCAGAAGCCGCTTTTGCCGCACTGGACTCCCCTGCGTCAGCCTACCGTGTGGTGTTGCTGGTGCAAATTGGCAAAGAAGGCTGGGACTGCCGCAGTTTGAGCAGCGTGATACTGGCGCAAAAAGGCGACAGCCCGGCCAACATGGTGCTGCAGTCCGCCTGCCGCTGCCTGCGTGAGGTGGTGCGCGGCCAGCGCCACAGCGCCCTGATTTACCTGAGCCATGACAACGCGCTGATTCTTGAGGCACAACTTAAAAATACGCAAAACACAAGCATCGCCGCGCTCAATGCTGCAGCTGGCCAAGCCCCTGCCACCACGCCCACTCACAGCCGCATGGGCTGGCTCCAAAGCATGGAGCAACTCCCGCTCATTGAGGCTTACCAGCTACGCCTGAACACCCAAACCCCGCACACCGAGGCCGATGCCCGCACCGCAGACAAACTGGCCGCAGCCTTGCAACGGGCCAGGCACCGACAAACCACGGCCATCACCACGGGCACACTGGAGGCGTTGTCAGTGCGCAGCACCCGTGCCAACGACCTGGGTGCGCCTGCCGAGTTTGCCGGGTGGTTGCACAATTTGGTGAGTGAGTCATTGGGGATGCTGAGCCACCAGGACTTGCAGCCCTGGCGTGCCGAGCTGCTGGCTATTTTTGAAGCGCTCACAGACACGCCGCCTGGCAGCGTGCCTTGTTCCGAGTCAAATCCGCGCCGCCGGGATTTAAACACCCAGCGGCGCTGGGACCCAAACACCCAGCGGCGCTGGGTGATGGCCGCCCCGCAAGAAGATGTGCGCCGCCTGTGCCGCCTCGCTTTCTGGCGGCTGCGCGAGTTCACCACCGAGGTGCATGCGCTGGACACCGCCCAGCAGATGCTGCTGCTCAAAACCGCCCGCCTGCCCGCTGAAGTTGCGCTGCATGACAAGCTCTACCCCGACGCTGCCCAGGTGCAAAAAATCATTGATGCAGATGCCAAGAATGAATGCGGTGCAGCAATAGCAAAACAAGAAAACGCGCAGTTTGAAGCCGCTCGCGCCCTGCTGGCATCCCAAGGCATGGCGCACTTGATGGCCGCGCAGTCCGCCGTCACAGCCAGCGCCGAGCTGACCACCAAAGACCAGAGCTTTCACTACCTGCCGTATGACTTTGCCCAAAGCGGCCTGGAGCTGGCTCTGCTGCAAGAGTTGCTCAAAAGTACCGAATTTCAAGCCACGGGGCTGGAGGTGTATTACAACGGCGCGCGGCACCTGACTGAGTTTCGCATCGACTGCTACCGGCAAGTGGGGGCGGCAACGGGTACGGCCACGCGCTGGCAAAAGCTGGGCGCTTACACGCCTGACTTTGTCATGCTCCAACGCAGTACAGGCGGCGCGGTGCATAAAGTCCTCATCATTGAAGCCAAAGGCGCAGGCTTTGCAGAGCAAACTGCCTACACCGACCAAAAAAAGTTTGTTGCGTCCGAGTTTGTGCGCCTGAACAACGACAAGTTTGGCTACAGCAGGTTTGACTTTTGCGAAGTGCCCGAGCCTGCCAACAAGCAGTACGCGGGCATCGCTCTGCCTTTGCTGGCGCACGCCTTTGCTTTTTTTGACCTGAACCCTTGACGCTGAATTGACCCC
This sequence comes from Polaromonas sp., assembly GCA_004293655.1. GTDB lineage: Bacteria > Pseudomonadota > Gammaproteobacteria > Burkholderiales > Burkholderiaceae_C > Polaromonas. The sequence continues at coordinate 830 of RDZZ01000129.1, read as the reverse complement.
ATGCCCATCCGCTACATCCCCATTGACCCCATTGTTCTGCGCGGCCAGGCCGTGCTGGGCGGTTTTAGCCGGGCGCTGCGCTACAACGGCAACCAGAAACCCGGCCAGCGGCTGGCGCGCGGCTTGCCGCTGTACGAGGTGCAAACCACCGAACAGGTGCGCCCCCTGGCCACGCCGGGTGTTGAAAAAACACGGCCAAGTCCCCAAAGCAGCTCAAAAAAACCATCAAAACAGGCTCTACCGCAAGCTGCACAAGCGCAAGCAGCTCCTGATTTAATAGCAAATGAGCTGACACCCAACAACCTGGTCATTCACGGCGAATGCCAGGCCGCTTGCGCGCATTTGGCGGCAACCGGGCAAAAAGTCGATCTGGTCTATATTGACCCGCCCTTTGCCAGCGGTGCCAACTACGGCAAAACCATTTTGCTGCGCCGCCACCCGCACGGCCCCAGGCAAAACGTCGATGGTGCGGCAATACAGGCCGATGGCTGGGAAGAAGCGCTGTACGGCGACATCTGGAACAAAGAGGACTACCTGAACTGGATGTATGAGAACTTAGTCGCCATCAAAGCCGTGATGAGTGACAACGCCAGTATTTATGTGCATCTGGACTGGCACATTGGCCATTACGTCAAGATTTTGCTTGATGAAGTGTTTGGGGAGGAGAATTTCAGGAATGAGATTGTCGTCAAGCGCGTAAAAAAATCAATTCAGGAAAAAAATAAGGTTCAAGGATTAAACGTCGCCACTGACTCAATTTATTTTTATGTCAAGTCTGAAAGTGTTCTTATTACTCCCCCGAAGCGCCGACAGACACGAGAGGAGCGCTG
>RDZZ01000037.1 GCA_004293655.1 Polaromonas sp. | reverse complement strand
TCGGTCACCGTCACAGCCACGGTCACTTCGCCTTTGGTGGTGCTGCGGATCAGTTCGCGCTGTTTTTCACTCAGCGTAGCGACAGCGCGCATGGCACCCTGGCCACGCTTTTTGAACTGCACGCGCATGTCTTTGACCACCGGAATGCAGTCATCGCGCACATTCATGCCCATGACCATGCCCGTGGCCGTTTCAGCGGCCAGCGTGCTGGCTACTGCATGTACGCCGCCAATATGGTTGCGTACCTTGTGGTTGTTCGCCACGAAGATTTGCACTTTGTTGACCGACATCTCTTCATAACGCAGCTTGGCTGTGCCCGTAAAAGGCACTGCACGCCCCAGCACCACACTGCGAAACCAGGGGCGCGCGAAAGCCGGCACTTCGCCAAGCCGCGCCAGCTGGCGCTCTAACCGGTTGGGGGTGTGCGCAGCAGTCATCAGTTGCGCACAGGCTTGCCGGTGGACATCATGCCCATGATGCGCTCCTGCGTCTTGACATTCTCCAGCAGCGAGCAGAACGCCCGGCGCTCCAGCGTCATCAAATACTCTTCTGTCACCAGTGTGCCGTTGTCCACATCACCGCCGCACACCACGCCTGCGATCAAGCTGGCAATGTGAAAGTCGTGCGCGCTGATGAAGCCGCCGTCACGCATATTGACGAGCTGGCCTTTGATGGTGGCCAGGCCATTGCGGCCAACGACTGGGAAGCTGCGCTTGAGCGGCGCGCGGTAGCCCGAGTCGAACATGGCGCGCGCTTCGTTCATCGCCACAAACAGCAACTCATTGACGTGTGGCACGATCACGTCACCATCTAGCAAGTAGCCAACCCGGCGGCTGTCAATCGCGCCTGTACCGACAGTTGCCATCGCCGCTGCGGTAAAGCCTTCAATCAAAAACGGCAACATGTCTTTGTTGGTACTTTTTGCGGCGTTCTCGGCCGCACGGCGCGCAATGTAGGCCAGACCACCCGCACCGGGCACCAGGCCCACGCCGACCTCCACCAGGCCGATGTAGCTCTCCATCGCTGCGACGCGCTTGGCAGAATACACCGCCATCTCGCAGCCGCCGCCCAGTGCCAGGCCGCGAATGGCGGACACCACAGGCACAGCTGCGTAGCGCATTTTGAGCATCACGTTTTGCAGCTCAGCTTCTACCTCGTCAATGGCGGCGACGCCACTCATCATGAAGGCGGGCAGCATGGCTTGCAGGTCAGCGCCCGCTGAGAACATTTCGTCGTTTGACCAGATCACCATGCCCTTGTAGTTCTTCTCGGCCATGTCAACACCGAGTGCCAGGCCTTCGGCCACGTCTGGACTGATGGCGTGCATTTTGGTTTTGATGCTGGCAATCAGCACATCGTTGTGCTCGCCGTCAAGCGTCCACAAGCGGATGGCATCGTCTTCATGCAGTGTGGTGCCTGAAGTGGTGAACGACGGCGCCTGGGCGCCCAAAACATCTTCGGGGAAATACTGACGGGCATAAACCGGCAACTGGCGCCTGGGGATGAATCGATTGGCCGATGCACTCCATGAACCTTCAGGGGTATGTACGCCGCCGGCATCTGCCACCGGGCCTTTGAACACCCATTCTGGCAGTGGTGCGCTGGATATCGCCTTGCCTGCGTCAATGTCTTGCTTGATCATGGTGGCCACTTGCAGCCAGCCTGCCTCTTGCCACAGCTCGAAAGGCCCCTGTTTGCTGCCAAAGCCCCAGCGCATGGCGAAGTCGATGTCGCGCGCGGTTTCAGCAATAGTCTCCAGATGGACAGCGGCGTAGTGAAACTGGTCACGCAAAATCGCCCACAAAAACCGCGCTTCTGCGCCTTCTGCATTGCGCAGCAGGGCCAAGCGTTCACCCGCAGGCTTTTTAAGCATGCGTGCCACCACATCATTGGCCTTGGCACCACCGGGCACGTATTCCATGCTTTCAGGGTCCAGGCGCAGGATGTCGCGCCCGACTTTTTTGTAAAAACCTGCGCCGGTCTTTTGCCCCAGGCTTTTTGATTCCAGCAACTGGGCCAGCACGGGCGGTGTGCCGTACATATCGGCGAACGGGTCAGGCGTCCTGCCGGGGCCGTCGCCCAGGTTGTCTTGCAGCGTCTTGATGACGTGTGTCATGGTGTCCAGCCCCACGACGTCAGCCGTGCGGAACGTGCCCGAGCTGGCACGTCCGAGTTTTTTACCGGTCAGGTCATCCACCACGTCATAGCTCAAACCGAAGTTTTCGGCCTCTTTGATGGTGGCCAAAATGCTGGCGATGCCCACACGGTTGGCGATGAAGTTGGGCGTGTCGTGCGCACGCACCACGTTTTTGCCCAGGCCGCTGGTGACAAACGCTTCCAGGTTGTCCAGCACGGTTGCACCGGTGGTAGGTGTGTTGATGAGTTCTACCAACGTCATGTAGCGCGGCGGGTTGAAAAAGTGAATGCCGCAAAAACGCGGTTTGAT
>RDZZ01000128.1 GCA_004293655.1 Polaromonas sp. | reverse complement strand
AAGAAAAAGAATTTTCTATTGTTCTTGTTTCTCGACCCTCTGCGGCCCTCTGCGTTCTCTGCGCCTCTGCGTTGAAGGAAGTCCGGTTTTGCCAGGTTCGAAGCTAACGCTCGGCGTCGTCCGCCCTTGATCTGCCTTGCCCGCGCAAAAACAGCTTTGACACCGTTTGCGCAGTCGCTTCACGGCGGTCAGCATCGCCTGCGTGCAGCTCGGACAGCGTGCCATGCAGCATTTTCTGGCTCATGCCGCGCGCCAGGGCTTCGAGCACCACGTCAATCGGCTCGCCTTTGGCAAGCAGCTTTTTGGCCCGTGCAATTTCCAGCATGCGCCACTCTTGGGCCTGTGCATTGAGCTGTTGAATCAAGGGCACCGTGTCGCGCTGCTGCAGCCAGTGCATGAAGTTCTGCACGCCTGCGTCAATGATGATTTCAGCTTCTGCCACGGCCGCGCGGCGGCTGTCCTTGCCGGTTTGCACCACCTGCGCGAGGTCATCCACGGTGTACAGATACACGTCGGGCAGCGCTTTGACTTGTGGCTCAATGTCACGCGGCACCGCCAGATCAATCATGAACACCGGGCGACGCTTGCGCAGTTTCACCGCCCGCTCTACGGCACCCAGCCCGATGATGGGCAAAATGCTCGCGGTGCAGCTGATGACGGCATCGAACTCATGCAGGCGGTTGGGCAGATCCGCCAGCGGCATGACCTGCGCACCAAATCGGCTGGCCAGTTTTTCGCCCCGCTCCATGGTGCGGTTGGCAATGACCATCTGCTTGGGGTTTTTGGCAGAAAAGTGGGTGGCTGCCAGGTCAATCATCTCGCCCGCGCCCACAAACAGGATTTTTATTTCGGCCAGGTCTTCAAACAGTTGCCCAGCCAGGCGAACCGATGCCGCTGCCAGACTGATGCTGTGGGCACCAATTTCGGTGGTGCTGCGCACTTCCTTGGCCACTGCAAAGGTGCGCTGAAACAGCTGGTGCAGCGTCGAGCCCATGGCGCCCGCGCCTTCTGCGGCCCGCACAGCGTCTTTCATCTGGCCCAGGATTTGCGGCTCACCGAGCACCATGGAATCCAGCCCGCTGGCAACCCGGAAGGCGTGACGGGCGGCATGGTCACCTTCGAGCGTGTAAGAGTGCGAGCGCAGCAGTTCGGCAGAAACGCCGCCGTTGTGGGCCAGCCACGCCAGCGTCTGCTCCAGCGCGGGTTTGTCACCAGCGCAGTAAACCTCGGTGCGGTTGCAGGTGGACAAAATGGTCGCTTCAGGCTGGCGTGCCAGCGACTGGCGCAAGCCTTTTAGAGTCGGTGCGATCTGGTCGATGGAAAACGCAAATCGGCCGCGTAAATCAAGCGGTGCGGTGTTATGGTTTAGCCCAAGGGCCCAGACAGACATGCGCGGATTATAAAATTGAAGCCGCCTGCTGGTATGGACGGGCACCAATATCGTTAAAAAATGATGCGGGCCTTGCTGTTCAATGGTTTTTTGTAGCCATGCAACGACTGCCTACTTCCACTTCATACCTGCCTGTTCAATGTCTGCCTATCTACTGACCAACCACCTTCTGAACCTTGTGGCCCCGGCCCTGTTTGTGGCGCTGGGGTTGGCACTGGCGACGCGTCTGATGGGTCAGTTTTTCAGGTCAAAAAGGCCACCAGCGCAGTCTCTGTATGCACAGGTAGCTATCATTTTTGTGGTCAATGTCTTGACGCTTGTGGTCGGGCTGGTGGTGTTTGGCAACGATGGCAAGATGCTGACCTATGCAGCGCTGGTGCTGGGCGCTGCGTTGTGTCAAACCCTGTTGCTGGGCAATGTCAGAACCTGACACGCCTCAAACGCCAGGCCCAGTGCCGGATTTTGCGTCAGGTTCTGTGTCAGGTCTGAACAGGTCTAACCGATCGGTGATGATGCCGTCGGTGCCCAGCAGCAGCAGGTTTTCCACAACTACTGGGTCATTGGCGGTGTAGCTCAGGGTTTTAAGCCCGGCTTTCCTGGCTTGCCCCACGGTGTCTGCGTTCCAGAGTTTGTAGTTGCACACCACGGCCACGCAGCCCAGGGCCAGCGCAGTTTCCAGCCAGTCGGGTGTCAGCTCGTCAAGCAGCAGGCCACGCGGCAACTGTGGTTGCACACGCTGGGCAGCGGCCAGGCACGCCACCTGAAACGACGTGAGCAGTGGCGGTACAGCGGCATCTCTCCACAATTGCGCCGCTGTCGTGGCAACAGCGGCACCCGTTTTGGCTTCCAGGCCAGGTGTGGGCTTGATCTCAATATTGAGGAAACAGCCGTTGTCCAGGCAATATCGGGCAACCGAGGCAAAACTCGCCAGCGGCTCGCCTGCAAAACCGGACGAATGCCATGCGCCCGCATCCAGTTGTGACAGCGCCTGCCAGCTCTGCGCCCGCGCATCCCCCAAGGCATTGGTGGTGCGGTCCAGCGTGGCGTCGTGCAGCAGAAAAAGCACATCATCCCCACTGAGCTTGACGTCGCATTCAAACATGCGGTAGCCGTATTCAGCGCCCAGTTTGAAGGCCGCCAGCGTGTTTTCAGGCGCCAGCTTGCCCGCGCCCCGGTGTGCAATCCAGCGGGGATAAGGCCAGTTGGTCATGTTGTTGAGGCGATGGATGGGTCGATACGCTGGGTCGTCGCCGCATCAAACCAGTGCAGGCGCTCGGGTTTTGGCGTGACATGAATCGTGGTGCCCAGGGCGGGGCAGGCATCGCTCTCGTCGGTACGCACAATCAGTTGTTCGCTGCCAAAGCGGGCGTACACCAGCCGTTCAGCGCCCAGCATTTCAATGGTTTCAACGCGCACGGGCCAGCCGCTTTCGGTGATCTTCAAGTGCTCGGGGCGAATGCCCAAAATCGCCTGGGCCGGGCCACCCAGCGCAGCATTGGGGCCATTTTTAAGCAGATTCATCGGCGGCGAGCCCATGAAACTCGCCACAAACGTGGTGGCGGGCCTGCTGTAGACCTCTTCGGGCGTGCCAAACTGCTCCATGCGCCCCGCGTTCATGACCATCATGCGCTGCGCCAGCGTCATGGCCTCGACCTGATCGTGGGTCACAAAGAGTGACGTGATGCCCAGTTCGCGGTGCAGCTTCTGGATTTCAAGGCGGGTTTGAACGCGCAGCTTGGCATCCAGGTTGCTCAGCGGCTCGTCAAACAAAAACACCTGCGGCTGGCGCACAATGGCGCGCCCCATGGCCACGCGCTGGCGTTGCCCGCCCGACAGCTCGCGTGGCTTGCGGTCTAAAAACTTGCCCAGCTCCAGAATGCCTGCGGCCTTGGCCACGCGCTGTTTGATCTCGTCTGCCGGGACTTTTTTGATTTTCAGGCCGTAGGCCATGTTGTCAAACACGCTCATGTGCGGGTAGAGCGCGTAGTTTTGAAACACCATGGCAATATCGCGCTCAGCCGGCTCCAGTTGGTTCACGACGCGGCTGCCAATGCTGATCTCGCCACCCGATATGTCTTCCAGACCCGCCACCATGCGCAGCAGTGTGGACTTGCCACAGCCTGATGGTCCGACGATGACGATAAATTCATGGTCAGCAATGGCCGCTGTGACGCCATGAATGACTTGCAGTGCTTTGGCATCCGTGCCGTAGCTTTTGGTGACGTTGTTGAGATTAATGGATGCCATGATTCTTAGTATTTCTTAAGCCAGAACGTATTCAATGCATTCAACGCAGAGGCGCAGAGAACGCAGAGGAAGCAATTCAGAGTAAGGCCAAAGAATCTTTTTTGTTTTTTCTCTGCGGCCCTCTGCGTTCTCCGCGCCTCTGCGTTGAAGTGACTTCATTTCTCCGTATCCACAAGACCTTTGACAAACCACTTTTGCATCAGTATCACCACCAGCGCAGGCGGCAGCATGGCCAAAATGGCAGTTGCCATGACCACGTTCCACTCGGTGTAGGCTTCGCCCGCAATCAGGCGCTTGATGCCCAGCACCACCGGGTACATGTTCTCGTTGGTGGTCACCAGCAGCGGCCACAGGTACTGGTTCCACCCATAGATGAACTGAATCACAAACAGCGCGGCAATCGATGTTTTGGACAGTGGCAGCAGCACATCCCAGAAAAACCGCATCGGGCTGGCACCGTCCATCCGCGCGGCTTCGACCAGCTCATCGGGCACCGTCAAGAAAAACTGCCTGAACAAAAACGTGGCGGTGGCCGATGCAATCAGGGGAATCGTCAAACCGGCGTAACTGTTGAGCATGCCCAGATCAGACACCACGGCATACGTGGGGCCAATACGCACCTCAACGGGCAGCATCAGCGTGATAAAAATCATCCAGAAAACCAGACCCTTGGCCGGAAAACGAAAGTAAACAATCGCAAACGCCGACAGCAGCGAAATGACAATTTTGCCGACCGCAATGACCACAGCACTGACGAGACTGACCCACATCATCGGCAGCGCAGGCGGGAAGGTGCCGCCCCGACTGTTTTCACCGCCAAACAGCGCAATACGGTAAGTCTCCAGTGCATGGCTGCCCGGAATCAACGACAGCGGACGGGACGATGCGATTTGTTCTTGCGTCTGGGTCGAGGCAACAAAGGCCAGATACAGCGGGAAGGCGACTATTGCCACGCCGAGAATCAACACGGCGTGTGAGAAAAAATTCGCAATGGGGCGGCGTTCAATCATGGGTTTTCAATACGGGGGCATTTAACGCAGAGGCGCAGAGAACGCAGAGGAAACGAGTCAGAGGAAGACAACTTGTTTGTTTTCTCTGCGTCCCTCTGCGTCTCTGCGTCTCTGCGTCTCTGCGTTGAAGGTATTTGTCTTCAAAGACATCAGTAATTGACCTTTTTCTCAATAAAGCGAAACTGCAAAACCGTCAGCGCAATCACAATCACCATCAGCACCACCGACTGCGCTGCCGAGCCGCCCATGTCCATGGCCTTGAAGCCGTCAAAGTAAACTTTGTAAACCAGAATCGCTGTGTCTTTGCCCGGCCCGCCCTGCGTCGCGGCATCCACAATGCCAAACGTGTCAAAAAACGCATAAATCACGTTGATGACCAGCAAGAAGAACGTGGTGGGTGTCAGCAGCGGGAAAACAATCGTCCAGAAGCGCCGGGCGGGCGATGCACCGTCAATGGCAGCGGCCTCCAGAAGCGATTTTGGAATGGACTGCAAACCCGCCAGAAAGAACAAAAAGTTGTACGAGATCTGCTTCCACACTGCGGCCACCACAATCAGCGTCATTGCGTGGGTCGAGTTGAGCAGGTGGTTCCACTCAATGCCCACGGACTGGAGCGCAAACGAGATCACGCCCATCGGCGATGAAAACATGAACACCCACAGCACACCGGCAACAACCGGTGCCACCGCGTAGGGCCAGATGAGCAATGTCTTGTAAGTGCCCGCACCGCGAATCACGCCGTTGGCCATCACCGCCAGCAGCAGGGCAATGGCCAGCCCAAAACCCGCGACCAGCACTGAGAAAAGTGCCGTCACCTTGAAGGAGTTGATGTATGTGCTGTCAGCCCACAGCCGTGAAAAGTTCAGCATGCCGACAAACTCGCTCGACGTGCCAAAAGCGTCTTCACTCAGCACGCTTTGCCACACCGCCTGGCTGGCGGGCCAGAAAAAGAACACCAGCACGATCAGCATTTGCGGCGCAACCAGTGCCCATGGCAGCCAGGCGGATTTGAAGAGGACTCGTTTTTCCAACGCTGTGCTTCTTTTTGTGAATGAGATGCTATCGAATCAGGAGCTGCTAGCGCTTACAGACGTTGCGCTAGAGCCCTGTTTGGTCACTTAAAAACCTCTGCAAACCCTTCTGAGGGTTGATGAAGGGTTGATGAGCGGTTTGCGAGAGGTTTACTTGCCTTTGTTGGCTGTCTGGAAGCGCTCCAGCTGCTCGTTGCCGCGCTTGACTGCCGTGTCCAGCGCTTCTTTGGCTGATTTTTTACCGGCCCAGACTTGTTCCAGCTCTTCGTCGTTGATGGCGCGGATCTGAACAAAGTTGCCCAGGCGAATGCCGCGCGACTTGTCGGTGGTCTTGCGAATCATCTGGTTGACCGACACGTCAGTGCCGGGGTTCTGTTTGTAAAAACCCGACTTGTCGGTCATCTCGAACGATGCTTTGGTCAAAGGCAGGTAGCCGGTGCGCTGGTGGCTTTTGGCGGCCTCGGCAGGCTGCGACAGAAAAGCGTAGAACTGGCCCACGCCCTTGTAGTCACCCGCTGGCTTGCCCGACATGGCCCACAGGCTGGCCCCGCCGATCACGGTGTTCTGGGGCGAGCCGGGCACATCGGGGTAGTAAGGCAGTGCGCCCGTACCCGCTGCAAACTTGGCGTTGCGCTTGATGTTGCCGTACAAAGCCGATGAGCCGGTCATCATGGCGCATTCGCCCGACACGAAAGTTGCATCAGCCAGGTTGCCCCGGCCTTTGTACACAAACAGGGCCTGTTTGGACATGTTGGCCAGGTTTTCGATGTGGCGCACATGCAGTGGCGTGTTGAAGGCCAGGCGCGCGTCCAGTCCCTTCATGCCGTTGCCTTTGGTGGCGAACTCGACGTTGTGCCAGGCAGAAAAGCTCTCCAGCTGCGTCCAGCTGACCCAGCTGGTGGTGAACGGGCACTTGTGGCCGCTGGCTTTGAGCTTGGCCGCTGCCAGCGCCACTTCTGGCCAGGTGGTGGGCACGTTGTCAATGCCAGCGGCCTTGAAGGCGTCTTTGTTGTAGTGAAAAACCGTGGTCGAGCTGTTGAACGGAAAGCTCAGCATGTCGCCGCTGGGTGCGGTGTAGTAGCCCGCCACAGCAGGCACATAGGCAGCAGGGTCGAACTTGATGCCGGCTTTCTTCATCACTTCAGTCACCGGCACGATGGCCTGCTTGCTGGCCATCATGGTGGCCGTGCCGACTTCAAACACCTGCAAAATATGCGGGGCATTGCCTGCGCGGAAAGCCGCAATCGCGGCGGTCATGGACTCGTCGTAGCTGCCCTTGAAGGTCGGCACAACTTTGTAGTCTTTCTGGCTGGCGTTGAAGTCCTTGGCCTGGTCATTGACCCATTCGCCCAAAGCGCCGCCCATGGAATGCCACCACTGGATTTCAGTTTGCGCATGGCTCGTCAAGGGAAGGCAGGCCGCCAATGTGGCCAAACTGGCCAAAGTGGTGGCAGCAAAGCGGTGTTTCATGAGTTCTCCAAAAAATATAAAGTAAGCCTGACAGTCTAAAAGCTGTTTGTGACACACTCATTTAAGCGAAACAGCAGCTTTTGAACAAGCGGGGTTTCCATGAGGCTATTTGCTTGAGGTCGCCGCCAAAAGCTGTGCTGCGATACTATAACGGCTCTAAAAACAGGCTTGGGCTTGCACTGCAGCCTGTATGCCGCCCACAGCAGATGACCGCTGATCTTCACGATGAACGCCCCTACTACCCTACAAGAATTGACCGCTCTTGACACCGCCTTCCCCGGTGACACCAAGCACGGCGAAGCCCGCATCCGCGAGATTCCGTACAACTACACATCTTTTTCAGACCGTGAAATTGTCATTCGCCTGCTGGGCTCTCGGGCCTGGGACTTGCTCAACCAGCTTCGGGGCGAACGCCGCACGGGCCGGTCTGCCCGTATGCTGTACGAGGTGCTGGGTGATGTGTGGGTGGTGCAGCGCAATCCATATCTGCAAGACGACATGCTGGACAACCCCAAACGCCGCAAGCTGCTGGTTGAAGCGCTGCAGCACCGGCTCGGCGAGGTAGAAAAGCGCCGCACGCCCGCCGCAGATGCCCAGCGCGACGCGATTGTGGGCGAGCTGCTTGGCGCTGCGCGTGATGCGGTGACCCGGTTTGCCACGTCGTTTGAAGAAATGTACGATTTGCGCCGCCTGGCCACCCGCAAGCTGGGCAAGCTGACGCAGAAAGACAACATCAAGTTCGACGGCCTGTCACGCGTCTCGCATGTCACGGACGCGACCGACTGGCGCGTCGAATACCCGTTTGTGGTGCTCACGCCCGACACCGAGCTTGAGATGGCCGGGCTGGTCAAGGGCTGTATTGACCTGGGGCTGACGATTGTCCCGCGTGGAGGCGGTACGGGCTACACAGGCGGCGCGATTCCCTTGAGCTGGAAGTCAGCGGTCATCAACACCGAAAAGTTGGAAGCCATGACCGAGGTCGAGATGGTGTCGCTGCCAGGTCTGGCCACGCCGGTGGCCACAGTCTGGACGGAAGCGGGCGTGGTCACACAGCGCGTCGCTGATGCCGCCGAGCGCGGCGGTTATGTGTTTGCGGTTGACCCGACATCGGCTGAAGCCTCGTGCATTGGCGGCAACATCGCCATGAATGCAGGCGGCAAAAAAGCTGTGTTGTGGGGCACGGCGCTGGACAATCTGGCGTCATGGCGCATGGTGACGCCCGATTCGCAGTGGCTGGAAGTGGTGCGGCTCAACCACAACCTCGGCAAAATTCACGATGCCGAGCTGGCCAGCTTTGAGCTGAACTACTTTGAAGCCGACGGCAAAACCCCGGCACGCACCGAGCGGCTTGATATTCCCGGCAAAAGCTTTCGCAAAGAAGGCCTGGGCAAGGACGTGACCGACAAGTTCCTGAGCGGCCTGCCCGGCATTCAAAAAGAAGGCTGCGACGGCCTGATCACCAGCGCGCGCTGGATCGTACACCGCATGCCAGTACACACACGCACCGTCTGCCTGGAGTTTTTCGGTAACGCCAGAGATGCCGTGCCCAGCATTGTCGAGATCAAAGACTTCATGTTTGCCGAGCAAAAACGCGGCGCAGCTACTGGCTCGCCCGTGTTGCTCGCCGGGCTGGAGCACCTGGACGACCGCTACCTGCGGGCGGTGGGCTACGCCACCAAATCCAAACGCGGCGGCTTGCCCAAGATGGTGCTGTTTGGCGACATTGCCGGTGACGATGCCGATGCCGTGGCGCGCGCCACGTCTGAAGTCGTGCGGATTGCCAACTCGCGCGCGGGTGAGGGTTTCATCGCCATCAACCCCGAGGCACGCAAGAAATTCTGGCTGGACCGTAAAAAGACTGCGGCCATCTCGCGCCACACCAACGCTTTCAAGATCAACGAAGACGTGGTGATTCCCCTGCCGCGCATGGCCGAGTACACCGATGGCATCGAGCGCATCAACATCGAGCTGAGCCTGGCCAACAAAATCAAGCTGTGCGACGCACTCGATGCGTTCTTGCGCCGGGGCAATCTGCCGCTGGGCAAGGCTGAAGATGCGGGGGATGTGCCGTCTCCCGACATGCTGGAAAGCCGCGTGTCCCAGGCACTGGCCCTGATTGAGGACGTGCGCGGCCTGTGGGCAGGTTGGCTGCAAAATGTCGATGTACTGTTTGACCAGTTGCAGGGCCACACCCTGCGCGCCAGCTGGAAAACGCAGCTCAAGGCACCCTTGCAAGCCATTTTCACGGGCGGCGCTTTTCTGCCCATATTCACCGAGTGTGTGGCCACCCACAAGCGCGTGCTCAAGGGCCGCGTCTGGGCGGCGCTGCACATGCATGCGGGCGATGGCAATGTCCACACCAACCTGCCCGTCAACAGTGACGACTATGAAATGCTGCAAACCGCCCACCATGCGGTCGAGCGCATCATGGTGCTGGCCCGGTCGCTGAACGGCGTGATTTCTGGCGAGCACGGCATTGGTATCACCAAACTGGAGTTTTTGACCGATGCCGAGTTGCAGCCATTTGCCGACTACAAAGCCCGGGTTGACCCGGAAGGGCGCTTCAACAAAGGCAAGTTGCTACGAAATAAGGAGCAAACAATCCTTTTAAACAGCGCGGTAGAGGCCAAAAAGACTGATAAATCTGACAATCTGCGTGGGGGCCACATCCTTGCGGACTTGACCAATGCGTATACGCCTAGTTTTGGGCTGATGGGCCATGAGTCGCTGATCATGCAGCAGTCTGACATTGGCGCCATTGCCAGCAGCGTGAAAGACTGCCTGCGCTGCGGCAAGTGCAAACCGGTGTGCGCCACCCACGTGCCGCGTGCCAATCTGCTCTACAGCCCGCGCAACAAAATATTGGCGACTTCATTGCTGGTGGAAGCGTTTTTGTATGAAGAGCAAACCCGGCGCGGCGTGAGTATCAAGCACTGGGAAGAGTTTGAAGACGTGGCCGACCACTGCACGGTGTGCCACAAGTGCCTGAGCCCATGCCCGGTGGACATTGACTTTGGCGAAGTCTCCATGAACATGCGCAACCTGCTGCGCAAGATGGGCAAAAAGAGCTTTCGTCCGGCGGCAGAGTTCCAGTCCTGGTTTATTGGCACTGCCAACCCGCAGGCGATTCGCTTCGCGCACACGTTGACGGGCATCAGCTTCAAGGCCCAGCGCATGGCCAACGATCTGATGCGCGTATTGACCCGCCAGCAGACCAAGGCACCGCCTGCCACTGTGGGCACGGCACCCATCAAGCAGCAGGTGATTCACTTCATCAACAAAAAGATGCCAGGCAATCTGCCTAAAAAGACGGCCCGTGCGCTGCTTGATATTGAAGACAAAGACTATCTGCCCATCATCCGCAACCCGAAAACCACGACAGCCGAGACCGAAGCCGTGTTTTATTTCCCCGGTTGTGGCTCCGAGCGGCTGTTCAGCCAGGTGGGGCTGGCGACCCAGGCCATGCTGTGGCACGCGGGCGTGCAGACGGTGTTGCCGCCGGGCTACCTGTGCTGCGGCTACCCGCAAAAAGGCAGCGGCCAGTTTGACAAGGCCGACAAAATCATCACCGACAACCGGGTGCTGTTTCACCGTGTCGCCAACACGCTGAACTACATGGACATCAAAACCGTGGTGGTCAGTTGTGGCACCTGTTATGACCAGTTGCAGAGCTACGAGTTTGACAAGATCTTCCCCGGCAGCCGCATCATCGACATCCACGAGTACCTGCTTGAAAAAGGCATCACGCTCGGTGCAGCAGGCGGCGGGGCATACCTGTACCACGACCCGTGCCACAGCCCCATGAAGCTGCAGGCACCGATGAAAACAGTCAAGGCGCTGGTGGGCGACAGCGTGCTGGAGAGCAAACGCTGCTGCGGTGAAAGCGGCGGCCTGGCAACCTCGCGCCCAGACGTGTCAACGCAAATCCGCTTTCGCAAGGAAGAAGAGATCCGACGAGGCGAAGCCGCCCTGCGGGACGCGGGCAGCGTCGCAGCGCAGGAAAACATCAAAATCCTGACCTCTTGCCCCAGCTGCCTGATGGGTTTGAACCGCTACCAGGACGACCTGAAAACCGGCCTGCTGGAGGCCGACTACATCGTGGTGGAAATGGCCAACCAGATTCTGGGCAAGGAGTGGCTGCCCAACTATGTGGCTGCTGCCAACCAGGGCGGCATCGAGCGCGTTCTGGTCTGACACCACTTCACCACTTCACCACTTCACACTTTAAAAAGTAGCCCACCATGGCAGGCCTGCAAGCTGACTCCCCCACCCCGACTGCGCTGACGGTTCACAGCCAGTCGCGCCTGCTGGAAATTGCCTTTTCAGATGGCGCTTTGTTCAAATTACCGTTTGAGCTGCTGCGGGTGTATTCGCCCTCTGCAGAAGTGCAAGGCCACGGCCCGGGGCAAGAAGTACTGCAAACCGGCAAGCGCGAAGTCGGCGTCGTGGAACTGGAGCCAATCGGCAACTACGCTGTCAAACCGGTGTTTTCAGACGGCCATGAGAGCGGCATCTATTCGTGGGACTACCTCTACCATCTGGGGGCGCACCAAGACCGCTTGTGGGAAGACTACAACCAGCGCCTGCAGGCCGCTGGTGCCCTGCGCGATGCGCCCATGGTGGTTGCCAGCGGCCACGCTTGCAGTGGTCATTGAGTGTTCGACGCCCCTTCACTGGTTACATGACCAGTGATTTGTTGTTTTTTTCAATATAAACCCCTGCATACCAGAGCAATATTCTGAATTTGAAAAGGGTTGTCATAGCCAGTTGTGGTTTTGACACCTAGCATTGACTCCATGACCACTACCCATTTCGGTTTTCAATCCGTCGATGAGCAAGACAAGGCACGCCGCGTGCGGGGCGTGTTTGACTCCGTCGCGTCCAAATACGATGTCATGAATGACTTGATGTCGGTCGGCATGCACCGCGCCTGGAAGGTCTACACCGTTTTGGTTGCCAACGTCAAACAAGGCCAGCGGGTGCTGGACATCGCCGGCGGCACCGGTGACCTGGCCATGGCCTTTGCGCCCAAAGTGGGGGCAAGCGGCCAGGTTGTCCACACCGACATCAACGAGGCCATGCTGTCAGAAGGCCGCAACCGCCTGCTGGATGTGGGTGTCAGCCTGCCCACGCTGGTGTGTGATGCCGAACACTTGCCGTTTGCTGATGCGTATTTTGATGTGGTGACCGTAGCGTTTGGTTTGCGCAACATGACGCACAAAGACATGGCCCTGTGCGAGATGAGCCGGGTGCTCAAACCCGGTGGCAAGCTGCTGGTGCTGGAGTTTTCCAAAGTGGCCAAGCCGCTTGAGAAAGTCTATGACTGGTATTCGTTCAAGGTGTTGCCAAAGCTGGGCAAGCTGGTGGCCAATGACGACACCAGTTACCAGTACCTGGCCGAGTCCATTCGCATGCACCCCGATCAGGAGGCGCTCAAAGCACTGATGCTCAAAAATGGCTTTGGTCATGTGGACTGTCACAACCTGTCTGCCGGGGTTGTGGCATTGCATGTTGGCATCAAATGCTGATGCTGACCACTTGGTTGCGCATGCCGACTCAACATTTGACAATGCTCAAAAGCAAACAGTTGCCCCAAGGAAAACTCATGAAACTGCTGACAGTGATTTTTTCCGCCCTGATGGCGCTGACCGTGACCTTCACCAGTGTTGAGGTGCAAGCCGCACGCCTGGGCAGCGGCAAGTCAGTGGGAAAGCAATCGTCCAACGTGGCGCAGAAGCAGGCAGCGCCTGCGACAACTCCTGCTGCACCCGCTGCCGTACCCAAAAAACCCTGGGGTGCGATGCTGGGCGGCCTGGCAGCTGGTTTGGGCCTGGCATGGCTGGCGTCTTCCCTGGGTCTGGGCGGCGCATTCAGCCAGATCATCATGTTCGCCTTGCTGGCCCTGGTTGTGATGGTGGTGGGCGGGTTTTTGTACCGCAGATTCAAGGGGTCAGGCCACCATGCGCAGACGCCCAGTCCGTATGCCTTTCAGGGCGCAGGTCAGGCCACCACACCTAAAAATTACAGCCCGGACAATGTGGGCAATGATGCATCTGCCCGCCCCTGGGAGAGAAACAGCTTGTCCTTTGACACGGGCAAGGCCGCCACCGCTGCAGTCGCTGGCTCCATGATCGGCTCGTCCCTGCTGGGATCGCCATCATGGGGTGTGCCTGCCAGTTTTGATGCCGAAGGCTTTCTGGCAGCCTGCAAGGCCAACTTTTTGACGCTGCAAGACGCCTGGGACCGGTCTGACATCAACAACCTGCGCGCCATGATGACCGACGAGATGCTGAGCCAGATCAAGGTACAGCTCGCCGAGCGTGAGTCGCACACCGGTGCTGCGGCCAACAAGACCGATGTGCAGATGCTCGATGCCAAACTGCTCGGCATTGAAGAGCTGGCCGATGTGTACATGGCCAGCGTAGAGTTCTCCGGGATGATCCTTGAGGACATATCGGCAGGAGCCAGCCCGTTCCGCGAGGTCTGGAATATGACGAAACCCCGCAACGGTAAAGGCGGCTGGCTGGTTGCAGGCGTACAAGCATTGCAATAGCCCCCACGGTCGTTCACTGCGTGTAACTCCCTTCACCTTGCAGGCCGCCACTCGCCAGAGGCATCGCTTCTAGCGCCTGTCCAAACCTGCTCAAGCAGG
>RDZZ01000127.1 GCA_004293655.1 Polaromonas sp. | reverse complement strand
GCCTTTTTGCAGCCAATAGCACAGCTATTGGCAAGAAAAGCAACGCAGCAGACCGCCCGAGTCCGGCTGATCACAGACCGCAGGGAGTTATGCAGAGGGCCCCTAGAGCACCGCGCTTTCACTTTGTCTGGGGCATCGCGCCGTCCCTGCTGGCCTGGCTGGCCCTGTTGATGCCGGCCTATGCGGGATTGCCATTGTTAGGCTTGACGCTGCTGGCATGTTACGCGGTGGATCGCAAAACCTACCCATCGGCTGGCCTGTCGCGCTGGCTGCCGCTGCGGCTTCGGCTCACCGTGGTGGCAACCCTGAGTTGCGTGCTGGGCGCTGCTGCAATCTGATCAACGCCAGAGCAATGCCTCAGTAGCGCAGTGCCCAGTTTTTGTAAAACGCCATGAAAAAAAACCTTCTCCCGCCATCTGCGCCCAATCTACCTCCCCAACTTTCGCCCATCAAATACTGCGTAGAAATACTGGACGCACACGCCCATCTGTTCGAAGTCACCCTCACCATTGCCCAGCCTGCAGCCCTGCAGCGCGTGGCCTTGCCGGTGTGGATTCCTGGCAGTTATATGGTGCGGGAGTTTTCCAAAAGCCTGCAAGGTCTTGAGGCACGGCAGGGCACCCGCACCCCTGCGCCAGTGGAGCAGCTCGACAAATGCACCTGGCAGATTCAATGCAAGCCGGGCAAGGCCGTGGTCATTACCTACCAAATCTATGCCCATGACAACGCCGTGCGCACCGCCTGGCTGGACGCAGAGCGCGGGTTTTTCAACGGCACCAGCGTGTGCCTGAGAGTCGAGGGGCAAGAGCAATCTCCCCATCTGCTGGAGTTGCCAGTGCCCAAACCAGCGTCCAGAGTCTCCTCTGGCTGGGCAGTCGCCACCGGGCTTGCGGCGCACGAAACCGACAGGCAGGGTTTTGGTACCTACGCGGCGGCCAACTACGACGAACTGGTCGATTGCCCGGTTGAAATGGGCACTTTCTGGAGTGGCACTTTCACCGCCTGCGGCATACCGCACCGCTTTGTGGTGGCAGGCAGCCTGCCCAGCTTTGACGGCGCGCGGCTGCTGGCCGACACCCAAAAAATCTGTGAGGCAGAAATTCGCTTCTGGCATGGCAGCCACGCCGGACCCAAAGATGTACCTTTCAAAAACTACCTTTTCATGCTGAATGCGGTTGATGACGGCTACGGCGGGCTGGAGCACCGCAACGCCACCGCCCTGATCTGCACCCGCAAAGACCTGCCACGTGTAGGTGATGTCAAAGTCTCGGAAGGCTACACCACACTGCGCGGCCTGATCAGTCACGAATACTTTCACACCTGGAACGTCAAGCGCCTGCGCCCGGCAGAATTTGAAACCTACCAGTACGAGCGCGAAAACTACACGCAATTGCTCTGGTTTTTTGAAGGCTTCACCAGCTACTACGACGACTTGCTGCTGCGCCGCGCCGGACTTCTCGACAACGCCGGCTACATCAAGCTGCTCAATAAAACCATCAATCAGGTCATGCAGACGCCCGGTCGGCTGGTGCAGTCTGTGGCCGAGGCCAGTTTTGATGCCTGGGTCAAATACTACCGGCAGGACGAGAACACACCGAATGCCACCGTCAGTTACTACACCAAAGGCTCGCTGGTCGCTTTGTGTCTTGATCTGACGCTGCGGCTCGAAGGCCACACCACCCTGGACGATGTGATGCGCGCCCTGTGGCAGCGCTGTTTTGAGCAGAGCGGCGGGGCGCTGAAAGAGACCGACCTCGCAGAAGTGCTGCAAACGCTGGGCCAGCGCTCGTTTGCGCCTGAACTCGCCAGCTGGGTACACGGCAGGCAAGAACTTCCACTGCAGGCGCTGCTGCTGCAGCACGGCGTCGCCGTGCATGAAGAGTCCGCTCAGCTGGCGCACCGCCTGGGTCTGCGGGTGAGTGAGGTGCCATGCGTGGTGGTTAAAACCGTACTGCGCGGCAGTGTTGCCGAACGCGCTGGTTTTGCAGCGGGCGACGAATGGCTGGGGATTGAGCCGTTTGAACAGTCAAAAAACAAGACTGGCACGTCTGTGGCCACAGGCTGGCGCATGAGCCGCCTTGACGATTTGCCGCTGCTGGCAGGCAACACCCAAAAAGTCATCGCCCTGGTGTCACGCGACAAGCGCCTGCTGCGACTCGAACTCAAAATGCCCCCAGCACTGACCACCTGGCGTCTGGCCGTGCTGGACGCGGTAAAAATAGAGCACTGGCTCTTGTCAGTCGGGCCGGCAGCACCTGCTGCTGCAGTGCGTTAAATCTGAACCTTTTAAAAACCACAACCAGGACATCGGCATGACTTACGAAACCATTTTGACGCGCACCGAAGGCCCAGACGCCCGCCGTGTCGGCATCATCACGCTGAACCGTCCCAAACAGCTCAATGCGCTGAATGACCAGTTGATGGACGAGCTGGCTGCAGCACTCAAAGCGTTTGAGCTGGATGCCAGTATTGGCTGCATGGTTTTGACGGGCAGTGAAAAGGCCTTTGCCGCGGGTGCAGACATCAGCACCATGGCCAAATACAGCTTTGCTGACGCGTACAACAACGACTTCATCACCCGCAACTGGGAGCAGATCCGCAGCATCCGCAAGCCGGTGATCGCGGCTGTCAGTGGTTTTGCACTCGGCGGTGGCTGCGAGCTGGCCATGATGTGCGACTTCATCATTGCCGCTGACAACGCCAGGTTCGGCCAGCCCGAAATCAAGCTCGGCATCATTCCCGGCGCCGGTGGCACCCAGCGCCTGCCCCGCGCTGTCGGCAAGGCCAAGGCCATGGACATGGCGCTGACCGGCCGCATGATGGACGCCCTAGAGGCCGAACGCGCCGGGCTGGTCAGCCGCGTGGTGCCTGTGGGCAAGCTGATGGACGAAGCCTTGGCCGCCGCCCTGATGATTTGCGACCACGGCCAGACCAGCGTGATGGCCGCCAAAGAAGCCGTGAACCGCGCTTTTGAAAGCAGTTTGAGCGACGGTGTGACGTTTGAGCGGCGGCTGTTTCACGCCCTGTTCGCGACCGAAGACCAAAAAGAAGGCATGGATGCGTTTTTAAACAAACGCAAGGCTGTCTTCAAGCACCGTTGATAAACACGGCCGTTAGTCGCTATAATTTTGCCTGTTCGGTGATATAGCTCAGTTGGTTAGAGCGCAGCATTCATAATGCTGATGTCGGTGGTTCAAATCCACCTATCACCACCAAAATCTCATCAAAAGCCCCAAGAGTTAGCTCAAGGGGCTTTTTTGTGTCTTGAAGCTGGCGCTTGTGCGGTTTGGCTGTCAATTTTCAGTTCTGCTCAATGTTGCCCGGCGCAATCGTCATCACGCCAACCCATTTTCCACCCTGCCAAGGGCCATCTAAAATCAGGTTTCCTCAACCAGCCTCTGGACATACCCATGAACCGCTGTATAACTGCTGATCGCACCCGCCTTTCAGGTTTCCATCAAACACTTGACTTTGGCAGGCGTGCTATTTTTTTTATAGCACATTTTGCAGGTATTGCGTGCGCTGGCACCACTTTTAGCCTGTCATTACAAGCTCAAACCATTCAACGCGAGTTCCCGGCTGCTGCGCTGCGCGGCACGCTGGTGGTCACAGCCCCGCCCGTGGTGAGCCTGGATGGTCAGCTTGATAAACTCTCTCCCAGCGCCCGCATTCGCGCTGAAAACAACATGATTGCCTTGTCGGGCAGCCTTGTCGGCCAGCAGCTGGTGGTGAACTACACCCGCGACGCTGCAGGTCTGCTCAATGAGGTGTGGGTGCTGACCGCGCAAGAAGCGCGTTTAAAGCGGGCAACCAAGGCGCGCGGCAACAACTTCTTTTTTGAGTCAGACCCACAGCCGACGACCAGCCAGATTGGCTCCAGCCAGCCAGGATCCAGTCAACCCGGCTCCATCTTGCCTGACCCCAACCTGCCGCAACCTGCGGTGCAAACCAGATGAGCGCTCCCATGCCAGACGATACCAGCGGCGTGATTGCCAAAAAAGTTTTTATCAAAACCTTTGGCTGCCAGATGAACGAGTACGACTCGGACAAGATGCAGGATGTGCTCCGTGCCGCTGAAGGCTACGAGCCAACACAGGACATGGAACAGGCCGACCTGATTTTGTTCAACACCTGCTCGGTGCGTGAGAAGGCACAGGAAAAAGTCTTCAGCGACCTGGGCCGCGTCAAACACCTGAAAGAAAAGGGTGTGCTGATCGGCGTGGGCGGCTGTGTTGCCAGCCAGGAAGGCGCGGCCATCATTGCGCGCGCTCCCTATGTGGATGTGGTGTTTGGCCCGCAAACGCTGCACCGCCTGCCCGACTTGCTGACCAAGCGTGCCAGGCTAGGCAAGCCGCAGGTGGACATCAGCTTTCCAGAGATTGAAAAATTCGATCACCTGCCCCCTGCACGGGTTGAGGGTGCCAGCGCATTCGTCAGCATCATGGAAGGCTGCTCAAAATACTGCAGCTACTGCGTGGTGCCCTACACGCGCGGTGAAGAGGTCAGCCGACCGTTTGAGGACGTACTGGTTGAAGTCGCGGGCCTGGCAGACCAGGGTGTCAAAGAAATCACGCTGCTGGGCCAGAACGTCAATGCTTACCGGGGCAAGATGGGTGCGTCGGCAGACATTGCCGACTTCGCCACGCTGCTGGAGTATGTGCATGACATTCCCGGCATTGAACGCATCCGCTACGTCACCAGCCATCCCAACGAGTTCACGCAAAGCCTGATTGACGCTTACGCCCGGCTGCCCAAGCTGGTCAGTCACCTGCATCTGCCCGTGCAACATGGCTCCGACAAAATTTTGATGGCCATGAAGCGTGGCTACACGGCGATGGAGTACAAAAGCACCATCCGCAAACTGCGTGCCATACGCCCAGAATTGGCCATGAGCAGTGACTTTATTGTTGGCTTTCCCGGTGAGACCGAGGACGACTTCAACAAGATGATGAGGCTGATTGACGACGTAGGCTACGACACGTCGTTTAGCTTTATCTACAGCCCCCGCCCCGGCACGCCCGCAGCGAACATTCAGGACGACACACCGCACAGTGTCAAACTTGCACGTCTGCAGCGCCTGCAATCGGCGATTGACCAGAGCGTAGAAGCCATCAGCGCCAGCCGCCTGGGCACCGTTCAGCGCGTGCTGGTGGAAGGCCCGGCGCGCAAAACACCGAATGCGCTGTTTGGCCGAACCGAGTGCAACCGGCCCGTGGTGTTTAGCGGGCCGGACCGGCTGATTGGGCAACTGGTGGATATCCGGATCACGGAGGCGCCCATGCGTTCGCTGCGGGGCGAGGTGGTGACGCAGGAAAGCGCTCCCACAGGTTGAGTGAGACTTCTGAGGATTGGTATGTAGGCCAATACAGCGTCTGCATTTGCTCATTGATTGCTATTTTTTTATAGCAAACAATGCTTGCAGATATTGCTGTAGAGCCCTATTTCGTGGACGAAGACAGCGCCTGGCCGCGTCAGAACTTCGGCATGCCCTTCATGCCGCCCATCTTCTTCATCATCTTCATCATCCCGCTGCCCTTCATTTTTTTCATCATGCCCTGCATCTGCTCAAACTCATTGAGCAAGCGGTTGACTTCCTGGACGTGTACGCCTGAACCCATGGCGATGCGCTTTTTGCGGGTGGCTTTGATAAGTTCGGGTTTTCTGCGCTCCAGCGGCGTCATGCTTTGAATGATGCCCTCCTTGCGTTTGATGTCTTTTTCAGCCTTGTCCATGTCCACCTGGCCCGCCTTGGCAGCCATCTGCGCTGGCAGTTTGTCCATCAGGCTGGCCAGACCCCCCATGTTTTTCATCTGCTGCAACTGGCCCAGAAAATCTTCCAGGTCAAAACCGCTGCCTGACTTGAGTTTGGCGGCCAGCTTTTGAGCGGCGGCCACATCAACGCCTGCGGTGACCTGTTCGACCAGCGCCACAATGTCGCCCATGCCCAGAATGCGCCCGGCATGGCGTTCGGCGTCAAACACCTCCAAACCATCGAGCTTTTCACTGGTGCCTGCAAACTTGATCGGTGCGCCGGTGATTTGCCGCACGCTCAAGGCAGCACCGCCGCGCGAGTCGCCGTCGAGCTTGGTCAGGATGATGCCGGTCAGCGGCAGCGCGTCTTTAAAAGCTTTGGCGGTGTTGACCGCGTCCTGGCCCTGCATGGCGTCCACCACAAACAGGGTCTCGATGGGGTTCAAAACCGCATGCAGCTCCTTGATCTCGGCCATCAGGGCTTCGTCAATGGCCAGGCGGCCTGCGGTATCTACCAGCAGCACGTCAAAGTAATGACGGCGGGCGTAATCAATCGCGGCACGGGCAATATCGACCGGCTTTTGGTCTGGCGTGCTGGGAAACCACTCTGCACCGGCCTGCGCAGTCACCGTCTTGAGCTGTTCGATAGCTGCCGGGCGGTACACGTCGCCTGAGACCGTGAGCACTTTTTTCTTGCGCTTTTCAATCAGGTGCCTGGCCAGCTTGGCGGTGGTGGTGGTCTTGCCCGCGCCTTGCAGGCCAGCCATCAAAATCACGGCTGGGGGCTGGGCGGCCAGGTTGATGTCGCTGACCCCCTCGCCCATGGTGGCGGACAGCTCCTTGCTGACAATGCTGACCAGCACCTGGCCCGGCTGCAAAGAGCCCATCACCTCGGCACCGAGTGCTTTTTCTTTGACACGGGCAATGAAGTCACGCACCACTGGCAGGGCGACATCAGCCTCCAGCAAGGCCATGCGGACTTCGCGCAGCATGTCTTGCACGTTAGATTCGGTGATACGGGCCTGGCCACGCATTTCCTTGACGAGGCGGGAGAGTTTGTCGGTAAGGGCTGAGGCCATTGAGATGGCTCCGGGGCGGTGGAGCAGTTGGTAGGCTTAGACAAGCGAGAAAGCGGGAGGAGAACAACAAAGCAGCAAAACCGGCCGCAAGAGCTGCAGCATACGGGCTAAACTGTAGCCATGATTTTAGCGATGAGTCTGTGGTGGGGTAATGTGCTGGCGGCAGGCGCTTTCACCTCTTATATGGTGTCAGTGCTGGCGCGCCGGCGCATGGCACCCGACATGCTGCGCCTGGTACTGTTCGCAGGCTGGGTGTTGCACGGCTTGATGCTGGCACAAGGCCTTTTGGGTGAGCCCCAGCGGTTCGGGTTCGCCCCTGCCCTGTCAACCACAGTCTGGCTGGTGCTGACGGTCTATGCCATAGAAAGCCGTTTGCTGCCGCAGCTTCAGGCACAGTGGACACTCGCTGGTCTGGGAGCAGTAGCTGTTGCACTGGCGGTTGTCTTTCCGGGCCCCAGCTACACGCGCATAGCCTCTGTCTGGCTGCCCTTGCACTGGGCGCTGGGTATCGCGTCGTATGGCCTGTTTGCAGCGGCCGTCACACATGCCTGGTTGATGCAGCGCTCGGAGCGCGCCATGCGCCTGGGTGCCCAAAGCTCAACGGGTCTGCCCTTGATGACGCTCGAACGCCTGACGTTTCGCTTTGTCGAAGCCGGTTTTGTACTGCTGTCGGCCACTTTGCTGGTGGGCTGGCTGTTTGCAGAACAGCTCTACGGTCCTGGCCTGGCCTGGCAGTGGAATCACAAGACCATCTTTTCGCTGCTTGCGTGGCTGACATTTGCGGGTCTTTTGATGGGCCGCGCCAAGTTGGGCTGGCGTGGCCTCAAAGCCATACGGTTGCTGTATTTGGGCTCAGGGCTGCTGCTACTGGGCTATGCAGGCTCACGCTTTGTGCTGGAAGTGGTCTTGAATCGGCTATGAAATACCTTGTTGTCTCTGTCTTGCTGCTGGTGATTTTTTGGTTATGGCGAAGCAAGCGCCGCCCGGACTCGTATCAGGTCAATAAGCGTTCAGACAGACGGCCACCCCCATCGCCTGCCCTGCCCACAGAAATCGTGGCATGTGATGTCTGTCATGTGCACCTGCCTCGCTCTGAGGCCTTGACGGGTTTGGCTGGCGTGTACTGCTGTGTGGCGCATCGCAGACAAGCCAACAAAGGTTGAATGAAAAAAACACTCGAATCATGGTTTGGCTCTGTTGACAGCCGATTCGGTACACATGAAGTGCGGGACAAAGACCCCAATTCCGGATCATTTGAAAGGCTGTGGCACGCATTCATGACGGGGCGTATTGTGATTGCCAGCGTACTGATGGTACTGCAGGCCTTCATTTACGCCTTAGGGAACACCAACAACATCTGGTCAACTGCGGTGTGTCTGGCTTATTTTTGTGCCGCGTTGGCAGCGCTGCTGCTGACCAGGCCTGCCCAGCCTGGCAGCAGATTTGACGCACAATGGGCATCGACCATTGGCTTAGATGTGGTGGTGTTTTCGGCTCTGAACTTTCTGCAATTGAGCAGCATCAATTACACCCCCTTGTTTGCACTGCCAGTCTTGCTGGCCTCCATATTGGGACCTATTTTGCTGGCCTTAGGTACGGCGGCCAGCGTAACGCTGCTGCTGCTGGCCGATGCCTGGTGGGTATCGATTGCCACCGATGGCGACCACACTTCACGTTTTCTTCAATCAGGTTTGAGTGGCTCAGGCTTTTTTCTTATAGCCCTGCTGGCCAACCAGCTGGCCTTGCGCCTGGTGCGCGAGGAGCAGCGGGCCAAAACCAGCCAGCTGCAGGCACGTATGCAGACGCAAGTCAACGAGCTGGTCATTGAGACACTGTCCGATGGTGTTCTGGTCATTGATGCAGACGGTATTGTCCGCTCAGCCAACCCAGCGTCCATACGCCTTCTGGAAATCGGTGATCCGCACCATGGAGCACCTTTTGTTTTGGTAACCGAAGCCGCTTGGCAACCCCTGGCTGACATCGTACACCAAACGTTTCGGCTTGGGCTGGCGCAGGCAGCCGATGTGAGCATAGAGCAGTTTGGCCGCAGCACAAGAAGGCTGCATGTACGTACACGTCTGGCTGGGTCTTACAACACCAGCCACGACCGTCTGTGTGTGATGTTTCTGGAGGACCTGCGAGAGATGGAAGCCAAGGTTCGTACTGAAAAAATGGCCGCTATGGGTCGCATGTCTGCAGCAGTCGCGCATGAAATCAGAAATCCGCTGGCGGCGATTTCTCAGGCTAACGCGCTTCTCGAAGAAGAGCTGCAAAACCCGGCACATCTTCAGCTGACCGCCATGGTGGCCCAGAATGCGCAGCGGCTGGCGAAAATCGTGGACGACATATTGAACATCTCGCGCGTGCAGGTACCCAGCATGCAGTCCAAGAACACCATCGTTTTGGATGTCACAGTATTGCACGTGGCATCTGGCTGGGCGCAGCAAGTCGGCGCGGCCCACCTGCTGCAGGTTGCCCCAGGCGCAGGCCAGTCAGCAGTGGTCTGTGATCCGGAGCACCTGCGCCGCGTGATGATCAACTTGCTGGATAACGCACTGCGCTATGCCAGCCAGAGTGCTGGCGCGATTGACGTGTCCACCAACCTGTCACCATCTGGGCAGGTGCGGCTTCAGGTCTGGAGTGACGGTCAACCTCTGGAAAAAACGGTTCAAACCCATCTGTTTGAGCCTTTTTTTTCATCTGAAAGCCGCTCCAGCGGTTTGGGTCTGTATATTTGCAGGGAGCTTTGCGAGCGTTATGGTGCCCTGATCGGCTACCAGCGTGCCATGCGCCATGGCACGGAAGGCAACGAATTTTTTGTGTTGTTCGATCCAGCCGATCAGCCCGCTCACAGCAAATCTGCGACTGACCTGCCCAAAAAGCCTTTGTCCTTTGGTGCCTCGCCTCACTAGGCTTCATGTGTGCACCTGATCATGAAGAAAGCCATTTCACGTTGACGACCATGCAAGCATCCATCAACAACCCGCGCCCAATACCAGCTCACATTCTTGTTGTGGACGATGAGCCAGATTTGCGCACGCTCTACGAGCTGACCTTGCTGCGCGAAGGCTACCGGGTTGAAGCCGCTGCAGACCTGGCGCAAGCGCGTCAGCATCTTCGCGAAAAGCGCTTTGATGCCGTCATCACAGACATGCGTCTGCCCGACGGTCTGGGTCTGGAACTGCTGCGCGACATGGTGCGACAGCAGCGGCCTGAACGCTGTGTGGTCATCACAGCACACGGGTCTGCAGAAAACGCAGTGGAAGCACTCAAGGCAGGGGCGTTTGACTACCTCACCAAACCTGTGGACCTCAAACAGTTCAGAAGTGTGGTGGCCTCTGCCATACAGGGTTTGCGGGCAGCCAGTCTTGCGTCTTCAGATGGGCCCAAGGTGATGAGAAAAGAAACTGTCAAGCTATCGGCAAGCTCAAGTTCAAGTAAGCCAGTTGCCATGACCACTGCGCTAGAACGCCTGGTAGGTCAGTCAGCAGTGATGCAAGGGGTGAAATCGCGCACGGCCAAGGTGGCTGCCAGCATGGCACCGGTACTCATCCAGGGTGAATCTGGTACGGGTAAAGAGCTGGTCGCAAGGGCCATACACGGCTGCAGCCATCGCGCCAGCGGCCCATTCGTAGCAGTCAATTGCGGTGCCATTCCTGAAAATCTGCTGGAAGCTGAGTTTTTTGGCGCTCGCAAAGGCGCCTACACAGGCTCAACACAAGACAGACTCGGATATTTTCAGGCGGCCAAAGGCGGTACGCTGTTTCTGGACGAAATTGGCGACCTGCCCTTGGCGATGCAGTCAAAACTGCTGCGGGCCATTCAGGAACGGGTGGTCAGACCTCTGGGATCATCCCAGGAAGACGCTGTTGATGTGCGCATCGTCAGCGCCACCCACAAGGAGCTTGAAACGGAGGTCGAAGCAGGCCGATTCCGTCAGGACCTGTTCTATCGGCTCAATGTCATTGTGATCAATGTCCCGCCTTTGCGAGAGCGCCGGGAAGACCTGCCCGCCCTGTGCGACGCACTGCTGGTCCGGATTTGTCAAGAATCAGGTTTGGACGTGCCAGTGCTGTCGGAGCACGTCCTTGAACAGCTTCAAACCCTGCAGCTCAACGGCAATGTGAGGGAGCTGGAAAACATTCTCCACCGTGCAGTGGCACTGAGCGAGGGAGGAGAGCTTTGCCTGGATCTGCCAAGAGTACAAGCGGTAAAGATGCTTGCAGTACCTGCACCGCCCCCACCAATACCTGCAAATCTTCAGGATTATCTGGATACGCAGGAGCGTGAAATTCTTTGCGGCGTACTGAACGACACCCGATTTAACCGCACGGCTGCAGCCAACCAGCTAGGTTTGAGCCTGCGTCAGATTCGCTACCGCATTGCTCGCCTGAACATCACGATGCCCGACGGTGACGTTGCCGACAACGGCCACAAGCTCGATAACATGCGACCCAATAATGATCATGGCTGAGCCTGAATACGGCACCGCGCCAGCGCTCTGGCATGCAGGCTGGTACCGCCATGCCAGAGCGCTTGTCTCTCCCAATCAAGGATGGCGTCCCCGCAATGCCCGCATTGATCTGATGGTGATTCATTCCATCAGCTTGCCGCCTGGAGAGTTTGGCAACCAAAACGTACAGCGGCTTTTCACCAATCAGCTGGATTGGGATGAACACCCTTATTTTCAAGGCATACGCGGGCTGGAGGTATCAGCGCATTTTTTCATCACCCGCTCTGGCGAGCTCTGGCAGTTCGTTAGCTGCGATGAACGTGCCTGGCACGCAGGGCAGTCAAACTATCGGGGCCGGGGCAACTGTAACGACGACTCGATTGGCATTGAACTTGAAGGTCTTGAGGGCGGTGACTTTGAAATGCCTCAGTACGAAAGTCTGGCTGCGCTGTGTGCCGCTGTCATGGCGCACTACCCCATCGAACACCTTGCAGGTCATGAGCACGTTGCAGCAGGCCGAAAAAAAGACCCAGGTTCTGGTTTTGACTGGCTTTTTCTCCAACACTGCCTGGGCGCGCCAGACCACTACTTTCCATCGCTTGGTGCAACAGGGCGCTGAAAAATGATGTGTTTGCAGCAACGCTTCACAAATGGCTCAGAGCAAGGCGAAACTCTACAGGCTCCAGCCAGGAAAAAGGGTGTCGGCGAACACTCACAAGCAAGCTGTTTTCGAGTCTTCCGCCTGACAAAACAAAGCCCCCCAGAGCATCTGCCAATATGCATGCATCAAACAACGCAGTGGATACTAAAAAACGTCCTGAACACAACGAAAAATTACATCGAAAATTTCCGAAAAACACTACGGGTAGTGTTTAAAATACTTCTGGGCACTACCCGTAGTGTTTGAAGCGTGGATGTATTTGATATGCCAAAATCACTCAAAAACCTCGAATCTATAGATTTTGCATGTGCAAAAACACTGCACTATTTACAGTGATGCGCACACTCACAATCGCTTTTCGGAGTGAACATGCTTTTGTCGGAAACCCTCCAGATCGGGCCTCATATTCATCGAGTTAAGCCGATAGGTTTCACCGGATTCACACTGGATTTACAAAAATGTCCACAAAACAGCGCCTGGAAAAACCAATCAGGCGGACCCAGGAAAATTTAGAAGAAAGCTCATGCAAGTAGTACACAACAATTCAGCAGCTGTCAGCAACGCACCTGCTGTCACCCCAAACAGCACACCGCGACATACGCAAATCAGTCCCCTGAACAACTACCAGATCATCAGGCGCAACGGTGCGGTCGTCGCGTTCGAGCCCAGCAAAATTGCGGTTGCCATGATGAAAGCTTTTCTAGCGGTACACGGCACCCAAGGCGCAGCCTCTGTCAGTGTGCGCGAGACAGTCGATGGCCTAACCCAGGCTGTCACGCGTGCCATGATGCGTTCACGTCCCGGCGGCGGTACTTTTCACATTGAAGACGTCCAAGACCAAGTTGAACTGTGCCTGATGCGCGGCGGATATCATGAAGTTGCCAGAGCCTATGTACTTTATCGTGAAAAGCGCACACAAGAGCGTGCCCACCAGACCCGAGTACAAGCACCGGCAAGCGCCCAACTACACGTCACAGACGGTGGCAGACGGGTTGCGCTTGACGCCTGCAACCTGCGGACGTTGATTGAAGCCTCGTGCGTCAACCTCGGTACCGATGTCAAGCCCGATCCCATCATTGCAGAGACCATGCGCAACCTGTACGATGGCGTGCCCATTGACGAGGTCTATAAAGCGTCCATTCTGGCTGCCCGTACCCTGATTGAAAAAGACCCTGACTATACCTACGCTGCAGCACGCCTGTTGATGCACACCATTCGCCGCGAAGTACTGGGCGAAGAAGTTGCACATGAAGAAATGCAGGTCCGTTATGCCGAGTACTTTCCGAAATTTATTGCCAAAGGTGTACAGAACGAGCTGCTTGATGAAAAACTCCAGCAGTTCGACTTGGCTCGCCTGGGTGCAGCCCTAAAACCCGAGAGAGATCTGAAGTTTGACTACCTCGGACTGCAGACATTGTTTGACCGCTACTTTTTGCATGTGCGCAAACAGCGCATTGAATTGCCACAGGCCTTTTTCATGCGTGTGGCCATGGGTTTGTCGCTCAATGAAGTCAACCGCGAAGAGCGCGCCATTGAATTTTATGAAACGCTGTCGTCGTTTGACTTCATGTCCAGCACGCCGACATTGTTCAATTCAGGCACATTGCGTTCGCAACTGTCATCGTGCTACCTGACCACGGTTGCCGACGATCTGGGCGGCATCTATGACGCGATCAAGGAAAATGCGCTGCTGTCAAAGTTTGCCGGTGGTCTGGGCAACGACTGGACACCCGTGCGTGCACTTGGTGCCCATATCAAGGGGACCAATGGCGAATCCCAGGGGGTTGTACCTTTCCTGAAAGTTGTCAATGACACGGCGGTTGCTGTCAACCAGGGTGGTAAACGCAAAGGAGCAGTCTGCGCCTACCTTGAAACATGGCATCTGGACAT
>RDZZ01000126.1 GCA_004293655.1 Polaromonas sp. | reverse complement strand
AGATCCAAGGCTTTGACCCCATCGTCTAGAGGCCTAGGACATCACCCTTTCACGGTGAGTACCGGGGTTCGAATCCCCGTGGGGTCGCCAAAATTTGACTGAAAAGTCAAACGGCACAAGCAGGTAACAGCTTTCAGCAATGAAGGCACTTGGCTCGAAAGAGCAGAGGTTGCCACTACCAGGAGTGGTAGTTCAGTTGGTTAGAATACCGGCCTGTCACGCCGGGGGTCGCGGGTTCGAGTCCCGTCCGCTCCGCCAGTACAAAAAGCCCTGTAAATCATTGATTTACAGGGCTTTTTTCTTTCTTGACCGCAACAGTTGGCAACCGTTGGCAGTAGTGCGACTAATTTTTATTGCTGTCTGCCCAAAACCTTGACTTTCCCTGAGCCCAAGAGTCTTCGCTGTCTTCGCTGATGAGTCGGCCAAGAGCCAGAATGAAGAGCAGTGTGACCCTCATCGAGGGTCGTCGATGAGGGCCCGCCAACCTGGCTTTTATTGCGCTGGTTTCTCAAACGGCAGAGGCATGTCGCGCAAGTCGCGCTTGGTCTCCACCAGTATCAGAGGAGCTTGGCTCGATACGGCAACAACAGCACGCTCACGCGGTGCGCGCGTAGGCTTGACTTCAAGCGCCATGGCCGCGTTGACTTGCGCAACTCTGTCAGCGTCTGAATTGACCCATTGCAAACCTGAAGCCTGAGCTATCTGCATCAGGTCTTGCAAGGGCAACTCGTAAGACTGAACTTGGGGCATGCTGCCATGTGTTGGTTCAGCCGCCGCAGCAGTGCTAGCAAGCACTGGTTTTGTCGCAGCAACTGCATCATTGGCGACATTCAAAGGTGCTGTAGGGGCCACTGGCAATGTCATGAGGCTTTCGTGAGTCGCCGGTACAAGCGGTTTATTTGCTATGATTTCAGTAGCAAAAAAACCAGTCTCCTGCTGCGCTGGAGCCTGTTTTGGTTCTGGAAATGCAGGTGTTTCATCACGACTCAAGACTGGCTCTGTCACTGCGCCTGGTTCGCCACGTTCGGCACCGTCACCTCGCTCGCGACGATCGCGGCCATAACGGTCCCGGCTGCGGCGCTCTCTGGGCTGACGCGACTCCGCGCTGTTCTCATTGAACGCGGGCAACGGCGATGGCATTGCCGTGACTGTTGCTGCTGATGAAACAGTCTCAGGGTTGGATATGCCTTCTTTTTCAGCGTCTGCGTTACCCGCTTCGCTGCGTTCGGCGCGGCGGTCGTTGCGGCGCCCGTTGCGCTCACCGCGCTCGCGGCGGCTTTCATTGCGGCCAGCGTCCGGGGCAGGGCGGTCTTGCACAGGTTCGGTGTCATCACCGGCGCGCACGGCGGCTGCCATGGCGGCTTGATTCGCCAGTGCAAGGTCTTGTTCTGCCGCATCGCGTGGTGTTGTGCGGTCGCTACGCTCTGTGCGCTCACCGCGCTCACGGCGGGGGCGCTCGCTGCGCGCACCATCAACGCGAGACTCGCGCGGATCACGGTTTTCATTGCGGCTCTCGCCACGCTGCTGACCATCACCACGGTTCGGCATGTCTGCCCGGCTGTCATGGCGCAGCGATTCACCACGCATATCGCCTGCCGGGCGCTCCTGACGTGTACCTTCGGCGCGTGTATCGTGGGTGCGCTCCCGGCGCTCGTTACCCCGACCGTCACTTCGGCTGTCGTTGCGATTTTCAGCACGGCCGTCCAGACGGCCTTCGGCATTGCGGCTTTCACCACGGCTGCGACCATTCCGTCGGCTGTCGCGGCCACCGCGCTCACCATCCCGGCCACGTTCGGTGCGTACATCAGGACGATTTTCTGCGCGCGCATCGGGCAGTGGCGCGCTGGTGTTTGCTTCTTTCTTGACTTCGGGTTTAGATGCAGCAGGTGCGGGCGCAGGCGACGGCACTTCAGCACCACCAAACAAGCCTTTGATCCAGCCAAAAAAGCCCTTTTCTGCGGGTGCGGACACCGCTGGCGCCGCAACAGGTACCGCTACTGGTGCAGGTGCGGCCGTAACA
The DNA here is from genome assembly GCA_004293655.1 of Polaromonas sp. Taxonomy (GTDB): domain Bacteria; phylum Pseudomonadota; class Gammaproteobacteria; order Burkholderiales; family Burkholderiaceae_C; genus Polaromonas. The sequence goes on along the minus strand of RDZZ01000126.1, from coordinate 30,818 downwards.
GGTGCAATCACCTGCTTTGGTACCGCCACAGGAGCCGGCGCATCAGGCAGCACGCCTTTGATGACGGGTTCTTGCTTGTTGTGCTTTTCCTGGCTGCGGCGTGTGACAGCAGGTGCGTCTTCCATCTCGTCAGCCATTTTGTAGCTGGCCTCGATGTTGTCCAGACGTGGGTCGTCATGTTTGAGGCGCTCCAGCTTGTAGTTCGGTGTCTCCAGCATCTTGTTGGGCACCAGCAACACGTTGATGCGTTGCTTCATCTCGATTTTGCTGATCTCCGAGCGCTTTTCATTCAACAGGAAAGACGCCACATCGACTGGCACCTGGCACAGCACGGAAGCCGTGCTGTCTTTGAGCGACTCTTCCTGAATGATTCGCAAAATCTGCAGTGCCGAACTCTCAGTGTCACGGATGTGACCCGAGCCACCGCAGCGTGGGCAAGGAATCGAGGCACCTTCGGACAGCGCCGGGCGCAGGCGCTGACGGCTCATCTCCATCAGGCCAAACTTGCTGATAGTGCCAAACTGGACTCTAGCCCGGTCTTGGCGCAGTGCGTCGCGCAAGCGGTTTTCAACATCGCGGCGGTTGCGGGACTCCTCCATGTCAATGAAGTCGATGACGATGATGCCGCCCAGATCTCGCAAACGCATCTGGCGTGCCACTTCATCAGCGGCTTCCAGATTGGTGCGGGTGGCGGTTTCCTCAATGTCGCCGCCCTTGATCGCCCGGGCCGAGTTGACGTCCACCGACACCAGCGCTTCGGTGTGGTCAATCACAATCGCGCCGCCACTTGGCAACTGCACGGTACGGGCATAGGCCGACTCGATCTGGTGCTCGATCTGAAAGCGGGAAAACAGCGGTGCATCGTCACGGTAGCGTTTGACGCGGTGCTCATGCTCTGGCATGACATGGGCCATGAACTGGCGGGCTTGCTCGTACACGTCATCGGTGTCGAACAAAATATCGCCAATGTCGCTGTTGAAATAGTCACGAATCGCGCGGATGACCAAGCTCGATTCCTGATAAATCAGGAAGGCGCCTTTGCCGCCCTTGCCAGCGCCTTCAATCGCGGTCCAGAGTTTGATCAGGTAATTCAAGTCCCACTGCAACTCAGGGGCGCTGCGGCCAATACCAGCGGTGCGGGCAATGATGCTGGAGCCTGCCGGGTATTCCAGCTGGTCCATGTTTTCCTTGAGTTCAGCCCGGTCTTCGCCTTCAATCCGGCGGCTGACACCGCCACCGCGCGGGTTGTTGGGCATGAGCACCACATAGCGGCCAGCGAGTGAGACAAACGTGGTCAGCGCTGCGCCCTTGTTGCCGCGTTCTTCTTTTTCGACCTGAACCATCAGTTCCTGGCCTTCGCGAATCACGTCCTGGATGCGCGCCTGGCTGACGGGCACACCAGATGCAAAGTAATTGCGCGAGATTTCCTTGAATGGCAAAAAGCCGTGGCGGTCTTCGCCGTAATCGACAAAACAGGCCTCCAGTGAAGGCTCGACCCGCGTGACGACAGCCTTGTAGATGTTGCCCTTGCGCTGTTCGCGCCCTTCAATTTCAATTTCATAGTCGAGGAGTTTTTGTCCATCAACAATCGCCAGGCGGCGCTCTTCTGCCTGCGTGGCGTTTATCAGCATCCGTTTCATCGGGTGTTCCTTCAATCATGCGTTGTCACTCCAGCCCAAAAATGGGCCAACGATGCCAAAGAAGGCGCAGTGCGAACGTGGGGAATTGCCGGAGAGCTTCAAACGCAACCCAGCCAGCTGGAAGTCAGCTGGAAGAGTGGTTAGAAAGCGTAGGCGCGTGGATGGAGCGAGCGGGGGCCAAACAGGTGCTTGCTACTAAAAGAGTAACTGCTCGCGCAAGTTTTACAAGGGGCGCAGGCTGATTCATACCAATCAGCAGCGCTAAAAGGCGCTGCAGGCATAGATAAATCAGACTGGTTAGCGTTGTCATTCGAGGGCGGCCTGTTCAAAGACTTGTTTCTCAGCTGGATCCGCAAACAGCCCGCTGGGCTGTCTGCATGGTATTTCCGTAGTTGTATCGCAAAACGCCGACTTGTCTGTCATGCAATTCGCTGGGGCGCAGTGCCTGGCACTGGTCGCTTAGACGGATTGCCTGAATGGGCATCGACCTTCCGGTATGGCTGTTTGCGGCTTGGGGATTGGATTTTTTGATCCGGACCCTGTTCGTGTGGACTAAACTCCAGACAAATCAACCACTTACAGCGTAACACCAGTGAAACACATTATAGGGGCAGCTTCAGCCAGGGCACACCGCCCAGCACGGCAATTCCCAGCCCGCCCCGAGGCTTCAAGCCAGCCAAACAAGCCGCAGGTCAAGCCGCATAAACGGCAAGAGCAAGGGCAAGAGCAGCCAGTTCCTGCCTCCATCCAGCCTGCCCACAGCCTGTCCGAACTCACATCACCACAGGCAACTTTGGTCACGGTGGACGAAGATTATGCGGGCCAAAGGCTCGACAACTTTTTGATCCGCCAGCTCAAGGGCGTGCCTAAAACCCATGTTTACCGCATCATTCGCAGTGGCGAGGTACGGGTCAACAAAGGCAGGGCGCAGGCCGATACCCGCGTGGAAGCCGGCGATGTGGTGCGACTGCCCCCGATACGTACCTCGGAGCGGGCAGACCAGAAGGCCCAGGCCATCGCTGCTGCCAAAGAAGTGGTGCGCCACGGCGCGAGTTCAACAATAGGCGGTTATGCGCCTCCTGCCGAATTTCCAGTGCTGTTTGAAGACGATTTTTTGCTGGCTATTGACAAGCCAGCGGGTGTCGCTGTGCATGGGGGCAGTGGTGTGAGCTTTGGTGTCATTGAGCAACTGCGCATGGCCCGGCCTGAAGCGGAATTTCTGGAGCTGGTGCATCGGCTTGACCGCGAAACCAGTGGCATTTTGCTGATTGCCAAGCGCCGCATGGCCTTGAAATTGCTCCAGGAACAGTTCAGGGAGCGTGAAACAGACAAGATTTATCTGGCGCTGACCAGTGGTACCTGGCCTGCCAACAAGCGGGTCATTGACAAGTCGCTGCACAAATACCTGCTGGACAACGGTGAGCGCCGCGTCAAGATTGTGGCCAACGAGCACCCGGACGGCCTGCGCTCGGTGACGCTGGTCAAGGTCAAGTCAGCGATTGCCGCCAACCCGTCGGCACCGGGCACACCTTTTAGCCTTCTGGAGGTCACGATTAAAACTGGCAGAACCCACCAGATTCGCGTGCATCTGGCGGGTGAGGGTCACCCGATTGCAGGTGACGACAAATACGGTGACTTCGAGTTGAACAAGGCACTGCAAAAATCAGCTGCCGGTGCGCCTGCTTTGAAACGCATGTTTTTGCACGCCTGGAGCCTGAAGTTCAACCACCCCAAGCTGCGTAAGGTGGTGCATCTGAATGCTGATTTGCCGCCTGAGTTGCAGCAGTTCTTGCTAAAGTAGCAAACACTTAAAAAGCCATTGAGCAAAGAGATCAAGGAGGCCAAGGAGAAAAATACAATGAAGAAATGTCCTTTCTCCTGACCTGTTTGATTTCCCTGGTGTCCTTGTGAAGAAATCCCCTGTATGAAGCCCCGTAACTTTGACCTGATTGCCTTCGACTGGGATGGCACCCTGTTTGACTCCACCAAAATCATCACCCGCTGCATTCAGGCGGCAGTGCGCGATGTAGGTGGAGCCGTGCCGACCGACGAGGCTGCCGCTTATGTGATTGGCTTGGGTTTAATGCAGGCGCTGGCCCATGCCGCGCCTGATGTGGCAGTTGACAAATACCCGGCTCTGGGCGAGCGTTACCGCCATCATTACGAGGTACACGCCAACGACCTGAGCCTGTTTGACGGTGTGCTGCCTTTGCTGGAGACGCTCAAGGCGCGTGGCTACACATTGGCAGTGGCTACCGGAAAATCCCGCCGTGGTCTGGACGACGTGCTGCACCGCGTTGAACTCAAAGGCGTGTTTGACGGCTCCCGCACGGCGGACGAAACGGCAGGCAAGCCCAATCCGCGCATGCTGCATGAACTGATGGCCCAGTTTGACGTGCCGCCTGGCCGGGTGCTGATGGTGGGCGACACCACACATGATTTGCAGATGGCCGTCAACGCGGGCTGCCCCAGTGTGGGCGTGAGCTACGGCGCGCATGACCCGGCAGCTTTCAAAGCCCTGGCTCCACACTATGTGGCGCACTCCATTGCTGATCTGCAGGACTGGCTTCTTGCCAACGGTTAAATCCCATTTACTTGATGGACGAACTGCTGCCTCTTTGCAACAGCTGTGATTTGATTGAAGGCGGTCAAGCTGTGCCGTTTGACATCAACTACGCGGGTCAGACGTGCCGGGCTTTTGCCATACGCTACAAAGGGCAGCCCCATGCCTACCTGAACCGTTGCACCCATGTGGCGATGGAACTGGACTGGCAACCCAACCGCATTTTTGATGCGACAGGGCAGTGGTTGCTGTGTGCCAGTCATGGGGCCGCTTACCTGCCGGATACCGGCCAGTGCGCGGGTGGCCCGTGCCACGGAGGCCTTGTGAAAATCACGCTTTCAGAAAATAACGCCATCGTGTATTGGCACAGCGCTTACAACCTCAAACCGGTGACGTTTTAATTCCTCTCTAAACTACCCTCTTATATGAATGAATCAAACCGCCCTGACCCGAACGACTCCTCACGCCATCCTTCCAAAGGCTTCGGGGCGGACCCAAATGGCCCTGATGATCCATTAAATCTGGGGCAAGTCGCGCCTGAAAATCCTGAAAAAGAAGTAAAAAAAGCAGCCTTGGTGGACGCAGCCCATGCCCCAGGCTGGGAGCGGGCAGCGCTTGAAAAGCTGGCGTTTGCATCATTGAACGAGCAAAAAGCCACGCGCCGCTGGAAAACTTTTGTGCGTCTGTCATGGCTGGCTTTTTTCGTCATTCTGGTGTGGATGGCAATGCACCGCGGCACGCCTGTGACGGACGTGACCGTGCCGCACACGGCAGTCGTTGAGATCAAGGGAGAAATCGCAGCAGGAGCCGATGCCAGTGCCGAGTTTGTCAATGCAGCATTGCGCGCTGCTTTTGAAGACGAAGGTGCCAAAGCCGTGGTGTTGCTGATCAACTCCCCCGGCGGCAGTCCGGTGCAGGCCGGCATGATGAACGATGAGATTTTGCGCCTGAAAGCCAAGCACAAAAAACCTGTGTACGCCGTGGTTGAAGAGACTTGTGCCTCTGCTGCTTACTACATTGCGGTGTCTGCTGACCAGATTTTTGTCGATAAGGCCAGCATTGTGGGCAGCATTGGCGTGCTGATGGACGGCTTTGGTTTTACCGGGCTGATGGACAAGCTCGGTGTTGAGCGGCGCTTGCTGACAGCGGGTGAAAACAAAGGGTTTATGGACCCGTTTAGTGCCCAGAGTGACAAGCAGCGTGCGTTTGCCCAGACCATGCTCAACCAAATCCACCAGCAGTTCATTGACGTGGTCAAAGCGGGCCGTGGCAAGCGGCTCAAGGAAACGCCTGAAACGTTCAGTGGCCTGTTCTGGACGGGCCAGCAAGCCATTGAAATCGGTCTGGCTGACCAATTGGGTTCGCTTGAGTATGTGGCCCGTGAGATCGTCAAGGCCGATGAAATCGTAGACTACACGCGACGAGACAACGTGGCCGAGCGGCTGGTCAAGCGGTTTGGTGCGTCGATAGGCGAGGGCGCGATGAAGGCATTCAGTACGATCCCGCCTCTGCGCTAACGCCCGATACCAAATACCGTTGGTAAATCCAGCGGTACAACGGGCTTGGTTTTCTTCCAGTGGTTAGCCTGAGCGCTGAAGTTCCAGGCTTTTTCAAGCGTCAAACCGCAACTCAGCGCCAGCCGGGTATTGCCCTGCAGTGTTTGCAGCAACGCCTGCAGCAGCGCCGTGTTGCGGTAGGGTGTTTCAATGAACATCTGGGTCTGGCCCGTCTTCAAAGCCAAAGATTCAAGCTCGCGAATACGTTGTGATCGCTCGCCTGCATCTTGCGGTAAATAGCCTGCAAAGGCAAAGTTCTGGCCACTCATGCCACTCGATGCCAGCGCGAGCATCAACGACACAGGCCCAGTCAGCGCAATCACCTCAACACCCAGATCATGCGCAGCCCGTACAACAGATGAGCCTGGGTCAGCGATTGCGGGCATACCGGCTTCGCTGACCAGCCCCGTATCCCGGCCTTCCAGGGCAGCCATCAACAATGGACGGGCATCGAAGTTGCCATGGTGATCCCCTTTTTTGTGGACTTCTCGGGGAAGCTCCTGAATTTGCAGCGACTGCACGGGCGTGGTCAAGGGCTGAAGGTCGTTGATGCGCTTGAGGTAGGCACGCGTGCTTTTGGCATTTTCACAAATCCAGCAGGGCAGGCGCGCTGCCATCTGCAACGTGGCCAGCGGCATCACATCCTGTAGCGGTGCCTGGACATCACAGCCAAAGTCAAGCGGAGCGGGTATTAAATAAAGCTTGCCTTTGGCTTTCATGGTGGCGGTTGTATTCATATGGTGGTTTTTGCAGGTGACAGCAACTCAATGCCTGCTGCGCGGAGCATCTGGCAAGTGCGTATCAGCGGCAACCCGACCAGTGCAGTCGGGTCATCACTGTCGATGGATGCCAGCAATGCGATACCCAGCCCTTCGCTTTTGGCGCTGCCCGCGCAGTCGTAAGGCTGCTCGGCACGCAGGTAGTTCTCAATCTCAATGTCTGTCAGGTCACGGAATTTCACACTCACGGCAGCCAGGCTGTTCTCTTCAAACCCGCTTTCCAGGCACACCACCGACACCGCTGTTTGAAAGATAACGGTTTGCCCACGCATCTGACGCAATTGCGCTACGGCCTTTTCATGCGTACCAGGTTTGCCCAGGGGTATGCCTGACAGGTCAGCGACCTGATCCGAGCCAATGACCACCGCATCAGGAAACAGGTGGGCGACCGCCCTGGCTTTTGCCAGTGCCAGGCGCTGTGCCAGCATGCGCGGTACCTCGCCTGGGTGTGGAGTTTCGTCAACCCCGGGTGCAGCGGTTTCAAATGGAATCTGCAGGCGCTGTAACAGCGTCTGGCGATACGGTGAGGTGGAGCCCAGCACCAGGGAACGGGCTTTTTGAGGGCGTACGGCAAGAGAGTTCATGGCTTGATTCTCTTACACTGTCGCCATGACCACACATCTTCAAGCCAGCAGGCTCAACATGCAGGCCTTTGCCGCAGAGGGTCACCCTCTGATCGGTACTACTTTGCTACAAAATATGGAGCGCCTGGCGCTGGAAACACAAGCGCTAGAGCCCGATTTGACTGTGAATTGGCAGGCTCATCCCGAGTTACGGACTGGCTCCGGGGCTGAGGCCGATATCTGGCTGCATCTGCAGGCCACTGCCACGCTTGCCCTGACATGTCAGCGCTGTATGGGGTTGATGCATGCACCACTGGTGGTTGACCAGTGGTACCGGTTTGTAGCCACCGAAGAAATCGCCATGGCCGAGGACGACCAGTGCGAGGAAGACCTGCTGGTCATGGTGCCGCAGTTTGACCTGCTCTGCGTGCTGGAGGACGAGTTGCTCATGGCCTTGCCTCTGGTGCCCATGCATGCGCAGTGTCCCGTGGCTCCTGTGTTGAGCGTCGGGGAGCCTGAACTCACAGACATCGCCATTGAAAAGCCCAACCCCTTTGCAGTGCTGGCCCAGCTCAAGGGTAAAAAAGTGTGAAGGAGTGTGAAGATAAGGCACGTATCTGTTGTGAGGCCTCACGGTATCGACTCTTGCTGCAGTTTGCCAAGGCGTGGCAATGAAGAGCAATGACTTATCCGGGCTATAATCCAAGGCTTCGCGTATTGATACGGCAATGTGGGTAGCCCAAGGATTTCATGAGACTTTCTGAAATCAAAGCTGCTTGCACTTGAGAATCTGATGCGCAATTTACCAACCCATACGCTGGTGCCATGAGTTCATCAGCGTGTTTATCAGGAGCGGAACATGGCCGTCCAGCAGAACAAAAAATCTCCTTCCAAGCGCGGCATGCACCGTTCGCACAACGCACTGAATGTGCCGGGCATGGCAGTAGAGTCCACCACAGGTGAGATTCACTTGCGCCACCACATCAGCCCGACTGGTTTTTACCGCGGTCGCAAGGTCTTGAAAACCAAATCTGAAGCGTAATACAACGCCATAAGCATGAGCCCGCACTTATCCTGCGGGCTTTTCTTTGGGTCTCGTTTTTATGTTGCATTCTTTTGCCATTGAATTGACCGTTGCTGCCTGCTCATGATCAGGATCGCCGTTGATGCTATGGGCGGTGACTTTGGCGTTGTTGTCACGATACCAGCCAGTCTGGCTTTTTTGAGCAACCACGCGGATGCCGAACTGCTACTCGTAGGACAAACCCCGGTCTTGCAGTCTCACGCACTGTATGCCCAACTGCTGGCACACCCGCGCTGCCGGATGGTCGAGGCCAGTGAAGTCGTCACCATGGACGACTCAATAGAAATCGCATTGCGCCGAAAGAAAAACTCTTCCATGCGTGTGGCTGTCAACCAAGTCAAAGATGGCAGCGCACAAGCGGCCGTTTCTGCTGGTAACACCGGTGCGCTCATGGCCGTAGCGCGATACGTGCTTAAAACCATGGACGGCATAGACCGACCTGCCATTGCGACCCAATTGCCAAATGCAGTGGGCGGTGCCACCACCGTGCTTGATCTCGGTGCCAACGTCGATTGCACCGAAGACCATTTGCTCCAGTTTGCTGTGATGGGATCTGCCCTCGTGGCTGCCATCAGTGAGAATCTCACGCCCAGCGTCGGGCTGCTCAATATAGGCGAAGAGGCGATAAAAGGCAGTGAAGTCATTAAAAAAGCAGGTGAACTGTTGCGATCAGCCTCCAACTCCGGCGATCTCAATTTCTACGGGAATGTTGAAGGCAACGATATATTCAAAGGCACCACAGACATTGTGGTGTGTGATGGTTTTGTAGGTAATGTGGCCTTGAAAACCAGCGAAGGTCTGGCCGGTATGATCGGCAGTTTCATCAAGACAGAGTTTTCACGCAACATTTTCACTAAAATGGCAGGTGTCGTTGCTTATCCGGTTCTAAGTGCGGTTAAGAGCAGAATGGATCACAGGCGTTACAACGGTGCGGCTTTACTGGGCTTGCAGGGCTTGGTGTTCAAAAGCCATGGCTCTGCCGATGCCTTTGCCTTCGAGCGTGCGCTCAATCGAGCTTATGATGCGGCGAGAAACAGCCTGCTTGAAAAAGTGTACGAACGCATCACGCACGCAGCTCCTTTGCTGGTCATGACCAAAGTGTTGCCCGCAGTTGTAGCTGTGCCCACAAGCTACTTGATATCAACGGATGCAACGGTCTTTGCCCCGACCCACTGACGGATTTTATTCATGGCCAGATATTCACGAATCACCGGTACCGGCAGCTACTTGCCCCCGCGTCGGCTGACCAACGCTGATTTGGCCGCTGAACTTGCAGCCCAAGGCATAGAAACCTCTGATGACTGGATCGTCGAGCGCACAGGTATTCACGCCCGCCACTTTGCGGCAGCAGGTGTGTGTTCGAGTGATCTGGGTGTAGAGGCTGCCAAAAAGGCACTGGAGGCCGCTGGACTAGAGCCCGTTGATATTGATCTCATCATTGTGGCGACATCCACACCAGACATGGTGTTTCCTTCCACAGCGTGCATTTTGCAGAACAAACTCGGCATGGCAGGTTGTCCGGCTTTTGACCTGCAAGCGGTTTGCAGTGGTTTTGTCTATGCGCTGACTGTTGCTGATGCGCTCATCAAGAGTGGTACGGCTACCAAGGCACTGGTGATCGGCGCAGAGGTTTTTTCACGCATTCTCGACTTTTCGGACCGTACCACCTGCGTGCTGTTTGGTGATGGCGCGGGTGCGGTCGTCCTGCAAGCATCAGAGACACCTGGTATTTTGGCAAGCGATTTGCACGCCGATGGCAAGCATGTCAACATTTTGTGCGTGCCTGGCGGCGTGTCGGGCGGCAAAGTGCTGGGTGATCCGCTGCTCAAAATGGATGGTCAGGCTGTCTTCAAGCTGGCGGTGGGCGTGCTTGAAAGCGCGGCGCGTGCAGCGCTGGCCAAAGCCTATTTGACAGATGCCGATATTGACTGGCTGATCCCGCATCAGGCCAATATCCGTATCATGCAGAGCACCGCCAAAAAATTGAAGGTACCGCTTGAAAAGCTGATCATCACGGTAGATCAGCATGGCAATACCTCGGCTGCATCCATTCCATTGGCATTGGATACAGCAGTGCGCAGTGGCAAGATCAAAAAAGGTGACACCTTGATGCTCGAAGGCGTGGGTGGCGGCTTCACCTGGGGTGCTGTGTTGCTCAATTATTGAGTGACAGCATGGTGGCGATGTCGCGATGCTAATACAGCACAAAGGGAGGCGCTTGAGATTCAAGCCCGTTGGTATTTTTGAGTATCTGACTGCCGCGATGCTGGTGCTTGCCTTTGCGCTTGCAGGCTGGAAAACCGTCACACGCTTGCCTGCTGCACAATCACCACAACAATCACCAGAAGCTTCTGCACGCCTATCTGAGCCTGTTGCAAACCCCCTAAACTCCGCATCCAGACCATTACAGCGCTCTGTTGACGGACACTTTATGCTGGACGCGCAGTTTGTCTCCAGCACACCTGGACAAGCGGTACATGCAGCTTCCATGGTGGAGTTGCTCAATGGCAGTTTGCGGGCTGTGTGGTTTTCCGGTTCGAGAGAAGGAGCTGGAGATGTGAGCGTGCAAACCGCCGTCATGGATGCGGCAACCCTTCAGTGGGGTGTAGAAAGCACGCTTTTTGAGAGACACCAAATCGAGCGCGGTCTTTGGCGTTATGTCAAAAAAATAGGTAATCCGGTGATTGCCAGGGCACCTGATGGCGCTCTCTGGCTGTGGATGGTCAATGTTTCACTAGGCGGTTGGGCTGGCAGCGCCATCACTTGGTCGCGTTCAACAGATGAGGGCATCAGTTGGAGTCAGCCCCGGCGTCTGGTGACCTCGCCGTTTTTGAACATCAGCACGCTGGTCAAAGGAGCGCCCCTGGCGCTGGCGGATGGCCAAATTGCCCTGCCTGTCTACCATGAGTTCATCACCAAGCTGGGTGAAATTTTGCGTATCGACGCGCAGGGCCGCGTTGTCGATAAAGTCCGAATTCCGGGCAGTCAAACCAGCCTTCAGCCCGTGGTTCTGGTGACAAGCCCCACGAGTGCCGATGTTTACATGCGCTCTGGTAATGCAAAAGCACTGATGGCATCCACAACAGATGATGCGGGTAAAACATGGACAACGACTCGCGCCACAGCTTGGCCCAACCCGGACGCCTCAATAGCTGGTGTGGTCACGCGCAGCGGTGTTCAGTGGCTGGCTTTAAACCCGGCAACCAACCACCGTCAAATTCTGGCGCTGTTGCGGACTGGATCACGCACTGAACCACAGCCCGGATCGCAGACTGATAAAAAAGGGTATTTTGAAGGCGCTTCCCAGTGGATTGTTGAGTCTTCTGCCACACCCACAACCCGCCTTCCTTTTGAGGACTATGAGCGTGTGCTCGGGCGCGAACTCGCTGCCAGCGGCGTGGCCCAGAATCAAATCTCTGCCTACGTTGCCAGCGCCAGACGCCAGCTGTGCAGCCCAGAGAGTTGCTGGCTGGAGTTCTCCTATCCTCATCTGCTGCAAAGTCGTGACGGCTATATCCATTTGATCTACACCTGGCACCGTACCCGTATCAAGCACATTCGCCTGGACCCTTTGCAGCCTGCGCCCACAGTCCAGCCAACCGGTGTCAATGTTGTCCATGTTCCCCCCACTCACTGATTTTGTAGCCTTGATGGGTCTGGACCTGGTGCTGAGCGCCGGGTGCCTGAGGCTGCTCAATGCCACCCGCTTGAGCTTGCGATGCAGAAAAGTCCTCACTCTGGCCTGTTTTTTGGTGTTGTGGCTGCCCGTTGGAGGCGCACAGCTGCCGATTCTTGCGTACATCAGAGGTGTCAGCTCGGATTTGAGCATCACCTTGGTCGTACTCGCATGCCTTGGTTTGCGCCAGCGCTTGTCTGGACGCTGCGTTGTGTACAGCCGCGAGCACGCTGCAGTGTTGGCAGTGGTCGCCGTTGCAGCGCTGTTTCTCTATCCGCTGGCGCTTGGCTGGGGTGACTGGGATGCTTATCGCCCTGGATGGGGCGCGCCTGGCCTGTGGGCTGGCTTGCTGTTTGTATCGCTGCTGGCATGGGGGTTTGGTTTGCGGCTTTTACCCACGCTGGTGGGTTTGGCCTTGCTTGCCTGGACGGCTGGCATATTGGAGTCCACCAATCTTTGGGATTACCTCATGGATCCCTGGTTGGCCATTTTTGCTGTCTCTTATTGTGTCAGGCGCGGTTTAAAAAAAACGGTGGCCCGAGTTCGTCGAGCTTCATCGCCTGCATTCAACTGATAACCGGAGTCATTACTTTGTTACCGTTCGCTTTTGTTTTTCCAGGGCAAGGCTCCCAGTCGGTGGGCATGCTCAATGCCTGGGGGGATCACCCCGAGGTCATCCGAACATTGGCAGAAGCCTCTGATGCACTGAATCAGGATCTGGCCTTGTTGATCAAGGAAGGGCCCAAGGAAGCCCTGGCATTGACCACTAACACGCAGCCAGTGATGCTGGTCGCTGGTGTTGCTGCGTACCGAGCGTGGATGTCTGAGACGGGGATTCCTCCCGTGGTCATGGCCGGGCACTCTCTGGGCGAGTATGGTGCGCTGGTAGCCTCTGGTGTGCTGTCGCTCTCGCAAGCCGTACCTCTGGTGCGCTTTCGTGCCGAGGCCATGCAAAACGCCGTACCGGTGGGTGCTGGTGCGATGGCAGCCATTTTGGGGCTTGACGCTCATAAAGTCATGCAGGCTTGTCTCGAAGCACAGACTACTTTTGACATTGACTCCGGCGAAGTGGTCGAAGCTGTTAACTTCAATGACCCTCTGCAAACGGTGATCGCTGGCAGCAAGATGGCTGTTGACAAGGCCTGCGAGATCTTGAAAGCCAATGGCGCCAAACGCGCTTTGCTGCTGGCTGTCTCTGCACCTTTTCATTCCAGCCTGATGAAACCAGCTGCCGAAGCGCTGAAAGAAAAATTAGCTGCCATCGTACTTTCTGCGCCGCTGATACCGGTCATCAACAACATCGACGTTGCCGTAGAAACCGACGTGAATCGTATTCGAGCCGCACTCTACAGGCAGTCGTTTGGCCCTGTTCGGTGGGTAGAGTGCGTACGCGCCATCAAAGCGCGGGGCGTAACCCATATTGTGGAGTGTGGGCCGGGCAAAGTGCTGGCTGGTCTGGTGAAAAGGATTGACGCAGAGTTGACGGGCTTGTCCCTGTTTGACCCCATATCAATGACGTCTTTAGAGGAGGTGCTGGCATGAGCGAATCAAAGTTCGAAGGTCAAGTAGCCTTGGTCACAGGTGCATCGCGCGGCATAGGCGCTGCCATTGCGTTAGAGCTGGCTCAAAAAGGATTGGTGGTTATTGGAACGGCTACCAGCGACGAAGGTGCGGCCAAAATTACCCAAACCCTGGCTGCTTTTCCGGGTTGCTCTGGTGCGAACCTGGATGTGAATGACGTCATTGCAGCGCAGGCACTGGTTGACCGTATCGTCAAAGACCACGGCGGCTTGCATGTGCTGGTTAACAATGCAGGTATTACCCGCGACATGCTGGCAATGCGTTTGAAAGACGATGACTGGGATGCTGTGCTTGACACCAACCTCAAGGCGGTTTTTCGCATGAGCCGCACCGTCATGCGCGCCATGATGAGGCAGCGTTATGGCCGCATCATCAACATCACATCCGTGGTGGGGGCATCCGGCAACGCCGGGCAATCCAATTACGCAGCAGCCAAAGCTGGTGTGGCAGGCATGACACGTGCGCTCGCGCGTGAACTGGGTTCACGCAACATCACCGTCAACTGTATCGCGCCAGGCTTTATTGAGACCGATATGACAGCAAAATTGCCCGAGGAACAACAAAAAGCGTTATTGGCGCAGATTCCTCTTGGCCATCTCGGCAAGGCGCAAGATATTGCCCACGCTGTAGCTTTTGTGGCGAGTCCCAAGGCCGCTTACATCACAGGGCAAGAAATCCACGTGAATGGCGGAATGTATATGTAGTGGAGGCTGAGTTTTTGGAGACGACTCGCATTGTGGACACCATAAATATGGCTAATTTGTCATAGCAGAGCGCAGTAAATCGATGCCGGCTTTTATCCGTCCGGCCCGGTGCTTAGGGTCACCCCTCTAACGCGTTAAAATCACGGATTAATTTACAACCCTCAGAGGGAAATATGAGCGATATCGAAGCACGTGTTAAGAAAATCATTGCCGAACAACTCGGCGTCGAAGAAGGCCAGGTCACAAGCGAAAAAGCCTTTGTGGCCGATCTGGGTGCCGACTCCCTTGACACGGTAGAGCTGGTGATGGCGCTTGAGGACGAGTTTGGTATTGAAATTCCGGATGAAGATGCCGAGAAGATCACCACCGTTCAGAACGCGATCGACTACGCCAACGCCCATCAAAAGGCTTGAGGCTGAAATTGAGGCAGGTGGCACTCTGTTGCCTGTTTACCCACCATCAAATCTGAAAAGCAACGCCCCTTGCAGGCTGCTGTTTCAGGTTTTTTTCAGGATCAGGCAATGAGTCGTCGTCGTGTCGTTGTGACGGGTCTGGGCTGCATCAGCCCTGTAGGCAACAGCGTTGCACAATCGTGGGATAGCCTGCTTGCAGGCCGATCTGGTATTGACCACATCACACAATTTGATGCGAGCAATTTTGCGTGTAAATTCGCGGGTGAGGTCAAAGGCTTTGATGTCGGGGCTTACATTGCCGAAAAAGAAGCCCGACACATGGACCGCTTCATCCATTTAGGCTTGGCTGCTGCATATCAGGCAGTTGCAGACAGCGGGCTACCAACGGGTGATGCGTTGGGCAGTGAGATGGCAACACGTATTGGGTGCAACATCGGCTCCGGTATCGGTGGCTTGCCCATGATTGAGCAGACGCACTCAGAGCTGGTCAACCGTGGCCCACGCCGCATTTCACCGTTCTTTGTGCCTGCATCCATCATCAATATGACTTCCGGACATGTCTCCATCAAGTTCGGCTTCAAAGGCCCGAACCTTGCCGTTGTGACTGCCTGCACCACCGGTCTGCATACGATTGGCCTGTCTGCACGCATGATTGAGTATGGTGATTGCGACGTGATGGTCGCCGGTGGTGCTGAGTCCTGTGTATCACCTTTGGGTATCGGTGGTTTTGCTGCGGCGCGGGCGTTGTCCACCCGTAATGAGGATCCAAAAACAGCATCTCGGCCTTGGGATAAAGACCGTGATGGTTTCGTTTTAGGGGAAGGCAGTGGTGTGCTCGTACTGGAAGAGTACGAACACGCCAAAGCGCGCGGTGCGAAGGTTTACGCTGAAATTGTCGGCTTTGGTATGAGCGCTGATGCCTATCACATGACGGCGCCGGATATCGATGGTCCTTGTCGGTCCATGACGATGGCCTTGAAAAATGCAGGTATCAATGCTGATGAGGTTCAATACCTCAATGCGCACGGCACATCTACCCCGCTAGGAGATCTGAACGAGACCAATGCAGTGAAGGCGGCGTTTGGCAGCCATGCCAAGCGTATGGTGGTCAGCTCGACCAAGTCCATGACGGGCCACTTGCTTGGAGGTGCCGGTGGTATTGAGTCAGTCTTTACCGTGCTGGCCTTGCACCACCAGAAAATCCCGCCTACGATCAATATTTTCAATCAAGATCCCGCGTGTGATCTTGATTTTTGCGCGAATATCGCACGCGATATGAGTATCGATGTCGCCGTGAAAAACAACTTTGGATTTGGCGGCACCAATGGCACGTTGGTGTTCAAGCGCGTTTGACCCGACAGGGCGACTTTCCTCCGCGTCCTGTTCAAACCACTCAAGTCAACATCTGTTTTGACCCCGTACAATGCCCCGTCGGTTGCCTACCCGCTGGGATGCCCCCGCTTTCACGGCTATCTTTTGTCATGCTTGTGGCTGACGGGTTTTCTGTCAACCCTGCTTTGGATCCATGAAAGTCATGTTTTTGATGGGCGTTCGTACCTGGCACTGACTGTCGTGATGCTGGCAGGTGCAGCTGCCTACAAGGGCTGGAAGAGCACACCTGCGGGTCAGCTGACATGGGATGGACAATGCTGGCGTTGGGAAGAAACTGGCCATTTGACTGGTGTTACCGAGCAAAAGCTGACAGTTGTCTTCGATTTTCAAACTCTGCTGCTGTTTCGTCTAGAGAGTCCAACGTGCGCGCACCTTTGGCTGTGGGCGGAGCGTAGCGTACAACCGGAGCGCTGGCTTGATCTGCGTCGCGCCGTTTACGCACCGCACAGAACCGTCAGACAAACCCTTGAAAATAGCCTGCGAGCACAGGAACCAATACAGGGTGTGGCACGATCAGGCCATGATTTACCCGTTGATATTTCACCCAAACCATGACGCTTGATGCGACGCTCTTTCAGGGTGAAAAACCTGGTGATGCCGACGCCATGCTGGTGGAGCGCGCTGTAGCTGGTGATGAAAAAGCATTTGAGCTGCTGGTGATCAAATATCAGCGGCGCATTCAGCGCTTGATCGGGCGGATGGTACGGGATGTCGATCTGGTTGAAGACATCGCACAAGAGACATTTATCCGGGCATACCGGGCATTGGCACAGTTCAGAGGAGAAGCCCAGTTCTACACATGGCTGTACCGGATTGCCATCAATACAGCCAAAAAAGCCCTGATGGATCTCAAACGCAATCCCACAGTGTCAGAGAACTTCTTCAAATCCGGTGATGACGACGAAACTTCCCCACTTGAAAATGACCTAACAAGCTCTGAGACACCTGATGCGGTCTTAGCCAGCAAGGAAATCGCGGAGATGGTGAATTCAGCTATGGAGGCTTTGCCTGAAGAGCTTCGCCAAGCCATCACACTTCGGGAAATTGAAGGGCTCAGCTACGAAGAAATATCTGAGGTGATGAGTTGCCCGATAGGAACAGTACGCTCCCGTATCTTCAGAGCACGCGAGGCCATCTCGGAGAAAATCAAACCCTTGCTGGAAAACCAATCAGGAAAACGTTGGTGAAATTCTTGTGGTGTGGCAGAACCAAATGCACATAACTGATTCATAACTCGACAAGCAATGCTCATTTTCAATTTTTGTGCCGCGCGTAAAGCCGCATTCCTGATCCATGCAAACTCCTGAATTGTCACCGTCACCTCAAAACTGTGAACTTTTGTCCGCTCTGGCCGATGGCGAACTGCTGCATCAAGAGTGGGCTGCTATGTTGCAAGCTTGTGGTCATGACCCTGCAGCATCTGGTCACTGGGACACTTACCACGTGATTGGTGAAGCATTGCGCCGTCCTGGCAGTGCTGTCCAACTGACTGATGCCTCGTTTTTGACACGATTGAACCGCCAGCTCGCCAAGCAGCCCGGTGTTGGGCCAGAGCTTCAGACAACCATGCCCATGCAGATGCCCATGCCTTACCTTGGTGTCGTTTGCGACCCGGTACCGACCACAGCTGCGGATGATCGCCAAAAACCCGCTTCAAATGACAGCCACTTTCGCTGGAAAAGGGTCGCTGGCTTCGCCTGTGCTGCAGTCGTTTGTGTTGTAGCCTGGAATGCAAGCGTTTCAATGTTGCCTGCTGCCGGACCGCAATTGGCACAATCAGGCACGCTGACAGGGGGCACCGAGCCCCAGCAGGTGGTGGTGGCTTCACCGCAAGGCCTCATGGTGCGCGACGCACGTCTGGAAGAGTTGCTGACTGCACACAAGCAATTAGGCACAACATCTGCATGGCCCGTACCGTCAGGCTTTTTGCGACATGCTACTTTTGAAACGCCACAGAACCCAGGGCGTTAAGCCGCATCAGGCAGGGGACAGCTCCATAAAAACCATGTACTTCAAGCCTTTCACGTCTCTTGTGCTTGCTTTTACAGTACTTTTTGCTACAAATTTTGTAGCGGCACAAGCATATCTTTCAAACGCACCTGTTGCCCCGGCCGCAGCCGATTCCAGAAACATCAACGACTGGCTGATGCGCATGCATGAGTCCTCCAGAAACCGCACGTACATCGGCACCTATGTGGTGTCCTCCGGCGGGTTTATATCGAGTGCGAAAATCTGGCATGTTTGTGAGGGTAACCAGCAAATAGAGCGGGTCGAGACGCTCACAGGAGCACCGCGTTCTATTTTTCGGCACAACGACCGGGTCATGACATTCATGCCTGACCACAAACTGGTCCGGCATGAAAAGCGTGAGTCGCTGGGAATGTTTCCTGAGCTGCTGCAGTCAACGGACAGCCGGATCGCAGATTTTTACAAGCTCCGCACGGAAGGGGTGGAGCGTGTTGGGGGCGTAGAAGCCGATGTGGTCACTCTGGTGCCCAAAGACACCATGCGCTTTGGCTACCGGGTCTGGACTGAACAGAAAAAAGGTCTGGTAGTCAAGCTGCAAACACTGGATATCGACAGCAAGGTGCTTGAGCAGGCCGCATTTTCAGAATTACAGCTTGATGCGCCCGTGAAGCTGGACAAGCTTCTTCAAATGATGGGACGTGTGGAGGGCTACCGTGTAGAGCAGCCCGTACTGATTAAAACCACGGCGAGTGCTGAAGGCTGGTTACTCAAAGCCCCTGTAGCTGGCTTCAAACCCATGAGCTGTTACAGACGACCTGCAACACAAACCAATCCAGCCAACAGTCATGACTCTTTGCAATGGATTTTCTCGGATGGTCTGGCCTCAGTCTCGCTTTTTGTTGAACCTTTTGATCGTCAGCGCCATGACAAAGAATCCAGTATGTCAATGGGCGCCACCCAAACCATGACCCGACAAATCGGGTCTCACTGGTTGACCGCTATGGGCGAAGTACCCATGTCCACGTTACGGCTTTTTGCCAACAGTCTTGAGTACAAAAAATAAACCACAGATTGATATCCAAGGCAGGTAGCTTGACTTCAAGATATTGCTTCGAGTTGGCTGCCCCAGAAACTGTTGCCAGCTTCACTGGCCTGACTTTTATTGTTTACAACGAGGTTGATGATGTTTGAATTGAATTGGAAGTCACTGCGTTCTTGCCTAAGTGCAGGGTTCTTGGCAATAGCAGCAAGCGCCACTTTGTTGCCTGCTGAGCCGTTATGGGCGCAAACGCGTGCGCTGCCTGATTTCACCGATCTTGTGGAACAGGTCGGCCCGTCGGTTGTCAACATCAGAACATCTGAAAAGGCGAAAACTGGTGCGTCTGGCGGCGTTGACGAGCAAATGCTGGAGTTTTTCCGGCGTTTTGGAATCCCAGTGCCACCCAACATGCCGCGAAGCCCACGCTCGGACAGGGCACCGGTGCCTCAAGAAGATGCGCAGCCTCGCGGCGTCGGTTCTGGCTTCATCCTGACTTCAGATGGCTTTGTGATGACCAACGCGCACGTGGTGGAGGGTGCTGATGAAGTCATCGTCACCCTGACAGATAACCGTGAGTACAAAGCCAAAATCATTGGCGCCGACAAACGCAGCGATGTGGCCGTTGTAAAAATCGAAGCTACTGGATTGCCTGCTGTAAAAACTGGCGATGTGAACCGCCTCAAGGTTGGCGAATGGGTCATGGCCATCGGCTCACCTTTTGGTCTTGAAAACACTGTCACCGCAGGTATCGTCAGTGCCAAGCAGCGTGACACAGGCGACTATCTGGCATTTATCCAGACGGATGTGGCGATTAACCCCGGCAACTCAGGTGGCCCGCTGATCAACATGCGCGGCGAAGTCGTTGGCATCAACAGCCAGATTTATTCGCGCTCAGGCGGGTTTCAGGGCATCTCGTTTGCCATTCCCATTGACGAAGCAGCGCGGGTGGCTGACCAGTTGCGAGCTACTGGCAAGGTAGTGCGGGGACGCATTGGGGTGCAGATTGAATCGGTCAGCAAGGAAATTGCTGAATCCATTGGGCTGGGCAAGCCACAGGGTGCGCTCGTCAGAGGTGTAGAGAGTGGCGCGCCAGCAGAAAAAGCGGGTATTGAGGCTGGGGATATCATTACCAAATTCGATGGCAAACCGGTTGAAAAATCCAGTGATTTGCCGCGTCTGGTGGGCAATGTAAAACCGGGCACCAAGGCAGTCGTGACTGTGTTCCGACGCGGTGCCAGCAGAGATCTGTCGGTTGTCATTGCTGAAGTGGAGCCTGAAAAGCCAGTACGCAAGGCATCAGCCCCTGAACCCAAAGCACCTGCTGCGGGTGCAGCACAGGTGCTGGGACTGCTCGTGAGTGATCTGCCTGACGCGCAGAAAAAAGAACTCAAAATCAAAGGCGGCGTCAAGGTCGATGGGGCGGAGGGTGCCGCTGCACGGGCGGGTCTGCGCGAGGGCGATGTGATCATGTCGGTTGCCAATATTGAAGTCAGTACTGTCAAAGAATTTGAAGCAGCGCTTGCAAAAGTGGATAAGACCAAAGCGATCAATGTGCTTTTCAGACGTGGTGAATGGGCGCAATACGCACTCATACGCCCACAACGCTGAGGGGCGCAAGAGGTATTGAATTGGGCATGCGTGATTCTTCAGGCCCTCTTTGTTCACCTCAAGACCCTTCATATCGGGTATATCCCTACTGAAAAAAAGGGGGGGGGAGGTTGAAGCGTCAAGTTGTGGCTTTTTCTCTGGGTTCTGAATTATTTTGACAGTTTTGATGTGTGAATCTCTCAGTAGATTTGTTAGTAAACGCCAACTGTGAAAATCAAAAACCACGGAGTTGATTAGAATAAAGTAAGTTCTCTACAGCTTTCAGGCATATCAGACCGTGCAACACGTTTCACTATTGCGTCATTTTGGTTGTCCACTGTTTGATCTACACATCGCCCACACGTTGTCCAGAGCTGCGCAGTTTAAAATCGTGGACAAGTTGTACACAAGATTTTCGTTGCTCGTTCACAACGACAAACATTTGGGAATTTTGGCTCTGCCGGCTTTCAACTTTTTGCCTACAATGAAGATCCAACCTTCGCAGTTGCCATAGATTGTTGGTTCAGGGCGCGTCACTCACCGACGCGCCCTTTTTTATGGTCATTGATGAATGACCGAGCTCTCGTCGTCATACAAACAAGCACTTAGGCGTTCCCGTTGATGAATCACATCAGAAATTTTTCGATCATTGCGCACATTGATCATGGTAAATCCACACTCGCCGATCGTTTGATTCAGCGTTGTGGTGGCCTGCAAGACCGGGAGATGAGTGCGCAGGTTCTTGACTCCATGGACATTGAAAAAGAGCGAGGCATAACCATCAAGGCTCAGACTGCTGCGCTCAAATACAAGGCGCTCGACGGCCACATCTACAACCTCAATCTGATCGATACACCAGGTCACGTGGACTTTTCGTATGAAGTCAGCCGGTCGCTGTCGGCCTGTGAAGGCGCATTGCTGGTGGTTGATGCATCGCAGGGCGTAGAAGCGCAGACGGTCGCCAACTGCTACACCGCGCTGGAGCTTGGTGTGGAAGTCGTCCCAGTACTCAACAAAATGGATCTGCCGAACGCTGATCCGGACAACGCAAGGCAGGAAATTGAGGAGGTCATCGGTATCGATGCAACCGACGCCATTGCCTGCAGCGCCAAGACCGGTATGGGTATCGACGACATTCTTGAGGCGGTGGTAGCGCGCATCCCGCCGCCCAAGGGCAACTCCACAGGTGCGCTTCGTGCCATGATCATTGACAGCTGGTATGACGCTTATGTGGGCGTGGTGATGCTGGTGCGTGTGGTCGATGGCCGTCTGGCCAAGGGCGAACGCATCAAACTCATGGCCAGCGGAGCCATGTACAACGCTGAGCAACTGGGTGTTTTCACACCACACAACGAACCACGCACGTCACTTGAAGCTGGCGAGGTCGGATTCGTCATTGCCGGCATCAAAGAGCTGCAGGCTGCGCGCGTGGGCGATACCATAACGCTTGTCAAGCCAGGCAGCGGCGGCGCGGCCTTCACGGCGACCCAGGCACTACCGGGTTTCAAAGAAATCCAGCCTGCGGTGTTTGCAGGTCTGTACCCATCCGAGGCCAGTGAATACGAATCCCTGCGCGATGCGCTTGAAAAGCTCAAGCTCAATGATGCGTCGCTGCACTACGAGCCTGAGGTCAGCGAAGCGCTCGGTTTTGGTTTCCGCTGCGGCTTTCTGGGCCTGCTGCACATGGAAATTGTGCAGGAGCGACTGGAGCGTGAATTTGACCAGGACCTGATCACCACCGCGCCCAGCGTCGTCTATGAAGTGCTCAGGTCGGACGGCGAGCTCATCATGGTGGAAAACCCATCGAAAATCCCGGACGGCGGGCGCATCAACGAGATTCGCGAGCCCATCGTTACCGTGCATTTGTACATGCCGCAGGATTACGTGGGCGCTGTGATGACGCTGGCCAACCAGAAGCGCGGTATCCAGTTGAACATGGCCTACCACGGCAAGCAGGTCATGCTGACCTATGAAATGCCGCTGGGCGAGATCGTGCTGGACTTTTTTGACAAGCTCAAATCCGTCTCGCGTGGCTATGCGTCGATGGACTACACCTTCAAAGAGTTCCGTGCATCAGACGTGGTGAAGGTTGATATCTTGTTGAACGGCGAGAAGGTCGATGCGCTGTCGATCATTGTTCACCGCAGCCAGTCGGCTTACCGCGGGCGGGCAGTGGTGGCCAAAATGCGCGAGATCATTTCGCGCCAGCAGTTCGATGTTGCCATTCAAGCGGCCATTGGGGCCAACATTATTGCGCGTGAGACAATCAAAGCCCTGCGCAAAAACGTGATTGCCAAGTGTTACGGCGGCGATATTTCACGCAAACGCAAGCTGTTAGAGAAACAAAAAGCGGGTAAAAAACGCATGAAACAAATCGGTTCAGTGGAAGTGCCGCAAGAGGCCTTCCTGGCCATCTTGCAGGTTGAAGATTGATGTCCACGACGCTTACAAAATCAATGGGCACCATCACGGCGGTTGTATTGGCCGTGTTCGTAGGGTATGGCGCTGCATGGTATTTGGGCATGGTGGAGGGCAACTTTTCACTGTTACTTTTTTTGGCTGCAACGGTCACAGGTATTTACTGGGTGGCTGAGCGGTTTTACTTTTTGCCACAGCGCCACCGGGCTGCCGCTGCGCTGCAGGCCAGTGCCTCAAGGCGACGAGAAGAGCTGGCCAGCATGGGCATTACGCAGGTCGACCAGGGCACCGAAGAGGCCCAGAGCCGCCTCATCATGCAGCCTTGGTGGCTGGACTGGACTGCGGGGCTGTTTCCGGTCATTATTGTGGTGTTTTTGCTCCGCTCATTTTTGTTTGAGCCGTTTAAAATCCCGTCCGGCTCCATGATCCCGACTTTGGTTATCAACGACCTTATTTTGGTCAACAAATTCCACTACGGCGTGCGCTTGCCCGTGATCAACCTCAAGGTGCTGGACAACCACAGCCCCCAGCGCGGTGATGTCATGGTGTTTCGCTATCCCCCCAAACCCAGCCTGGACTACATCAAACGTGTCGTCGGCCTGCCAGGCGATGAGGTGGCTTACCTGAATAAAAAGCTGACCATCAACGGCAAACCCTTGAGCAAGACCGCACTGCCTGATTTTTTCGACGAAGACAGCATGCGGTACGCCAAACAGTTTGAAGAGATCACCACCAATGACAGACGTTACCGCTTGCTCAATGACGATGACAGGCCCGCCTTCATTCCGGGTGCAGATGATTTTCCCAACAAGCAAAATTGTCGCTACAGCAGCGAAGGTGTCGTCTGCAAGGTGCCCGAAGGACAGTATTTCATGATGGGCGACAACCGGGACAACTCCCTTGATTCGCGCTACTGGGGATTCGTGCCAGAGAAAAACATCGTCGGCAAAGCGTTTTTTGTCTGGATGAATTTCGGAAACTTCAAGCGTATTGGCGGTTTTGATTGATCGCACCACAGGTTCATTCAGAACAAGTTCATAATAAATTCATAACAAATTCAGAATAAACCTTCACACTTCAGCAGGACGAACACATGAGAAATCAACAACGCGGCGTTTCGTTTATCGGTATTTTGTTTGTCGGCGGGGTGCTGGCTTTTTCCGGAATCATTGCCGCGCAGGTCTTCCCGACATTGATCGAGTACCAAGCCATCACCAAAGCTGCCAGCAAGTCCAAGGATGGAGGCACTGTCGCGGAAGTGCGCAGCACTTTTGACAAGGCTGCGCAAATTGACGACATCAAATCCATCACGGGTAAAGACCTTGAAGTGACCAAAGAGGGCGACAAGACCGAAGTGAATGCCAAGTGAATGTTAAATAAGTGCCGAGCAAGTGCCGATCAAGTACCCCACAGACAATAAGTGCGCACCAGTCAAACCTTAAGCCCTCATCTGTTGGCGCTGCAAAAGCGTCTTGAGCACGTCTTTACCCACCCCAAACTGTTGGTGCAAGCACTGACACACCGCAGTTTTTCGGCAGATCACAACGAGCGGATTGAGTTTTTGGGGGATTCGGTCCTGAACTTGGCTGTAGCAGGCTTGCTGTACGAGCAGCTGAGCGATTTGCCAGAAGGGGACCTGTCGAGAGTGCGGGCCAATCTGGTCAAACAAGACACGCTGCACCAGGTGGCCATATCGCTGGGGCTGCCAGACATGATGCGTCTGGGCGAGGGTGAGGCCAGGTCGGGCGGGCAAAAGCGCCCATCCATCCTGGCCGATGCGGTCGAAGCTCTGATCGGCGCTGTCTATCTTGATGCGGGTTTCGATGCAGCTTCGTCGCTGGTGCGCCGCCTTTTCAAAGACGTCCAGATCAATGCCCGCATGTCTGCGATAGGCAAAGACCCCAAGACCGAGTTGCAGGAGTGGCTGCAGGGCCGCAAGATGAACCTGCCCATCTACCGGGTTGTGGGTACACAGGGCGCGGCACACAAGCAGACCTTTGATGTCGAGTGTGAGATTGTTGAATACCGGCGCGCCGAGCGGGGCATTGGTGGCTCCCGCCGGGCTGGTGAGCAGGCCGCCGCAACCGCCATGCTGGCCTTTGTAAAAACGCTTTAAACGCCAGAAAAAGCAACACCAACGTGCAGTTCTTGGCGCCTGCCGTTCATGACGAATCACAGCCTTTCAGGCACAAAACCCAACATCGGCAGACCATGACTACTCGTAAAAGCAAGCCTTTCCCAACGCCATCGCCCGCAGAGCAGACGACACAGGCCGCAATTGACCCGCAGGCACAGGCTATCGATGCCATGCTGGCCAGGGCACTGTCTGCCCGCACCAGCATGGCGCCGGCAGCGGGCGCTGCAGAGCCAGCGGTGCCAGACAAACCGCCAGAAGCCACCCAGCGCTGCGGCCTGATCGCGATTGTGGGCAAGCCCAACGTGGGCAAATCAACCCTGCTCAATGCACTGGTCGGCCAGAAGGTCAGCATCACCTCGCGCAAGGCGCAAACCACGCGGCATCGCATCACCGGCATGCGCACCGTTGGCCCGACGCAGTTTGTCTTTGCCGACACACCCGGGTTTCAAACTCGCCATGGCAATGCGCTGAACCGCTCGCTCAACCGCACGGTGGTGGGCGCCGTCAATGATGTGGATTTGATCGTGTTTGTGGTCGAGGCCGGGCAGTTCAATCAGGCGGATGAAAAAGTTCTGAGTCTTCTGCCAGCCAAAACCCCAGCCATTTTGCTGGCCAACAAATTTGACCTGATCCACCGCCGCGCAGACATCGCGCCCTGGCTTCAGGCCATGCAGGCGCGCCACAGCTTTGCCGAGTTTGTACCCATGTCGGCCAACAACGCCAAAGACATTGAGCGGCTGTTTGGCATTTGTGAAAAATACCTGCCGCTGCAGCCCTGGATGTATGCAGCGGACGAGTTGACAGACCGCAGTGACCGTTTCATGGCCGCCGAGATGATTCGCGAAAAGCTGTTCCGCCTGACGGGTGACGAGCTGCCCTACACATCGACTGTCATCATCGACAAATACGAGCAAGAGGGCAATCTGCGCAAGATTGCTGCAACCATTGTGGTCGAACGCGACGGTCACAAAGGCATGATCATCGGCGAGGGCGGCGAAAAACTCAAACGCATTGGTACCGAAGCCCGGCATGAGCTGGAAGCGCTCACGGGCGGCAAGGTGTTTCTGGAAATCTGGGTCAAGGTTCGGTCGGGCTGGGCGGACGATGAGGCGCGCGTCAAGACCTTTGGGTATGAATAAAAAGAAAACTTTCAACGCAGAGACGCAAAGAACGCAGAGGGCCGCAGAGATGAATTTAGGGACATATTCGGAATGTTTTTTCTCTGACTTGCTGTCTCTGCGGACTCTGCGCCTCTGCGTTTATTGACCCCGTGTTTGAATCGACAGTCTGAGTAACCATTTTGGCTCTCAAGCGCATTTCAGACGAACCCGCCTACGTCCTGCACCGCTATGACTGGAGCGAGTCCAGCCTGATTCTGGAGGTGTTCACCCGCACCCATGGCCGGGTGGCACTGGTGGCGCGGGGTGCCAAAAAGCCCAGTTCGAGTTTTCGGCCCATTTTGTTGCCATTGCAGCCCCTGCATGTGTCTTTTGGCGGTGATGCCGAGATTCGCACCCTCAAAAGCGCCGAGTGGCAGGGCGGCCATGTCATGCCCACGGGGGACGCGCTGCTGTCGGGCTACTACCTCAATGAGTTGCTCATGCGGCTGCTCGCGCGTGACGACCCGCACCCGGCGCTGTTTGATGCCTATGCCGCCACCGTGCAACTGCTGGCCAACCAGCGCATCGACACGCTGCAGGTCGCACTGCGAGCCTTTGAGCTGCGCCTGCTGCGCGACATTGGCCTGTTGCCGGTGCTGGACACGCAAACCGCAACACTGGCTGCACTTGAGCCAGATACGCCTTACGTCTTGCTGGCCGAGGCTGGCCTGCGCGAGGCGCACGACGATGACCGCAATGCCCTGAGCGGTGCCCAGTGGCTTGCACTGCAGCAGGCACTCGATGGTGATTCGCCGTTTGCAGACACCATGCACGCCTGTGTCAACCACTTGCCCGAGCTCAAACACCAGCTCCGCGCCTTGCTGCACTACCATTGCGATGTGAAAGTCCTGAAAACCCGGCAAATGATGATAGACCTGCAAGCGCTTTAAACACTGTGCAACACGCCATGCCAAACATTTCTGTCCCCCACCCACCAGAACACCCCGGCAAAACCGCACTGTCGGTCAACGTCAACAAGGTCGCGCTGCTGCGCAACACCCGCCACCTTGGCATTCCCGATGTCGTGCGTGCGGCTCGGCTGTGCCTGGAAGCGGGCGCGCAGGGCATCACCGTACACCCCCGGCCCGATGAGCGTCATATCCGCAGCGCTGATGTGTACGAGATCGCCGCCATGATGAAAGACTGGCCAGACCGCGAGTTCAACATTGAAGGCAACCCACACCAGAACCTGATGCACTTCGTGCGAGACCTCACGGCACGCGGCCTGCCGCTGCACCAGTGCACCTTTGTGCCCGACAGCGAAGACCAGTTCACCAGCGACCACGGCTGGCGCTTTCCGGCAGATGCCGAACGCCTGGCCCCGTTGATTGCAGCCGCGCAGCACCGCAATGTTCGCGTCAGCCTGTTCATGGACCCCACCCCTTCAGCCATGGCAGCGGTCAAAGCCATCGGCGCAGATCGCGTCGAGTTCTACACCGAAACCTATGCCCGCGCCTGGGGAACCTCCCAGGCCGCCGAGGCGCTCAGCCACTTCACGCAGGCCGCGCTGGCTGCGCACGCTGTCGGTGTGGGCGTCAACGCGGGCCATGACTTAAACCGCGACAACCTGACTGAATTCCTCAAGGCGGTGCCCGGCGTGCGTGAAGTGTCGATTGGCCATGCACTGGTCGCCGATGCGCTGGAGTTGGGCTACGCGGCGACGGTCAAAGACTACTTGCGATGTATTGACCATGCGGGTGTTTGAATGAGATTCGCGGCCGCAATCGCAGTCATTCACCGCAGAGGCGCCGAGAACGCAGAGGGCCGCAGAGAGAAAAACGGAGAATTGTCAGGTTTTCCTCTGGCTTGTTTTCTCTGCGTTCTCGGCGTCTGAAGCGTTGAAGGTTTTCTTCTTCTTATGATCTACGGCATTGGTACCGACATTTGTGACATTCGCCGCATCCGTGCCAGCCTGACCCGGCATGGCGAGCGCTTTGCGGAAAAAATCCTCAGTGATGGCGAGCTTGCTACCTGGCGTGACCGCAGCGCGCGCTGGCCAGACCGTGGCGTGAGCTACCTGGCCACCCGGTTTTCAGCCAAAGAAGCCTTCAGCAAAGCCATCGGCACCGGCATGCGCATGCCCATGACCTGGCGCCACTGCGAGATTGCCAAGGCTGCAAGCGGCAAGCCAGAGATTGTTCTGCACGGCGCGCTCAAGGTTTGGTTTGAGGCCCAGCAGCTCAGTGCCCACATCACCGTGACCGACGAGACCCACTACGCCGCCAGCTTCTGTGTTGTAGAAAAAATAGGTGACTACTAACTTTGAGGAATCAGGAAACCTTCAACGCTTCAGGCGCAGAGTACGCAGAGAACCGCAGAGAAAGACAAAAAATTATTTCCCCCCTCGTCTTGCTCTGCGTTCTCTGCGTCTCTGCGTTGAATGACTTCACTGCCTTCGACCTTTGTAGTCACAAAAATACAGATAAAAAGTAGCCCCACCGCAATCTCCTATTGGCTTTATAGCTATCAAATTAATAGTAAATTAATGGTAATTGGACATTCATGACCCAGCACGCCCCGCTCATCATCGACATCGCCGGCACCGCCCTGACCAAGGACGACCGTCGCCGCCTGAAGAACCCGCTCACAGGCGGCATTATTTTGTTTGCCCGCAATTGGCAAAGCCGCCAGCAGCTGGCCAGCCTGTGCGCCGCCATCAAAAGCGTGCGCGAGGACTTGCTGATTTGTGTAGACCACGAAGGCGGGCGTGTGCAGCGCTTTAAAACCGACGGTTTTACCCACCTGCCATCCATGCGTGCGATTGGAGAGATGTGGGCGAAAGACCAGTTAGCTGCCACCAATGCCGCCACCGCCTGCGGCTATGTGCTGGCTGCCGAGCTGCGCAGTTGTGGGGTAGATTTCAGCTTCACGCCCGTGCTGGACTTGGACTTTGGAGCGAGCAGCGTCATCGGCGACCGCGCCTTTGGCCGCGACCCGCGCGTGGTGACGCTGCTCGCCAAAAGCCTGATGCACGGCCTGCTGCAAGCCGGCATGATGAACTGCGGCAAACATTTCCCCGGCCACGGCTTTGTCAAGGCCGACTCGCACCTGGAAATTCCGGTGGACAAACGCAGTCTCAAGGCAATTTTGGCAGACGACGCTGCACCTTACGAGTGGCTCAACACCACCCTTGCCAGCGTCATGCCAGCCCATGTCATCTACCCCAAGGTTGATGCCCGGCCAGCCGGTTTTTCAGAAAAATGGCTGACGTACATCCTGCGTGGCCAGCTTGGTTTTGGCGGCGCGATTTTCAGCGATGACCTCAGCATGGCCGGTGCCCGCCTGATTGACGGCCAGCAAGTCAGCTACACCCAGGCCGCAGTGGTGGCCCTGAACGCAGGTTGCGACATGGTGCTGCTGTGCAACCAGTCAACGGATGGCGGCAAGGCTGTCGATGACCTGCTCGATGGCATGACCGAGGCACTGCTCAAAGGCCAGTGGGAAGCCCTGGAAGCCAGCGACATGCGTCGGCTCGACCTGCTGCCCACCACCCCCGCCCACGAGTGGGACGAGCTGATGCTGCACCCGGCCTACATGCACGCCATGGGTCTGATTCCCTGACCCCAGACGCCTTGGCGGGTATTTTTTGTTGATTGCTATATTTTCAATAGCAATAAGCCTCCGTAAATACTGCCGTAGGTGCCTTTTTTTGATCAGACGGACGGGGAAAGCATCAACAAAAGACTTGATCCGCGACTTGCTGCCGTATTGCGGCCAAGCCGCTGTTAGGCAGGTGCCAGCCCTATAACCAAGCGTTTGCCAAGCAGCGCAATAGCTTGAGCGATTCGAGGTAATTTCGAGCTGTAGTGCGGGTCAAGCAGCCGTCTTACTTCTTTTTCGTCCACGCCCAAACGTTCGGCCAGTTGCACCTTGGTGATTCCTGATTCCCGCATGGCGACGTAAAGGGCGGTTTTTGCTACCGTGGTAGCTGGTGGACTGACGAGCACTTCGCCCGCTTTTGCCCTCGTGGGCCGGGGAAACGCCATGCCGTTTATGAGATAGGCCGCGAAGACCTCATCCATCGCGTCAGCCGCTTCAGCCAGCGCATGCGCCAAACTATCGCCCTGGGTGATCAGCTGGGGCAAGTCCCGGCACGTTACTACAAAGCCCCCTTCTTCAGCTGCTTTGAGTCGAACTGCAAACTCGAATCGTTCCATGTTGTTTACTCCTTACAGGTCGTTGACTTTGATACCTAATTGAGCACACATCCCGTGCAACGTACCGGTTTTAAGCTCATCCTTTGGGTTACGAACGACAGTAAAGGAGCAACCGTAATAAATCGTCTGGTGGCTGCCTTTACCGCGTGAAGCATCCAGTCTGAAGGGTAGGCCGCGCAGCTTTGCCAGTACCTTTAACTTACGAATAAATTCATTTCCAGACATGGCATATTTTCGGTCTAAAACGTCCGGATGGCAACGGTTAACCGAAGGGTCTGCTCACATCGCTTTGAAGCAGGAAATAATGATGATTGCCGCCCGCCGTGTCGAAAAATCAGCTGCAAAATTCTTCATGTTCGACATCAAAATACATTAATGAAAGACCTGACCCTCTGATTTTG
>RDZZ01000125.1 GCA_004293655.1 Polaromonas sp. | reverse complement strand
TACGTAGCTGGGCTCCAGGCTGGCTGAAGTGCAGGCTGAACCGCTCGACACCGCCAGTCCCTTGATGCCCATGATCAGCGATTCGCCTTCAACGTAGTTAAAACTCATGTTGAGGTTGTGCGGCACACGCTTGTCGGCATGGCCATTCAAAAACACTTGCTCCACGTCTTTCAGGCCAGCCAGCATGCGTTCATGCAGGGCGCGGATGCGTTTGTTTTCTTCGTGCATCTCCAGCTTGGCAATGCGATAAGCCTCACCCATGCCGACACACTGGTGCGTGGGCAGCGTGCCTGAACGCATGCCGCGCTCATGACCGCCACCGTGCATTTGCGCTTCAAGGCGCACGCGCGGCTTGCGGCGAACATACAACGCACCTATGCCTTTGGGGCCGTAGGTCTTGTGTGAAGTCAGGCTCATCAAGTCAACGGGCAAAGTTGTCAGGTCAATGTCAACCCGGCCTGTGGCCTGCGCTGCATCAACATGAAAGATGATGCCTTTCTCACGGCACAAGGCGCCGATGGCCGCGATGTCCTGAATCACACCGATCTCGTTGTTGACAAACATGACACTGATCAAAATTGTGTCAGGGCGAATTGCAGCTTTGAGCACATCTAGATTCAGCAAGCCATCGGCTTGCACGTCAAGGTAGGTTGCATCAAAGCCCTGGCGCTCCAGCTCGCGGAAGGTATCGAGCACGGCTTTGTGCTCAGTCTTCACGGTAATGAGATGCTTGCCTTTTGTTTTGTAGAACTGCGCTGCACCCTTGATGGCCAGATTATTTGACTCGGTGGCACCGCTGGTCCAGACGATCTCGCGCGGGTCAGCGCCAATCAGCTCGGCGATTTGCCCGCGCGCTTTTTCAACGGCGGCCTCGGCTTCCCAGCCCCAGGCATGGCTGCGCGAGGCAGGGTTGCCAAAATGCTCACGTAACCAGGGAATCATCGTGTCCACTACCCGTGGGTCGCACGGATTGGTGGAGCTGTAGTCCATGTAGATGGGAAAGTGTGGGGTTTCCATTTGGCTGACTCTGAAAGTGTGAAGCTGATGTGAAGCTGGCTAGCAGCTCAATAAAAATGGTGCAATGCACTGGCGCCCATGCGCCATCATCTCAAGAGAAGATGTATACATCGTCGGCTCAAATCAAGATTTGGAAAACGCATTACCCAAGGCAAAAACCGAATTGGGGGCGTTTACACGCATGGGTTTAACCATGGGCGATGTGAAGATGGCCTTTTTCACCATCGGTGTGTTCTCGATGACAACTCCTTTGGCCAGTTGGTCTTCCACCAGTTTTTGCAGAGTCACAGAGTCAAGGAACTCAACCATACGGCTGTTGAGCGAGGCCCATAGCTCGTGGGTCATGCAGCGTCCGCCTTCACCCATGCAGTTTTCCTTGCCGCCGCATTGGGTGGCATCAATCGGCTCATCGACTGAGACGATGATGTCCGCAACCGTGATCTCACAGGCTTTGCGGCCCAGTGTGTAGCCGCCACCTGGTCCACGGGTGGACTCAACGAGTTCATGGCGACGCAATTTGCCGAACAATTGCTCAAGATAAGACAGAGAAATCTGCTGGCGCTGGCTGATGGCTGCCAGTGTGACCGGGCCATTGTTTTGGCGCAAACCCAAGTCAATCATGGCTGTGACCGCAAAGCGGCCTTTGGTGGTGAGGCGCATAACAAGCTCCTTTTGGGGTTAGCTTGACTGTCGGAAAACCTTGTTAGACAGTCGTTATTGCTCTGAAAAAATATGTTTTCAGAGAATCTTTCCTACAGCCGCCCCGGTCAGTCAACCGTTCATCGTGGAGGCTTTTCTTTTTGTAATCTGTTCCTGACTGAATCTGTCAAGTATATCACTGCACAGGATGTTTTGCAAAATACATACTCGCGAGTAGGGATTTAAACTCTGCGGTAACTCTTGTTTGTCGCGCGCCGACTCAAACCTTGGCTCCCTTGGCAACAGATATTGGCAGTACGTTGTCGTTACCCGGCGCACCAAAGACCTGCTCTTTAAGTACATGCAGTTGGTCACGCAGTTTGGCGGCTTTTTCAAACTCAAGGTTTTTGGCGTGCTCGACCATCTGTTTTTCAAGCCGTTTGATCTCGCGGGCAATGTCCTTCTCGCTCATGTCTTCGACCCGTGCTTTTTGCATGATCAGTTTTTCGGCCTCTTTGCCCGATTTCTCGCTGTACACACCGTCGATCAAGTCCCTGATGCGTTTGACCACACTCACTGGCGTGATGCCATGTTCAAGGTTGTGGGCCACTTGTTTGTTGCGGCGGCGCTCGGTTTCATCGATGGCTTTTTTCATCGAGTCGGTGATGCGGTCGGCATACAGGATGGCGCGCCCATTGAGGTTACGGGCCGCCCGGCCAATGGTCTGAATCAGACTGCGTTCGGCGCGCAAAAACCCTTCCTTGTCGGCGTCCAGAATGGCCACAAGCGACACCTCGGGAATGTCCAGTCCCTCACGCAGCAAATTGATGCCGACCAGCACGTCAAACGCGCCTAGACGCAGGTCACGCAAAATTTCGACGCGCTCCACGGTATCGACATCGCTGTGCAGGTAGCGTACTTTGACGCCGTTGTCCGTCAGGTAGTCTGTGAGCTGCTCAGCCATGCGCTTGGTCAGCGTGGTGATCAGCACGCGCTCGTTTTTATCGACCCGGATGCGGATTTCACCCAGCACGTCATCGACCTGATGGGTAGCTGGCCGTACTTCAACCTGTGGGTCCACCAAGCCCGTGGGTCTGACCACCTGCTCGACCACCTGCCCGGCATGCTCTTGTTCGTACGCAGCTGGCGTGGCAGAGACAAAAATCGCCTGCCGCATCTTGCCTTCAAACTCTTCAAATTTCAGGGGTCGGTTGTCCAGTGCACTGGGCAGGCGAAAGCCATAGTCCACCAGGTTGTTCTTGCGCGCCCGGTCACCGTTGTACATCGCGTTGAGCTGGCCTATCATGACGTGGCTTTCGTCCAGAAACATCACCGCGTCTTTGGGCATGTAGTCGCACAGCGTTGACGGCGGCGAGCCTGCAGGCGCACCGCTTAAATGGCGGGTGTAGTTTTCAATGCCCTTGCAGTGGCCAATCTCACTGAGCATTTCCAAATCAAAACGGGTACGCTGCTCAATGCGCTGGGCTTCCACCAGCTTGCCCTGGCTGACAAACTGGCCCACGCGTTCTGACAATTCGAGCTTGATGGTTTCCACTGCCATCATGACTTTGTCACGCGGCGTCACATAGTGGCTTTTCGGGTAGACCACAAAGCGCGGCACCTTTTGCCGGATGCGTCCAGTCAGCGGGTCAAACAGCTGCAGCGACTCAATCTCGTCGTCAAACAGCTCAATGCGCAGGGCAAGCTCTGAATGCTCTGCTGGAAACACATCGATCACGTCGCCACGCACGCGAAATGTACCCCGCGAAAAGTCCTGATCATTGCGGGAGTACTGCATGCGGATCAGCCGTGCAATCACGTCGCGCTGGCCCATCTTGTCAGCGACGCGGGCAATGAACCGCATCTGTGTGTAGTCTTCGGGCGCACCTATGCCGTAAATGGCACTGACCGTGGCCACAATGATGGTGTCGCGCCGCTCCAGCACGCTTTTGGTGGCCGACAGACGCATCTGCTCGATGTGCTCGTTGATCGCCGAGTCTTTTTCAATGAACAGGTCGCGCTGGGGCACATACGCCTCGGGCTGGTAGTAATCGTAGTAGCTGACGAAATACTCCACTGCATTTTTCGGGAAAAACTCCCGGAACTCGCTGTACAGCTGTGCCGCCAGCGTTTTGTTGGGCGCAAACACAATAGCTGGTCGGCCCAGGCGCGCAATCACGTTGGCCATGGTGTAGGTTTTGCCAGAGCCTGTGACGCCCAGCAGGGTTTGAAACGCTTCGCCGTCGTTGACGCCTTCGACCAGCTGAGCAATTGCTTGTGGCTGGTCACCAGCCGGCATGTAGGGCTGAAAGAGCTCGAAGGGCGAGCCCGGGAAAGTCGCGAACGTGCCTGTTGGCGTTGTGTGATTCGAGAGACTATTCGATGGGGTTATGAGCTCTAGTACTTCTGGCATGGGAACCTCGATAAATCACGATAAGACCAACATCTGAGGCCGTTAAAATCAAGTGCAACCGACAAGCTTACGTCTTTTTTAACTTTCAGGAGCCTTATGTCAATATTTACCGCAGTCGAAATGGCCCCCCGCGATCCTATCTTGGGCATCAATGAAGCATTTGCGGCAGACACCCATCCCAACAAGGTGAACCTGGGCGTGGGCGTGTATTACGACGACAACGGCAAGCTGCCCCTGCTGCAGTGTGTGCAGGCCGCTGAAAAGCTGATGATGGATTCGCCCAAGCCCCGCGGCTACTTGCCTATTGACGGTATTGCGGCGTATGACTCAGCTGTCAAGTCCTTGGTGTTTGGGGCCGACAGTGAGCCGGTCAGGAGCGGACGCATCGCCACGGCCCAGGGCATTGGTGGCACCGGTGGCCTGAAAATTGGCGCTGATTTCTTGAAAAAGCTCAAACCAAACGCGACGGTGCTGATTTCTGACCCCAGCTGGGAAAACCACCGCGCGCTGTTCACGCAGGCGGGTTTTGAGGTGCAAAGCCACCCTTACTACGACGCCGTCAAACGCGGCATCAACTTTGACGGCATGCTGGCTACGCTCAATGCCGCCGCCGCAGGCACCATTGTCGTGCTGCACGCCTGTTGCCACAATCCGACGGGCTATGACATCACGCCAGAGCAATGGGACCAAGTCATTGCTGTTGTCAAGGCGCGTGAATTGACGCCCTTTCTGGACATGGCCTATCAGGGCTTTGGCCACGGTATTGTTGAAGACGGCGCGGCTGTGGCCAAGTTTGTCGCCGCCGGGCTGTGCTTTTTTGTGTCCACATCTTTCAGCAAGAGCTTTAGCCTGTACGGCGAACGTGTCGGCGCGCTGTCAGTGTTGTGTGCCTCAAAAGAAGAAGCTGACCGCGTGCTGAGCCAGCTCAAGCTGGTGATTCGTACCAACTACAGCAACCCGCAGATTCATGGCGGTACCGTGGTGGCCACTGTGCTCAACACCCCCGCCCTGCGCGCCCAGTGGGAGGGCGAGCTGACTGAGATGCGCGTGCGCATCAAGGCCATGCGCCAAAAGTTGGTGGACGGCTTGAAAGCTGCTGGCGTGGTGCAGGACATGAGTTTCATCACCGACCAGATCGGCATGTTCAGCTACAGCGGTTTGTCCAAAGACCAGATGCAGCGCCTGCGCAGCGAGTTTGGTGTGTACGGCACCGATGCTGGCCGCATGTGCGTGGCGGCGTTAAACAGCAAGAATATTGACCACGTTTGCGCCAGCATTGCCAAGGTGATTTAAGGCTGGACTGTGCTGGTAGGTGCCACAAAACAGCTTGAAATGTGAAGCTTCAGGTGTGAAGCAGCAGCCAGGTGTATGGTCCCGGAGAGTCGTGACGTTATTCTGCCTGCTGATAACTGTCGGCTGACGTGCCGTTTGCCCAAACCCTTTATCATCACAGCTTTTGCTGGCTGCCAGCGATTGCCCCCAACATTTTTGACGCCTCCTCAGCCCTGCACCGCCCTTCATGACCGATATTTCTGCATCTCCGCTGGTCGAATTCAAGGACGTGACGTTTTCCTACCCAGGCGCCAGTGGTGAGCGGGTGATTTTGAACAAAATCACGCTGTCGGTGCCACGCGGCAAGGTCACGGCGCTGATGGGTGCATCCGGCGGCGGCAAAACCACCGTGCTGCGTTTGATTGGCGGGCAGCAAACAGCCGGGCAGGGCAAGGTGCTGTTTGACGGCAAGAATATCGGCAGCATGCGCCAGCCCGAGCTGTACGCCGCCCGCAGGCGCATGGGCATGCTGTTTCAGTTTGGCGCGCTGTTCACGGATTTGAGTGTGTTTGACAATGTGGCCTTCCCGCTGCGGGAGCACACCAGCCTGAACGATGAATTAATTCGCGACATCGTTCTCATGAAGCTCAACGCGGTGGGCCTGCGTGGCGCACGGCACCTGATGCCCAGCGAAATCTCGGGCGGCATGGCCAGGCGCGTGGCACTGGCCCGAGCCATTGCGCTGGACC
The DNA here is from genome assembly GCA_004293655.1 of Polaromonas sp. Taxonomy (GTDB): domain Bacteria; phylum Pseudomonadota; class Gammaproteobacteria; order Burkholderiales; family Burkholderiaceae_C; genus Polaromonas. Next base: position 9,448 of record RDZZ01000125.1, on the reverse strand, counting down.
CTGAACTCATCATGTATGACGAGCCGTTTGCGGGTCTGGACCCTATTTCTCTGGGCACGGCGGCACAGCTGATCCGCCAGCTCAACGACACGCTGGGCATCACCAGCATGGTGGTCTCGCATGATCTTGAAGAGACCTTCCGCATTGCAGACAAAGTGATTATTTTGGCCAATGGCGGCATTGCAGCACAGGGCACGCCCGATGAGGTCAGGCACTCTAGCGATCCGCTGGTGCATCAGTTCGTCAATGCCCTCAGTGAAGGCCCGGTCAAATTCCATTACCCCGGAGCAGATGTCGCCACAGATTTTGGCAACCCGTCCCCAGACAAGAAGGCCAATCGTTCATGAGCCAGTCCAAAGCCGTACGATGGGTGTCAAGTCTGGGTTCTGCGGTACGCAGCCAGCTCGCAGACTTAGGTCATGCCAGCCGGTTGCTGGTGCGACTCGTCGGCTTGAGCGGGGCGGCATTGAGCCGCTTTGGTCTGGTGCGGGACCAGATTTTGTTTCTGGGCAACTATTCGCTGGTCATCATTTCCGTGTCCGGGCTGTTCGTGGGGTTCGTTCTGGGCTTGCAGGGCTACTACACGCTGCAGCGTTACGGCTCGGCAGAAGCACTGGGCCTGCTGGTGGCCCTGAGTCTGGTCAGGGAGCTGGGGCCGGTGGTCACTGCGCTGCTGTTTGCAGGCCGTGCCGGTACCGCGCTGACCGCCGAGATTGGCCTGATGAAAGCAGGCGAGCAGCTGTCGGCCATGGAGATGATGGCTGTTGACCCGATGCGGCGCATTCTGGCCCCGCGTTTTCTGGGTGGCATCATCGCCATGCCGTTGCTGGCAGCGGTGTTTAGCGCGGTTGGCATCATGGGCGGCTGGCTGGTGGGTGTGGCGCTGATCGGCATTGATGCAGGCTCGTTCTGGAGCCAGATGCAGTCGGGCGTGGATGTCTGGCGAGACGTGGGTAACGGCATCATCAAAAGTCTGGTGTTTGGCGTGACGGTGACTTTTGTGGCACTGTACCAAGGCTTTGAAGCCCAGCCAACGCCCGAAGGCGTCTCGCGCGCCACCACGCGCACGGTCGTGGTGGCATCGCTGGCCGTTCTAGGGCTGGACTTTTTGTTGACGACCCTGATGTTCAGTATCTGAATGGCTAAGCACACGTTTATGCAGGCCGTGCCAAAATATCAATCTAAGTGTTTACCCGGCTCTGCCTGTGTACCTGCCGGGTTCACGCCCAGCGCTTGAAAGAATAACGATGCAGCGTTCAAAAAATGATTTGTGGGTGGGTTTGTTTGTCCTGATAGGCGGGGCGGCGGTTTTGTTTCTGGCGTTGAAATCGGCCAATTTGCTCACGCTCAATTTCGACACCACTTATAAAGTCACGGCAAAGTTTGACAACATCGGGGGCTTAAAGCCCCGTGCCGCTGTCAAAAGTGCAGGTGTGGTCGTGGGCCGGGTTGAAAACATTGTGTTTGATGACAAGTCGTTTCAAGCCAGCGTCAACCTGGCCATGGAAAGCCGCTATGCTTTTCCCAAAGACAGTTCGTTGAAAATCTTGACCAGCGGTTTGCTGGGCGAGCAATACATTGGCATAGAGCCCGGCTACGATCCAAAGAACATGGCGCCTGGCGATGTGCTCAAGCAGACCCAGTCTGCCGTGGTGCTTGAAGACCTCATCAGCCGGTTTTTATTCAGCAAAGCGGCGGACGGCAGTGCAGCACCAGGTACGGCGCCAGGTGCTGCATCAGCACCGGACACTGCACCCCCATCCGGGAAGCCAGCACAAAAATGATCACACGAATGAATCTAAAAACCCTATTTTCAGCCGCAGCAGTCTGCTTCGCCCTGCTGCTGCAAGGCTGCGCGACAGGCCCCAGCGCGATCCCCAGCAACCCTGCCGATCCTCTGGAGCCTTTGAATCGAACCGTCTTCCAATTCAACGATCAGCTTGACCGCGCCATCATCAAGCCTGTGGCGTTGGCGTACCGGGACGTCACGCCCTCACTGGTGCGCCGTGGTGTGACCAATTTCTTCAACAACATCGCGGATGTGTGGTCATTGGCCAACAACGTGCTGCAACTGCAGGGCGCAGACGCGGCAGACATGCTGTTTCGCGTCACCGTCAACACGTTCTGGGGCCTGGGTGGTGTGTTGGACGTGGCCAGCGAGATGAATATTCCCCGGCACACTGAGGATTTTGGACAAACACTGGGGCGGTGGGGCGTGGCGGCCGGCCCGTATGTTGTGCTTCCCATTCTGGGGCCTTCTACCGTGCGTGATTCCGTGGGAACGCTGGTTGATCTGAATGGCAATCTGGTGAGCCGTTCCGGCGATGTCCCTGTGCGCAACTCGCTCAATGCGCTGGGTATTGTCAATTTGCGAGCCAATTTTCTGGCAACGGGTGATGTCCTGGACGCGGCAGCACTTGACAAATACACATTCACGCGGGAGATTTATCTCCAGCGCCGTCGTAGCCTGATTGACCGTGAAGCACCCGAAAAAGAAGAACGCTTTGACTTGCCGGAGACCTTGCCTGAGACGGTACCCGCAGGCGTTTTGGCGCCTGCTACTGCGGTTGATGGCGCCAGCCCGACACCCGTCAAAGCCCCGTAAGATTTACTTGAAACCTTTACCCGCCTGACACGAAACTTCACAATTTGTGTCAAATCCATCTTGCAAACTGCTTCACGAACCCCTGCTTTTTGCCACACATTCGCCCCACATTCGCCCCACGTTTGCCCCATGAACTCAAGGAACGCCATGAACCGTAGAAACCTCAACTCTTTAATGGGTACCTTGCTCGGATTGGCCATGTTGGCTGCTGCACCGTTGGTTCGAGCGGCCGCTGATGAAGCCCCGGATGCGCTGATCAAGCGCATTTCTGTGGATGTGCTGGACAACATCAAGGCCGACAAGGCCGTGCAGGCTGGCGACGTGAGCCGGGTCATCTCGCTGGTTGACACCAAGATCATGCCCAACGTGGACTTCACCCGCATGACGGCTTCTGCCGTGGGCCGCAACTGGCGTCAGGCCACACCTGAGCAGCAAAAACGCCTGCAAGAAGAGTTCAAAACCCTGCTGATCCGCACCTATTCGGGTGCCTTGGCGCAAGTCAAAGACCAGAGCATCAACGTCAAACCCATGCGCGGCGTGGCACCGACAGACACGGAGGTTGTGGTGCGCACCGAGGTGGTGGGCAGTGGCGACCCGGTTCAGCTGGATTACCGCATGCAAAAATCGCCATCCGGCTGGAAAATTTATGATTTGAACGTGCTGGGCGTGTGGCTGGTCGAGACCTACCGCACCCAGTTTGCACAGGAAATCAATGCCAAAGGCGTGGACGGCCTGATTGCGTCCCTCGCGCAGCGCAACAAAACCAATGTGGCTGCCAAGAAGTCCTGAGCCATCCACCTGACACCCAGACCTCAGCCGTGATTAAACTGCCTGCCGAGTTGACCCATGAAGTGGCCGCCGGATTTGCCCTTGGCTTGAAGCGTCAGGTGCAGTTGCAGCCGGGCGCAGTGGTGGCCGATGCCAGCGCCTTGCAACTGTTTGACTCTTCTGCACTGGCCGTGTTGCTGGCTTGCCGGCGCGAAGCGCTTGCCGCAGGCAAGACCTTTTCAGTCCAGGGGCTGGCACCGCGCCTGCGCCAGCTGGCAGCACTCTACGGTGTGGCAGAGCTGGTTCCACCAACGCCCTGAGCTGTCAATCGCTTTAAGCCCTTCAAGCTTTTTAGCGACGGGCCGGACGGGTTCATCACCGGTAAGGCCGATAGCGCCTAGCCTTTAAAATAACGGACTCATGCCAGCCATCTCATTTCAGTCCGTCTGTAAAACCTACCCCAACGCCAAACGTCAAACCAGCCCCGCCGTGCGGGCGCTCGACGATGTGAGTTTTGACATCCAGCCCGGTGAGTTTTTCGGATTGCTGGGGCCCAATGGGGCAGGCAAGACATCGCTGATCAGTATTTTGGCGGGTCTGTCGAGGGCCAGCAGTGGCACGGTCACTGTGCATGGCAGCAACGTGGTGCGCGACTATGCCGATGCCCGCCGCAAACTGGGCATCGTGCCGCAAGAGCTGGTGTTTGACCCGTTTTTCACGGTACGGGAGGCACTGCGCATTCAATCGGGCTATTTCAGCATCAAAAACAACGACGCCTGGATCGACGAGCTGCTGGACAGCCTGGGCCTGGCAGACAAAGCCAACGCCAACATGCGCCAACTGTCGGGCGGCATGAAGCGCCGCGTACTGGTGGCCCAGGCGCTGGTTCACAAACCGCGCGTGATTGTGCTGGACGAACCCACCGCAGGCGTTGACGTGGAGCTTAGGCAAACGCTGTGGCAGTTCATTGCCAGGCTCAACAAGCAGGGCAGTACCGTGCTGCTGACGACCCATTACCTCGAAGAAGCCGAGGCATTGTGCAGCCGCATTGCCATGCTCAAGCAGGGGCGGGTGGTGGCACTGGCGCAAACGTCGGATTTGCTCAGTGCGGCATCGTCAAATGTGCTGCGCTTCAAAATTGATAGCGAACTTCCTATATCCCTGGCGCGGCAGGCCCGTGTTACAGGCCGCATTGTGCAGTTCCCGGCGCACAATGCGCATGAGATTGAACAGTACCTGGCCGCCGTTCGCCAGGCGGGTCTGGTGGCCGAAGACGTGGAGATCCGCAAGGCAGACCTGGAAGATGTGTTTTTGGATGTGATGTCCGGCAAGTCGGGAGTGCGTGCATGAGTGGTTGGCAGACATTGCTTTACAAAGAAGTCCTGCGTTTCTGGAAGGTCGGCTTTCAGACCGTTGGCGCACCGGTGCTCACCGCCGTGATGTACATGCTGATTTTTGGCCATGTGCTCCAAGACCGGGTCTTGGTCTATGGCCAGGTCAGCTACACCGCATTTCTGGTGCCGGGTCTGGTCATGATGAGCGTGCTGCAAAACGCATTTGCCAACAGCTCGTCGTCGCTGATACAAAGCAAGATCATGGGCAGCCTGGTGTTTGTGCTGCTCACCCCGCTGTCGCACTGGCACTGGTTTTTTGCCTATGTCGGGGCCTCGATTGCGCGCGGCCTGCTGGTGGGCGCGGGGGTGTTTGCCGTCACGGTGTATTTTGGCCAGCCCGGTTTTGTAGCACCCTTGTGGATTGTGCTGTTTGCCGTGCTGGGCGCGGCCATGCTGGGTGCGCTGGGTATCGTTGCCGGGCTGTGGTCAGACAAGTTTGACCAGATGGCGGCGTTTCAAAACTTTGTCATCATGCCCATGACGTTTTTAAGCGGTGTGTTTTACTCGATTCACTCGTTGCCGCCTTTCTGGCAAAAAGTCAGCCACCTGAACCCGTTTTTCTACATGATTGATGGCTTCAGGTATGGGTTTTTTGGCGTCAGCGATGTCTCGCCCTGGCTGAGCCTGGGCATTGTCTCGGCGGCTTTGCTGCTGGTCAGCGCCATCGCCGTAAATATGCTGCGTACCGGCTACAAAATCAGGAGTTAATGCCCCCACGTTCTCTCACTTCGTGTAGTTCTCTGCCCCCCTGGGGGGCGCTGCGCCTGCGGCCTGGCAAAGCCAGTTCCGCGGCCCCTGCTTGCAAAGATATTTCTCCTGCTATTTCAAAGATAAAAACATGACCAGCGAAGAACTCCAAACCATCATCGGCTCCAACCTGGCCTGCGAACACCTTGAACTCTCAGGCGACGGTCGGCACTGGTATGCCACCATCGTCTCCAGTGCTTTTGAGGGCCAGCGGCTGATCCAGCGCCACCAGCGCGTGTACGCCACGCTGGGTGGCCGTATGCAAACCGACGAGGTTCATGCCCTGTCGATGAAGACCTACACGCCTGCCGAATGGGCCGCCCTGGCCGGTTCCTGACCATCAGTTCCTGACAATCACTCATAAAAAACAATGGACAAGTTACTTATCAAGGGCGGGAAATCGCTGTCAGGCACCGTCACCATCTCGGGGGCCAAGAACGCTGCCCTGCCGGAGCTGTGTGCTGCGCTGCTGACCGATGAGCCCGTCACGCTTGAAAACGTGCCGCAGTTGCAAGATGTGGTGACCATGCTCAAGCTGGTGCGCAACATGGGTGTCAGTGCCGAGCGCAGTTTGAGCCAGCCGGGCACCGTCACGGTCAATGCAGCTGGCCTGAGTTCGCCCGAGGCACCTTACGAGCTGGTCAAGACCATGCGCGCCTCGGTGCTGGCGCTCGGGCCTTTGCTGGCACGCTTTGGGGAAGCCACGGTGTCATTGCCCGGCGGCTGCGCGATTGGTTCGCGCCCGGTGGAGCAGCACATCAAGGGCTTGCAGGCCATGGGCGCCGAAATTCTGGTCGAGCACGGCTACATGATCGCCAAAATACCGGCAAAGGCCAACGGCGAGCGCGGGCGCTTGAAGGGCTGCCACATCACCACCGACATGGTGACCGTCACCGGCACTGAAAACTTCCTGATGGCCGCCACCCTGGCCGAAGGCGAGACCATTCTTGAAAACGCCGCACAAGAGCCCGAGATTGTCGATCTGGCGGACATGCTGATCCGCATGGGCGCACATATCGAAGGCCAGGGCACGCGCCGCATTCGCATCCAGGGCGTGGAGCGCCTGCATGGCTGCACCCACCGCGTGGTGGCCGACCGCATAGAAGCCGGGACATTTTTATGCGCCGTAGCCGCTGCCGGGGGCGACGTGACGCTGCTGCACGCCAGGTGCGACCACCTGGACGCGGTGATCGAGAAGCTGCGCGAGGCCGGTGCCGTGGTCACGCCGGGCGAAGGTTTTGTGCGCATACAGGCGCAAGGGCGTTTGAAGGCGCAGTCGTTTCGTACCACCGAATACCCGGGGTTTCCAACCGACATGCAGGCGCAGTTCATGGCGCTGAATGCTGTCTCGCACGGCACCAGTACCGTGCTGGAGACGATTTTTGAGAACCGTTTCATGCACGTCAATGAAATGGTGCGGCTGGGCGCGAAAATCCAGATTGAAGGCAAGGTCGCTGTCATGGAAGGCGTTGAAAGGCTCTCGGGTGCCACCGTGATGGCGACTGACTTGCGCGCCTCTGCCAGCCTGGTCATTGCTGGCCTGGTGGCCGACGGTGAAACGCTGGTGGACCGCATTTATCACCTTGACCGGGGCTATGACCAGATGGAAGCCAAACTGCGCGGCATGGGCGCTGAGATTGAGCGGGTCCGGTCATGATCACGATTGCGCTGTCAAAAGGCAGAATTTTTGACGACATTCAGCCGCTGCTCAAAAGCGCAGGCATTGAAGTGCTCGATGACCCTGAAAAATCCCGCAAGCTGATCCTCGACACCAACCAGCTAGACGTGCGCGTGTTGCTGGTGCGGCCCACCGATGTACCGACCTACGTGCAATACGGTGGCGCTGACATGGGCGTGGTCGGTAAAGACACGCTGCTGGAGTCAGGAACGCAGGGCCTGTATGTCCCGCTGGATCTGCAAATTGCCATGTGCCGCATCAGCGTGGCCGTGCGTGACGGTTTTGACTACACAGCCGCCATGCGCCAAGGCTCACGCATGACGGTGGCGACCAAATACGTGGCGATTGCGCGGGACTTTTTTGCCTCCAGGGGCGTTCATGTTGACCTGATCAAGCTCTATGGCAGCATGGAGCTGGCACCCCTGACGGGTCTGGCAGACGCCATTGTGGACCTGGTATCGACCGGCAACACGCTCAGGGCCAACCATTTGGTCGAGGTCGAGCGCATTTTGGACATCAGCTCGCACCTGGTGGTGAACCAGACCGCGCTCAAGCTCAAGCAAGCGCCGATTCGCAAGATCATCGACGCTTTTTCGGCTGCTGTTCAAACGCGCTAACGCTGGTTTTACAAGGAGGTCACGAGGTCAAGTACAGAGGCGCAGAGTACGCAGAGAACCGCAGAGAAAGAAGCAAAAATTTGTTTCCCCCTCGTCTTGCTCTGCGTTCTCTGCGCCTCTGCGTTGAATGACTTCACAGCTTTCGACCTTTGTAGTGACGAAAAATATGCGCTTTTTTCCTCTTTACTCTTTTATCTCCTGATCTCCTTGTGAAATTCCTTTTGAATTGACTATGAATTTAATAGCTACTCCGCTCCGCCTGACCAGCCACAGTGCCACATTTGATGCCGATCTCAAGGCCCGCCTGCACTGGTCGGCTGACACTGACGCGGCCATTGAGCAACGTGTGGCCGACATCCTGACGGACGTGCAAACACGGGGCGATGCCGCCGTGCTGGACTACACCGCCCGCTTTGATGGGCTGCAAGTCGCCCACATGGGCGCGCTGGAACTCACGCAGGCCGAGCTTGAAGCCGCGTTCAAGGCGATTCCTGCCGTCCAGCGCGATGCACTTCAGGCTGCGGCCCGCCGCGTGCGCAGCTACCACGAGGCCCAGAAAAATGCCAACGGCCAGAGCTGGAGCTACCGCGACGAAGACGGCAGTCTGCTGGGCCAGAAAGTCACGCCCCTGGACCGTGTGGGCATTTACGTGCCGGGCGGCAAAGCTGCTTACCCCTCATCGGTGCTGATGAACGCCATTCCAGCCCATGTGGCGGGAGTCAGTGAAATCATCATGGTGGTGCCCACGCCCCGGGGTGAAAAAAATGCCCTGGTGCTGGCCGCCGCTTATGTGGCGGGTGTGACCCGTGCTTTCACGATAGGTGGCGCGCAGGCCGTAGCAGCCCTGGCCTACGGCACCCAGACCGTGCCCAAGGTGGACAAGATCACCGGCCCCGGCAACGCCTATGTTGCCAGCGCCAAAAAGCGCGTTTTCGGCACTGTAGGCATCGACATGATTGCCGGGCCATCAGAAATACTGGTGCTGGCCGATGGCAGCACCCCGGCAGACTGGGTTGCGATGGATTTGTTCAGCCAGGCCGAACACGACGAGCTGGCGCAAAGCATTTTGCTGTGCCCTGATGCCTCGTACATTGACGCGGTACAAGAGGCGATTGACCGCCTGCTGCCCACCATGCCCCGCGCAGAGATCATTGCCAAATCCTTGAACGGGCGCGGCTTGCTGGTTCACACCCGCAGCATGGAAGAGGCGTGCGAGATCAGCAACCGCATCGCACCCGAACACCTGGAAGTCTCCAGCCGCGACCCGCACCGCTGGGAGCCGCTGCTGCGCCACGCAGGGGCGATTTTTCTCGGTGCCTACACCAGCGAAAGCCTGGGCGACTACTGCGCCGGCCCCAACCACGTGCTGCCCACCAGCGGTACGGCCCGCTTTAGCTCGCCGCTGGGCGTGTACGATTTTCAAAAACGCAGCAGCATCATCGAAGTCAGCGAGCAGGGCGCGCAAGTGCTGGGCCAGATCGCCTCGGTGCTGGCGCATGGCGAGGGACTGCAGGCGCACGCGCGCGCGGCAGAGATGCGACTGCGCTAATAGTGTGAGTGCTTGGGTTCGGGTGGCTTGCATTCGCCACGCTGCACTGAAAAACACGGTATCGGGTCGGATTTGACTGGCTGCTGGCTG
>RDZZ01000124.1 GCA_004293655.1 Polaromonas sp. | reverse complement strand
GCTGGGCTATGAAAACAACGACAAAGCCAACGCCGAGGCTTTCACCCATGGCTGGTTTCGCACCGGCGACCAGGGCACGCTGACGGCTGACGGTTACCTGTCGCTCACAGGTCGCCTGAAAGAAATCATCAACCGGGGGGGCGAAAAAATCTCCCCAAGAGAGGTGGACGAAATCCTGATGGATCATCCGGCGGTGATGCAGGTGGTCACCTTTGCCATGCCGCACGCCAAACTGGGCGAAGAAGTCGCCGCTGCCGTGGTACTGCGCGAAGGCCACACCCTGACAGAGCGCGAACTGCGCGACTTTGCCAGCACCAAACTGGCGGATTTCAAAGTCCCTAAAAAAATCCTCTTTCTGGCCGAAATCCCCAAAGGCGCGACCGGTAAACTCCAGCGCATCGGTCTGGCCGACAAGCTGGGGCTGACTGCTTGAGCCGACGCGCTCTTTGGGAAGCTGGGGCTGACTGCTTGAGCCGACGCGCTCTTTGGGCTTGAAGCACGAACCAGTCAGGCTCGACAACCGAGAGTTATTGTGTTTTCAGAGCCACAGGAGATGCGGCGCGAAGCAGCAACCCATCGCAGGGATCTAAAAACGGAATCAGCCCTTGAGCCTGTCTTCAAGCCCGGCCCAGCATTGGCTGTAGCTGCCCTCCAGTGCGTCGCCCTGCATGGCGTATTCGGTGGGCACCAAGCGGTAACGGCTCTCCAGCATGAAGGCCAGTGTGTTGCCCAACTTATGCGGGGCCAGCTCGGCTGTGCTGGCCTTCTCAAAGGCTTCCAGATCAGGGCCGTGCGGCACCATTGAGTTGTGCAGCGAGGCACCTCCAGGCTTGAAGCCTTCGGGCCTGGCATCGTACTGGCCATAGACCAGACCCATGAACTCGCTCATGACGTTGCGGTGATACCACGGCGGTCGAAAGGTGTTTTCAGCCACCAGCCAGCGCGGCGGGAAAATCACAAAATCGCAGTTGGCCGTGCCAGGTGTGTCAGAAGGCGACGTCAGCACCGTGAAGATGGAAGGATCAGGATGGTCGTAGCTGATGGAGCCGATGGTCATGAAGCGGGCTGTGTCGTATTTGTAAGGCACCAAATTGCCGTGCCAGGCCACCACATTGAAGGGACTGCACGGCTGCGCCGCTGACCACAAACTGCCGCCATACTTTTTGATGATCTCAAATCCGCCCTCTGGTGCAGAACCTGTGTCAAAAGCCGCGGCAGGTGTCAGAAAGTCGCGTGCATTGGCCAGCCCATTCGAGCCAATCGGCCCGAGTTCAGGCAACCGGAAATGTGCCCCGTAGTTCTCGCACACATAGCCGCGTGAGGCACCTTCAGGCAAAGCCACGCTGAAAGCCATGCCACGCGGCACCACCACCACTTCGCCGGGCTTGACATCGAGCAGACCCAGCTCAGTGGTCACCACCATACGGCCTTGCTGCGGCACCAGCAGCATTTCGCCATCAGCATTGACCAGTGCGCGCTGTGCCATGGAGCGGTTGGCCACGTAGATGTGCGCGGCCATACCCGTCTGGCTGTCGGCATCGCCGTTGGTGGCCAGCGTGCGCATACCATCTACAAAATCCAGTGACTCAATTGATTCAAGCGGAATTTCAAACGGGCGCCAGCGCAGCGGATCAGGCGGTATGGCCTTGCCACTGGCGGCTCCGCTGAGCCACAGCGGTTGCAAGTAAGGCTGGTAGCTGCCACTCACCACCGAAGGCTGCCGCCGATATAACCAGGTGCGTCGGTTCTCGGCACGGGGCATCGTGAATGCCGTGCCAGACAGTAGCTCGGTGTACAAATTGTGCGGGGCACGCTGCGGACTGTTGCGGCCTTCTGGCAAAGCGCCAGCAATGGCCTCGCTGGCAAACTCATTACCAAAACCGGACAAGTAAGCAAAGCTGGGGGGAGTCATGGTGCTTCTGCTTAGAAATCGCGCTCAAACAGATTGAAAAATGCTGATTACTGATTACTGATTGCAGATTCGAGCTGTAACAAGGCCAGTATTCATCACGAAATTGACTATTTGTTGAGTTGAATACGCCCTTATTGCGTTTTCAGATCAATAGGAGGTAAGGCGCAAAGCCGCAGGCAGTGATGCAGAGGCTCCTTCACGGCTCGTACCCGTACCCATACCTTGGTATATTGGGCTGGTGGCCAAAATGGATTTCTGGATACGCTGAAAACTACAGCAAGCGCGCCTTCGCAGCCTCATACTCGCGTCGCAGTTGCGCCACATAGTCAGCCGTGCTCTGCACCTTGTCAATCGCGCCAATACCCTGGCCGCAACCCCAGATGTCTTTCCATGCCTTGGACTTATCACCGCCAAAATTCATTTTGCTGGGGTCGCTGACTGGCAAGTTGTCGGGGTCCATGCCAGCAGCACGGATGGAGGGCGCGAGGTAGTTGCCATGTACGCCTGTAAACAGGTTGCTGTAGACAATGTCGTCTGAATTGCTCTCCACAATGGCTTGCTTGTAAGCATCTGATGCCCGGGCTTCTTGCGTGGCGATAAAAGCTGAGCCAATGTAGCCAAAATCTGCGCCCATGGCCTGGGCTGCCAGCACAGCGCCACCTGTGGAGATGGAGCCCGACAAGGCGACCGGGCCATCAAACCACTGGCGGATCTCTTGTATCAAGGCGAACGGGCTTTTCACACCCGCATGCCCACCCGCGCCAGCGGCCACGGCAATCAGGCCATCGGCGCCCTTTTCAATCGCCTTGTGGGCATGTTTGTTGTTGATGATGTCGTGCAGCACCACGCCGCCGTAGCTGTGGGCTGCGGCGTTGATGTCTTCACGCGCACCCAGGCTGGTGATGATGATGGGCACTTTGTACTTCACGCACATGGCCATGTCGTGTTCCAGCCGGTCATTGGACTTGTGAACGATCTGGTTGATGGCAAACGGCGCGGCTGGATGATCTGGATTGACTTGGTTGTACGCCGCCAGTGTTTCGGTGATCTCGATCAACCACTCTTCAAGTTGCTCGGCGGGCCGGGCATTGAGCGCGGGCATGGAGCCGACCACGCCAGCGATGCACTGGGCAATCACCAGCTTGGGGTTGCTGATGATGAACAGCGGGGAGCCAATGACAGGCAATGGCAGGTTTTGAAGAGCACCAGGGAGTTTGGACATGAATTTGGCTTTGGAGAAGCTTTATAAGGGCTTGATGAGGTACAAAATAGGGCTCTAGCGCAATCTGCGCATGGGTGAGATGCTATTAAAAAAGTATCGAAAAAGTATCAAAAAAGTATCAAAAAGATAGCAAAAAAGCAGTAAAAAGAATGTGAAGGTGCTGTAAAAAGCTCTTTAGAACGCTTCCAGCGCCAGGGCTGTGACGCAATCCGCACCCTCGACAATGCTGTCACGCATGCCGGGGGCTTTGGTCAGCAGGTGGTCTGCATAAAACCGCGCTGTTGTGATCTTGGCTTTCATGAAGTCCACATCCACGCCTTTTGCCAGCTCTTCTTGCGCCACCAGCAGTGAGCGCGCCATCTGCCAGCCTGCCACCACATTGCCCGCCAGCATCAGGTAGGGCACGCTGCCCGCAAACACAGCGTTTGGCGAGTTTTTGCCAAAGTCCACCACGAACTCGATCACGTCCGTGAAGGCTTCGCGTGCAACTTTCAGGCGTTTGGCAACAGCCCATGCATCCATGCTGCCGTTTTTGACCAGTTCGCGTTCAGTGGCTTCGATTTGCGCTGCAATGGATTTCGCAGTCTGCCCGCCGTCGCGCATGGTTTTACGGCCAATCAGGTCGTTGGCCTGAATGGCGGTGGTGCCTTCGTAAATCGTCAAAATTTTGGCATCGCGGTAATACTGGGCAGCGCCGGTTTCTTCGATAAAACCCATACCGCCGTGGACTTGAACGCCCATGGAGGTGACTTCCAGGCTCATCTCGGTGCTGTAGCCCTTGACCAGCGGCACCATGAACTCATAAAAAGCCAGATTCTGCTTTCTCACGTCTGCGTCAAGGTGGTGGTGACTGGCGTCATACGCTGCCGCAGCACCGCTGGCCATGGCGCGGCAACCTTCGGTGTAGGCACGCATGGTCATGAGCATGCGCTTGACATCGGGGTGGTGAATGATGGGAGCGCTGGCTTTGATGGAGCCATCCACAGGGCGGCTTTGCACGCGGTCTTTGGCAAAACTCACGGCTTTTTGGTAGGCCATTTCAGCGACTGCAACACCTTGCATGCCCACAGCGTAGCGGGCCGAGTTCATCATGATGAACATGTATTCCAGGCCGCGATTTTCTTGCCCCACCAGGTAACCCACCGCACCACCGTTGTCGCCGTATTGCAGTACGGCTGTTGGTGAAGCCTTGATGCCCAGTTTGTGCTCGATGCTGACGCAATGCACGTCGTTACGCGCGCCCAATGTGCCGCCCTCGCCAGCCATGAATTTTGGCACCACAAACAAGCTGATGCCTTTGACGCCTTCAGGCGCACCGACGACACGTGCCAGCACAAGGTGGACGATATTCTCGGCCATGTCGTGCTCACCGTAGGTGATGTAGATTTTGGTGCCAAACACCTTGTAAGTGCCGTCAGCCTGGGGCTCGGCGCGTGAGCGCACGGCAGCCAGGTCTGAGCCGGCTTGCGGCTCGGTCAGGTTCATGGTGCCAGTCCATTGGCCACTGACCAGCTTTTCCAGATACGTGGCTTTGAGCTCGTCGCTGCCAGCCGTCAAAAGCGCCTCAATCGCACCATCGCTGAGCAGCGGGCACAGGGCAAAGCTCATGTTGGCTGAGTTCAGCATTTCACCGCAGGCGCTACCTATGGTTTTAGGCAAGCCCTGGCCGCCATACTCAGTTGGGTGTTGCAGCGCCTGCCAGCCGCCTTCAGCATACTGTTTGAAGGCTTCTTTGAAACCAGGGGTGGTGGTGACCACACCGTTTTTAAAGCTGGACGGGTTGATGTCACCTGCCCAATTGAGCGGGGCCAACACGCCTTCGTTGAACTTGGCACACTCTTCGAGTACCGCTTGTGCCGTGTCAAAGCCCGCATCAGCGAAGGCGGGGATTTTGGCGACTTGTTCAATATTGGCGATGTGCTGAATATTGAACAGCATGTCTTTCAGGGGAGCTTTGTAGGTCATGAGTTGTCTCGGGAGTCGGGTAGATTCGGGGTCATTAACCGCAGAGGCGCAAAGAACGCAGAGAAAAACGAGTCAGAGAAATAAATGGTTTTTCATTTTTTCTCTGCGGCTCTCTGCGTTCTCGGCGCCTCTGCGTTGAAGGTATCCGTGTTTAAAGCGCAGCCGTTAACTCAGGCACAGCCGTGAACAAATCAGCCTCCAGGCCGTAGTCAGCCACGCTGAAAATGGGCGCTTCCGCATCTTTGTTGATCGCCACAATCACTTTGCTGTCCTTCATGCCGGCCAAGTGTTGGATAGCGCCTGAAATACCAGCAGCGATGTACAGCTGCGGTGCCACAATCTTGCCGGTCTGGCCGACTTGCCAGTCATTGGGGGCATAGCCCGCATCGACAGCGGCGCGTGAGGCGCCCAGGGCAGCCCCCAGCTTGTCGGCCAGCGGTGTCATGATTTCTGTGAACCTCTCGCCCGAGCCAAGGGCGCGACCACCCGAGACAATGATTTTGGCGGCAGCCAGTTCAGGCCGGTCGCTTTTGGCGATTTCCGAGCCGATAAAAGCTGATTTACCGTTGTCAGTCTGGCCATTGACGACTTCAATGGAAGCCGCACCACCCAGCGCTGCTGCATCAAAACCCGTGGTACGCACTGTGATGACTTTGATGGCATCCATGCTTTGCACAATCGCCATGGCGTTACCGGCATAGATAGGGCGCTCGAAAGTATCGGGCGACTGCACTTTGGTGATATCCGAAATCTGGCCCACGTCAAGCGTAGCGGCAACGCGTGGCGCGACGTTCTTGCCGGATGCCGTTGCTGGAAAAAGAATGTGCGAATAGCCCGCTGCCAACGCCAGCACCTGTGCTGCCATGTTTTCTGCCAAGCTGTGCGCGAAGTGTTCGCCCTCTACGTGGATGACTTTGCTCACGCCTGCGATTTTTGCCGCTGCCTGGGCGGCCCCGCTTGCGTTGAAACCCGCCACCAGCACATGCACATCACCACCGCACAGCGCAGCGGCGGTCACGGTGTTGAGGGTTGCTGGTTTGATATCGGTGTGGATGTGCTCTGCAATTACCAAAGAAGTCATGGAGTGCTCCGTTCAAATTCGGCCTGGCAACATAGCCTGGCCGTTCAACAAAAACCAAATGGATGCCGAAGGTGCTGACAAAAAAGCTGGTTAAATCACCTTGGCTTCATTTTTGAGCTTGTCAACCAGTGCGGCCACGCTCGCTACCTTGATGCCAGCGCTGCGTTTGGGCGGCTCGTTGACGCTCAGCGTTTTGATGCGCGGCGTGACATCGACACCCAGGTCAGCGGGCTTGTAGTTGTCCAGCTGCTTTTTCTTGGCCTTCATGATGTTGGGCAGCGTCACGTAGCGCGGCTCATTCAAACGCAAATCGGTGGTGACGATGGCGGGCAATGTCAATGACAGAGTCTCCAGACCGCCATCGACTTCACGGGTCACGTTGACCTTGCCATCTGCCAGTTCAATCTTGAAGGCAAACGTGGCTTGTGGCCAGCCCAGCAGCGCCGCCAGCATCTGGCCGGTCTGGTTGCAGTCATCGTCAATGGCTTGCTTGCCTAAGATCACCAACTGAGGTTGCTCTTTTTCAACCAATGCCTTGAGCAGCTTGGCAACCGCCAGAGGCTGCAGTTCTTCAGATGTTTCGACCAAGATCGCACGGTCTGCACCAATGGCCATGGCAGTGCGCAGGGTTTCCTGGCACTGCAACACGCCGCAACTCACAGCAATGACTTCTGTT
This sequence comes from Polaromonas sp., assembly GCA_004293655.1. GTDB lineage: Bacteria > Pseudomonadota > Gammaproteobacteria > Burkholderiales > Burkholderiaceae_C > Polaromonas. Next base: position 8,901 of record RDZZ01000124.1, on the reverse strand, counting down.
GCCTGGCCTTTTTCACGCATTCGCGTGGCCTCTTCGATGGCGATTTCGTCAAACGGGTTCATGCTCATTTTGACGTTGGCGATATCAACACCGGTGCCATCGGATTTGACGCGGACTTTGACGTTGTAGTCAACTACACGTTTGACAGGGACCAAGACCTTCATTGCGCGGCTCCAGAGTTTGTGAATTAAGAGTTCAATTGAAAAATGCGTTGACACCAACATTGACGTTGAGGTAAGGCAACTCATTCATTTTATGTCGCCAGCTTCCTTGCATACGCTGTCTGGGGTATTGCACCACTACAAGCTGGCGACACAAAAAAGAACGGTCGTTCTATTTTATTATAGACAGAGTAGATGCGTACTTTAGAGCTTGCACTCCAGAGAGTTCTTGCGCAAATCAATGCGGTGCCTGCCGAAAGGTGTGCGTTCAGGCCAGGTTCAGCGATTTTCCTGGCGGTTTTTCTGAGGCTCTTTGTGGTACGTCCGGCGGCGCTTTGACTGGCAGGTGAACCATCCGCTGCGGACAGGGAATATCTATGCCGTGCTCGCGCAGGGCGGCCAAAATACGCAGGTTAATCAGCGAGCGCAAATTGGCTTGGCCGTTTTCCGGGTCAACCATCCAGTAGTTCAGCGTGAACTCCAGCCCGTCCGGGCCAAAATTGGTCAGATTGACAGAAGGTGCTGGCTCTTTGAGTACGCGCTCTTGCGAAGAGGCTGCCTCTACCAACAAACGCATGACCAGCTCGACCTGACTGTCGTAGCCAACCGTCACCACGGTGGCCTGCATCACTTGCAAGTCATTGAGGGACAGGTTCTCAATGCGGTTGTTGATGAACATTTCATTGGGAACGATGGATTCGCGCCCTGACAGGGCCCGCACAACGGTATAACGCGCCCTGATGTCAGAGATGCGCCCCTCAAAACCATCGACGCGCACGTTGTCGCCAATGCGCACACTGCGTTCGGCCAGAATGACAAAGCCGCTGACATAGCTGGCTGCGAGCTTTTGCAGGCCAAAACCAATGCCCACGCCCACCGCACCGCCCAGCACCGACAGCGTACTCAAGTCAATCCCCACGGATGACAGCGCCACCAGCAAGCCCACAAACACCAGCATGGCGCGTGTGGCATTGCTCACTGCCTTGCGCAGAGACAGCTCGCCGCCTGTGGCAGAACGAAGCAGACGGGTTTCAATGGCAGCCGATATCCAGAGCGTGATCAAAATCACCACGCCAGCCGTCACTGCGCCTTCGAGCAGCGTGCGCACCGACAGCATGGAGCCGCCCACCTTCCATTTGATGCCGTCCAGCTCGTCGAGAATCACGGGCAGCAGGCCACTGACCCAAAGTACCACCGCTATCCAGGCCAGCCACGAGATGGTGCGCTCCAGGGCCTTGATCAAAGGGGCATCCTTGAACGCCAGTTGCAAAACCTTGACCCCCAGACGAATCAGCGCCAGCGATAACAACACAGGAATTGCCAGCCTGAAGATGACCAGTGGGAACAGACCGGTCAACACCGCCTTGCAGGCAAAGGCCAGAAGCAGCAGCAAAAACGGAAACAGCACGCCATCGACCGTGCTGCGCCCGAACAACACCGATTTTTTATCCGGCTCGCGGTGTGCCTTGCCTGCCAGGTGCGTCAGCAGCCAAGCCAGCAAGATGCAGGCCAGCAGAACAGCCAATTCAGTGAGCGTGCTGGGCTGGAGCAGGGCGTCAAACCACTCATCAAGCGTGTTGATTCTGGAAGTCTGGGTACTCATGATCTGGGTAGTGATTTGGACAATGATTTGGGAAATGATTTGGGTGGTGGCCAGTGCGGTTTGCGTTTGTCGATGAACGCCTGCACACCTTCTTGGGCGACCGGATGGCTCATGTTGCAAGCCATCGTCTGGCCTGCGAGCTGGTAGGCCGCCTCCACACCAGTTTCACGCTGTTTGTAGAACAGGGCTTTGCCCATGGCAATGGCTTCACGCGGCTTGGCGATGATGGACTGGAGCAGTTTGTCTACTTCGGCATCAAGCGCATCGGGCGGCACCACGCGGTTGACCAGGCCGCGCGCTTTGGCCTCGGCAGCGGTGATGAAGTCGCCTGTGAGCAGCATTTCCATGGCCTGTTTGGCAGGCATGTTACGCACCAGCGGTACGCTGGGTGTGGCGCAAAACAGGCCCACGTCAATGCCGTTGACACCAAAGCTCGCGTTGCTCGATGCCACAGCCAGATCACACTGCGCCACCATCTGGCAACCTGCAGCGGTGGCCAGCCCCTGCACTTTGGCAATCACAGGCACCGGCAGGTTCTGAATGCTGAGCATCATTCGGGTGCATTGGGCAAACAGCCTCTGGTAGTAGGCCAGTTCGGGACGCGCATGCATGTCCTTGAGGTTATGGCCTGCGCAAAAGGCTTTGCCTTCGGCACCAATCACCACTGCGCGTGCAGTGGCGTCCTGGGCAATAAAGTCAAGCGCTGCCTGCAGTGCGGCCAGCATGTCTTCGCTCAGGGCGTTAAAACTGCCAGCGCGGTTCAAGCTCAGGTGGTGGATTCCCTGGTCATCACGGGTGTGAAGCAAGGGCGGCAAATCAGCCAATGCACTGCTCATGAAAAAACCCCTATAAATCGGCCAGCACACGGATATGCGCTTCCACGCTGCGGGCCAGGGCATGGAGGTTGTAGCCACCTTCGAGCGAGGAGACAATGCGCCCTTTTGAATGCCGTCTGGCCACGTCCTTGATGCGGCTGGTGATCCAGGCGTAGTCTTGCTCCAGCAGCCCCATCTGGCCCATATCGTCGTCGCGGTGGGCATCAAAGCCAGCGCTGATGAAAATCATCTCGGGCTTGAAGGCTTCAAGCCGGGGTATCCAGTAGGTTTCAACCAGCTCCCGCACGGCCATGCCCTTGGTATAAGCGGGCACAGGCAGGTTCAGCATGTTGGCCGCCGGATGGCTGGTGCCGCTATGGGGGTAGAACGGGTGCTGGAAAAAGCTCACCATCAAAACCCGGTCATCGCCTTTGAGGATGTCTTCAGTGCCGTTGCCGTGATGCACATCAAAGTCAACAATGGCCACCCGCCTGAGACTGTGGCGCTTCAAGGCATGACGTACACCTATTGCCACGCTGTTGAAAAAGCAAAACCCCATGGCCTTGTCGCGGCAGGCGTGGTGACCGGGCGGGCGCACCGCACAAAAAGCGTTGTGTACCTCGCCCGCCATCACGCTGTCGGTGGCCGCCAGCACGGCACCTGCGGCACGCAAGGCTGCATTCCAGGTGTGGACATTCAGGGAGGTGTCCGGGTCAACTGCCGCATAAGCTGGCCCGCCCGCCTGAATGTCGTCTGTCAATTGATCAGTCAAACCCCGTAAGCCAGCCACCATCATGCGGTCATGCGCCAGTTCGATGTCGCCTACCGGTGCCTGGGGGGCTTCGCGGCAATCCAGCGCATCCTTGACACCCGTGGCCAGCAACCAGTCTTCAATGGCGTCGAGCCGCTCGGGACATTCGGGGTGACCTGCGCCCATCTCGTGTTTCCAGCAATCTTTATGTGTGAAATATCCAGTAGCGTTCATGGCGTCAATATTTTCGGGTAACGTACCTGTTATGCAAGTCAAAGAAAAACTTCAAGCACTCCTGAATCAGCTTAACACGGTCATTGTCGGCAAGCCCGTGCAAGTGCGCGACTGCGTGGCCTGCCTGCTCGCAGGTGGCCACCTGCTGATTGAGGACGTGCCGGGCGTAGGCAAAACCACACTGGCCCATGCGCTGTCGCGCTCGTTTGGCCTGCACTTTTCCCGCGTGCAGTTCACGGCTGATTTGATGCCCAGTGATTTGTCGGGGGTGTCCATTTATGAGCGCCAGAAAGAAAGTTTTGTCTTTCACCCAGGCCCGGTATTTGCCCAGGTGTTGCTGGCAGACGAGATCAACCGCGCCAGCCCCAAAACCCAGAGTGCGCTGCTTGAAGCCATGGAAGAAAAGCAGGTCACCATTGAAGGGGCGACACGGCCCCTGCCCGTGCCGTTTTTTGTCATCGCTACCCAGAACCCGCATGACCAGCTGGGCACTTACGCCTTGCCCGAATCGCAGCTGGACCGCTTTCACATGCGGATTTCACTGGGTTACCCGGACCGTGCAGCAGAACGTGCATTGCTCAAGGGTGGCGACCGGCGGGACATGGTGGACAGTCTTGCAGCGGTGCTGGCACCGCATGAGCTGCTGGAGCTACAGCGGCAGGTGGTGCAGGTTCATGCAGCCGAGCCACTGCTGAACTACCTGCAGGACCTGATGGCAGCCACGCGCTCAGGACTATGGTTTTTGCAGGGTCTCAGCCCCCGGGCCGGTATCGCGGTGATGCGGGCTGCAAAAGCACAGGCCTTTTTAAGCCACCGGGACTACGTGGCACCGGACGATATTGCGGCTGTGTTGCCACAAACCACAGCGCACCGCCTGGTTCCTGTCAGCAATGCCGGTCGCGGCGCGCTGGAGCAGGTACGCGCCATGCTTGACGCTGTGCCCCTGCCGTGAACCTTCAATTGTGGTTATGGCGGCTGCGTCAGCAATGATCTCCCATCCGATGCTGTGGGCACGCAAGCGTTTTCAGGCTTGGTTTGAAAACCGCCTGCCACTGAGCGACCAGGTGACGCTGACCCAACGCACGGTCTATATCCTGCCCACCCGCCCCGGCCTGATGCTGGGTGTGACGCTGCTGGTGCTGCTGGTAGCGTCGATCAACTACCAGCTCAACCTGGGCTATTTGCTGACGTTCTTACTCGCTGGCAGCGCGCTGGTGGGCATGCATGTGTGTCACGGCACCTTGCGCGGCCTTGCTATGAACTTAGTAGCACCTTCAGCAAGCTACGCAGGCGCTAGCGCCACAATTGACATCAAACTGACGAATGCCAGCCGCACGGCACGCCACGGTATTGGCCTGCGTGTGCTGAACCCGCAAGGCGTGCTTGTCCGCAGCGAAAAAAATACGTCTCCGCAAGACCACTGGTCCTGGACAGATGTGCCCGCACAGGGCAGCAGCACGGTTCAGGTGGCGTTCACGCCGCCCCGGCGTGGCCTTTACCGCTTGCCCACACTGACGGCAGAAACACGTTTTCCGCTGGGCACTTTCCGGGTCTGGACAGTCTGGCGGCCCGCCGCGCAGGTGCTGGTGTACCCGATGCCCGAAGCCAGCCCGCCGCCGCTGCCGCCGGGCGAGCCCCGCACGGGCGGTGCAGCGGCTACAGCTGCAGCGCAAAACACCGGGGAGTTCGATGGCGTGCGCGGCTACCGGCGGGGCGATCCTTTGAAGCTGGTGGTCTGGAAGAAAGCCGCCAAGGCTGACGAGCACATCAGCAGCCAGAACAGCGGCCTGGTGGTGCGCGACACCCAGCAGGCCCAGCGCCAGGAACTCTGGCTGGACTTCATGCAGGCCGGGGCGTTTGACACTGAACACAAGCTCTCGCGTCTGTGCGCATGGGTTTTGCAGTGTGAAAAGCTCGCATTGAACTACGGCCTGCGCTTGCCCGCCCTGGAGCTTAAACCCGCCTCGGGTGAGGCCCACAAGCGCTCTTGCCTGGAGGCCCTGGCACGATGCTGAGCCGTTTGATGCAGTGCTGCGCCAGCTTGCCCCGCGACAGCCGGGACACGCTTTTTCTGCTGCTTGTCATTGCCTGGGTGCTGCTGCCCCAGACACCGCATTTGCCCCTGTGGTGCAGCTCGCTTGCCGGTGCCGTGCTGGTGTGGCGCGGCCAACTGGCGCTGCAAAGCCGTGCGCTGCCTGGCCGGTGGTGGCTGCTCGGGCTGCTGGCGCTGACGATTGCCGCCACACTTTTTACCCACAAGACGCTGCTGGGCCGTGAGGCAGGCGTGACGCTGCTGGTGGTGCTGCTGACACTTAAAACGCTGGAGTTACGCGCCCGGCGTGATGCATTTGTGGTGTTTTTTCTGGGCTTTTTTTGCATGTTGAGCAACTTTTTTCACTCCCAGTCGCTGCTGACCGCCGCCAGCATGCTGATAGGCTTACTGGGGTTGCTGACGGTACTCGTCAACGCACACATGCCGATAGGTAAACCGCCTTTGCTGCATGCAGCCAGAACTGCGGGCTGGATGGCCTTGCTGGGCACACCCGTCATGGTGGTGCTGTTTTTACTCTTCCCCAGGCTGGCACCCTTGTGGGGCATGCCCAGTGATGCCAACACAGCGCGCAGTGGCTTGAGCGAGAAGATGCAGGTCGGCACCATCGCCCGGCTGGCGCTGGACGACAGCGTGGCCATGCGCATCAAGTTTGAAGGTTCTCCCCCCGCACAAAAAGATTTGTACTTTCGCGGGCCGGTGTTGTCAGATTTCGATGGCCGCGAATGGCGGCCCGCCCAGCCTGATTTTTCTTCGCCCTACACGCTCAAACCCAACTTGACGGTCACGGGCTTGCCTGTCAACTATGAAGTCACCATGGAAGCGAGCAACAAGCCCTGGCTTTTGTTGCTGGAGGCAGCCCCGATCAGCCCCACGCTGGTGGGCTACAAGGCCATGATGCAGCCCGATTTACAGTGGCTGGTCAACCGGCCTGTCAGCGAGCTGCTGCGCTTCAAGGCGCAAAGTTACACCGCTTTCAGCCACGGCCCCGTGCAGTCGGCGGTCGGACTGCGCGAATTTGTCGATCTGCCACCCGGCTTTAACCCGCGTACCGTGTCGGAAGCAGCCAACATTCGCCGTGATCCCCGGTTTGCCAATGCAAGCAACCAGGTGCTGGCAGAGCTTGTCATGGACCGCCTGCGCACCGGCGGCTACACCTACACGCTGGAGCCTGGCCTGTATGGGCCCAACACAGCCGATGATTTCTGGTACGAGCGCCGCGAAGGTTTTTGCGAGCACATCGCCTCGTCTTTTGTGATTTTGCTGCGGGCACTCAATGTGCCGGCGCGGTTGGTCACGGGCTACCAGGGGGGGGAGCAGAATCCGGTGGACGGTTTTTGGGTGGTGCGCCAAAGTGACGCACATGCCTGGGCTGAAGTCTGGTACGAGGGGCGGGGCTGGACCCGTGTGGACCCCACCTCGGCTGTGGCACCGGGCCGAACTGGCGCCTCGCAAAGGCTGGCAGCACCCCAAGGTCTGATCGGCCAGGCCCTGAGTACCATCAGCCCGACTTTCACGCCACAATTTCGGGCCATATGGGATGCCGTCAACAACTCTTGGTCTCAGTGGGTACTCAACTACACCCAGGGCAGGCAGCTCAATTTGCTCAAAGACATCGGTTTCAAGTCGCCAGGCTGGGAAGACCTGAGCTATGTGCTGATTGGCATTGTGGTTTTTGTCAGCGCCGTCGGGGGCGCATGGACGCTGTGGGAGCAAACCCAGCATGACCCGTGGTTGCGGCTGCTGGGCAAAGCACGCAAGCGGCTGGCAAAAGCCGGCATTCAAAGCAGTGCCACCACCACACCGCGCCAGTTGGCGGGCCTGCTGCCCGCACAGAGCGATCCTGCCAGCCAGGCGCTGCACAACTGGCTGCTGCAACTCGAAGCGCTGCGCTATGCTGATGCACCCCGCACGGGCCAGGCACACCCGGCATTCAAGCAGCTGCAGCGGCAGTTCAAAACCCTGAGCTGGCCTGCGTAGAATCGTGGCATGCAACCCCACCACCGAGTCAGGCAATGCTGCTTCGCTATTTTTTTAATAGCTGCCAGCGCACAATTATCATGGGCTGCAGGCCCAAAACGCAGCGGCTGCGACACTCAACGGCACGCCCTACGCCAGCAGGCCCGATGCCATGGCGTTTGCCGACGACATCGCTGCCCGGCGCGGCCTGGACCCAGCCTGGGTACGCGGCGCCATTGGCCAGGCACGCATGCTGCCCACCGTTGTACGCCTGATGCAACCTGCTGCCAAGCCATTCGTGAAAAACTGGCGAATCTACCGCGGTCGGTTCATTGACCCCATCCGTATTGACGCGGGCACCAAATTCTGGCGTCTGCATCAAAGCACCCTGGACCAGGCTGAAAAAGAATACGGCGTGCCGGCTGAAATCATTGTCGGCATTGTTGGTGTGGAGAGCATTTACGGCCGCGATACCGGCAGCTTTCGCGTCATGGACGCGCTCACCACGCTGGCGTTTGATTTCCCCACCAGCCATCCACGGGCGCAAGAGCGCAGCGCATTTTTCAAAAGTGAAGTCGAGCAGTTTTTAACCCTGCAAAGCCGCCGCGGTGCCGACCCGCTGGCGCCCAGAGGCAGCTACGCAGGTGCCATGGGCATGCCGCAGTTCATGCCATCGAGCTGGGCCAAGTACGCAGTCGATTTTGATGGCGACGGCATGATTGATTTATGGGCCAGCCCGGCAGACGTGATTGGCTCGGTCGCCAACTACTTCAAGGCATTTAACTGGCAAACCGGCATGCCAGCCATCTATCCGGTCAGCTTTGACCGCAGCCGCCTGGACATGGACACGCTGATGGCCCCGGACATTTTGCCCACCTTCAGCGTGGCCAGCTTTACTGCCAAAGGCGCAGTGCTGACGGGAGAGGCGCTGGAGCACCGAGGCCCGCTGGCCTTGATTGAGCTGCTCAACGGCCCGGATGCACCCAGCTATGTTGCAGGCACCGAGAATTTCTACGCGATTACCCGCTACAACTGGAGCAGCTACTACGCTATGGCGGTGATTGAGCTGGGGCGAGAGGTGGCAGCGCGCATGAAAAACAGGGTGCCTTGAGCTTTGTGTCCGTTCAGTGCTTTGGGATTGGGGAATATGGCGTGCTGCCGGCTTTCCCGTGTCAGCAAAACCTTTGCGGACAATGGCGGACATGCGTTAACACCCTATCTTTGACTTTTTATTCCATTTCCATATCAACACGATATGTTGTTGCTTCGCCTTTGCCGTGCTAAAGCACTGTCTGCGGCTTCGCGCCTAATCTCCTATTGATCTGAAA
>RDZZ01000123.1 GCA_004293655.1 Polaromonas sp. | reverse complement strand
CTCACCACGCTCACCACGCCGAGCTGTTTGGTTTTAGCAACGTGGTGTTCATGCGTGGCTACATTGAACGGCTCGATGAGCTTGACTTGGCACCCGGCAGGGTGCCGCAGTCGATAGCGCCGCCCACCTCAGTCTTGGTGTGTCAGCCTGCTGAAAATTCGTTTTTCTGATTCTCCTGCAAGAAACAGGCAGCCAGCGCGACTCACGCACATGATTTTCTTAAAAACAATACATCGCGCACGCACTGTCAGGCTTTGTCTGATGCTGGCCTTTATGGCCGTTGCCGATGCCAGCACTGCAATGAGGCTGGTACTGGATAATGTCCCGGCGCACTGCGCACCTGCCGCACCTGCCGCACCTGTCGCACCTGTCGCACCTGTCGCACCTGTCGCGCAAGCTGCGCCTCCCGCAGCGGCTCAACGTCTGGCGGGCAGCCATGCTGTGCAAGGCCAGCGCGACATGGCCTGGGCCTGGCTGGGCACGCCGACTGAGCGCTACCCGCATGCGGCACTTGGTTCGCGAACCCACGCGGGCAGTATTCATGTACTGACAACGGCGCCTGGGGGTAGTCAGCAAGAGGTCGCCTACCGTCTGCCCTTGCATCGCGTCTTTGAAGACCTGAACCCGCGCTTGATCGATCTTGACCAAGATGGCCGGGACGAGATCATCGTCATTGAGGCGGACGTGCTGCGCGGTGCCAGTGTGGTGGTGCTGGGGCTTTCAGACTCATCTCAGGGCAAAAGCCTCAGAGAGCTGGCCCGCAGCCCGCCAGCGGGCTCTGCGTTTCGCTGGCTCAACCCTGTCGGCGTTGCCGACTTTGATGGGGACGGCAAACTCGATATTGCCGCTGTCATCACCCCGCACATTGGCGGCGTGCTGACGCTGTACCACTTTCGCCCGCCACAGCTGGTGCCTTATGCCCGTGCGATGGACACCTCCAACCACCTCATGGGTTCGCCCGAACAGCAACTGAGCGTGATCATCCAGCGGCCCGGCCAACGCCCCACTGTCCTTGTGCCAGACATGAGCCTGAAAGCACTGCACGCCCTGCGCTGGGAGGGCAGCGGTGCAGCAGGTAGATTCAAAGAACTGGCTGACGTGATGACGCTGCCCGCCCGCGTGCAGCGCATCACCCTGGTGCCTGGCATGCCCGATGCCGCATGCGTTTTGCTGGCCGACGACACCTGGCGCCGCGTGACTTTGACACATTGAACCGCGCTGTTGACTGCGCTGGCTGTTGATTGCGCTGGCATGGCGTTAAGGATGTCGCCCGAGCCCGCCCCAATCTCCGGCATATCAGCGTACCAGGCAAGGCATTTTTGGGTGGAACTTCCAGTTGGCAATCAGGTGCTGCATGCCTGCCGCATCGTCACGCGCGCCCAGCCCGTGTTGCAGGTAAAGCTGGTGGGCTTTTTCAACCGCGTCCATGTCGATCTCGATGCCCAGCCCTGGCCTTTTGGGCAGCGCTACCTGGCCATTGACGATCTGGAAAGGGTTTTTGGTCAGGTGCTGGCCGTCCTGCCAGATCCAGTGGGTGTCAATCGCCGTGACCCTGCCGGGTGCAGCAGCGGCAACATGGGTGAACATGGCCAGGGACACGTCAAAGTGGTTGTTGGAGTGCGAGCCCCAGGTCAGCCCCCAGGTCTGGCACAGCTGAGCCACACGAACCGAGCCTTGCAGGGTCCAGAAATGGGGGTCAGCCAGCGGAATGTCCACAGCCTGCAGCTGTATTGCATGGGCCATTTCGCGCCAGTCGGTGGCGACCATGTTGGTGGCCGTCATCAAGCCCGTGGCGCGGCGGAACTCAGCCATGACTTCACGGCCTGAGAACACGCCTTCGGCACCGACCGGGTCTTCTGCGTAGGCCAGCTCTTTGTGGCGGCCCTGGCACAAACGGATGGCGTCTTTCAGCAGCCAGCCACCGTTGGGGTCCAGCGTGATGCGTGCGCCGGGAAAACGCTCTGACAGGGCAATGATCGCCTCGATCTCTTCTTCACCGCGCAGCACGCCGCCCTTGAGCTTGAAGTCCTTGAAGCCGTAGCGTGCATGCGCCGCCTCGGCCAGCCGCACAATGCCTTGGGCGTCCAGGGCACGCTCATGCCGCAGGCGCAGCCAATCGTCACTCGCCTCCGGCTCGCTCGCGTAAGGCTGGCCTGTGCTGTTTTTGTCAGCAACGTAAAAAAGATAGCCCAGCATGGCCACCGACTCGCGCTGCTGCCCCTCACCCAGCAAGGCCGCAACTGGCACGTCAAGAAATTGCCCCAGCAAATCCAGCAGGGCGCTTTCGACTGCCGTGACCGCATGGATGGCCACGCGCAAATCAAAGGTCTGGTTTCCCCGGCCTGCGCTGTCGCGGTCACTGAAGGCGGCGCGAAGCGTGTTGAGCGTCTGGCTCCAGTTGCCAATCGACTGGCCTTCAATCAGCGCCCGGGCGTCTTCAAGCGTCTGACGGATTTTTTCACCACCCGGGACTTCACCGACACCGACATGGCCCAGGCTGTCCGTCACTATCAGCAGGTTACGCGTGAAAAACGGGCCATGCGCGCCGCTCAGGTTGAGCAGCATGCTGTCGCGGCCTGCCACGGGCACGACGCGCACCTGTGTCACGCGCGGTGTGCCGACAAAAGAATAAGTTGCTGTCATGGGGCCTCAGTTGTAGAACAGAATGATTAATTTGTCAGTTATCGTACAACTACATTCAATTTTTGGCAACCAGCCATGCCTGCAGCAGTGGCCAGCTCAAGCAGTTTGGGGGGTGGAGGCAGGCTGCATCGTGTGGGCATTTTTGCCTCGGCGCAAGCGCTCCCGGCTGTTGGACAGGTGGGTTCGCATGGCGGCACGGGCAGCCTCGGCGTCCTGGTTGCAGATGGCGTGGTAGATGCTTTCGTGCTCGCTGTGTACGCGCTGCAGGTAGTTCAGCCGGCCCTCGGGGGCATTTTGTGTGGTGTTGACGCGGGTACGCGGAATGATCATGGTGCCCAGGTAGGTCATCAGGTCGGCAAAGTGCCGGTTGCCTGTTGAACGCGCGACTTCCATGTGGAACTGAAAATCGGGCGGCACGGCATCTGAGTCCACGTCAATCGAGTCTTCAAACGCCTGCAAGGCGATTTCCATGGCTTTTAAATTTTCGTGGGTTCTCCTTTGCGCAGCAAGCCCCGCCGCCTCGGTTTCAAGGCTGATGCGCAGCTCAAGCACCGCGATCACGTCATCGACCGTGGCGAAATCTTCAGCGGTGATCTTGAAGTTGCCCGCATCGTGTGGAGCCAGCACGAACGTGCCAATACCGTGCCGGGTTTCCACCAGACTCGATGCCTGCAGCCTCGACAGCGATTCCCGAACCACCGTGCGGCTGACATCAAACCGCACCATGATTTCAGCTTCGGTGGGCAGCTTTTCGCCGGGCTGCATGCGGCCTTCGCGGATGCTGGCGGCCAGGCTGTCCACGATTTCAGTGACCAGTCCGCGCGGCCGGCGCATTCGCCCAGAGGCGTCTTGCAGCAGGGCGCGTGAAGCGGTCTCAAGCGAACTAGGGGTTTTCCTTGATTCCATTAAAAAACCATTGACATGAGAAATCCATGAATACAAAATCCTAAGTCATCAGACAACCTACGACCTAGGTGCGATCAATTCACTTTAGCAAACTTCATGGAAATGTCCAGTGAAGTCTGCGGTGTCCAGCAGGCAGATTTTCAGGCATAAAAAAATCCAACGGAAAGCGAAATTTAGAAAATGACCGTCAAGGTACATGAAAAACTGTTGCTGACCGGCGCAGCCGGTGGTTTAGGCCAGGCACTGCGTGAGCGCCTGAAGGCCAACTGCACGGTGCTGCGTTTGTCAGACCGCGAAGACTTTGGCCCGGCCCGTGCGCGGGAAGAAGTCGTTTTGGCCGACCTGGCCAACGCTGATGCCGTCGATGGCATGGTCAAGGACGTGGAGGCCATCGTCCATCTGGGGGGCGTGTCAGTTGAAGGGCCGTTCATGCCCATTTTGCAGGCCAACATTCTCGGTGTCTTCAATTTGTACGAGGCGGCGCGCAAACACGGTGTCAAACGCGTGATTTTTGCCAGCTCGAACCACGTCACCGGGTTTTATCGGCAAAGCGAGACGATCACGGCTGACCACCCGCCCCGGCCCGATGGCATGTATGGCGTCAGCAAGGCCTTTGGTGAAGACATCTCGCGCCTGTACTTTGACCGCTACGGCATTGAAACTGCCTGCATCCGTATCGGCTCGTCGTTTCCTGAGCCCAAAGACCGCCGCATGCTGGCGACCTGGCTGAGCTTTGATGATTTGCACCGCCTGATCACCGCCTGCCTGACCACGCCCGTGCTGGGGCACAGCATTGTGTTTGGCATGTCCGACAACGCCGTGACCTGGTGGGACAACAGCCGGGCGCGCCATATCGGTTATGTGCCGCAAGACAGCTCGGACGTGTTTCGTGATGCGGTTTTTGCCAGAACGGCGTCTCCCGACCTGGCGGACCCGGTAGCGATCTACCAGGGCGGCGGCTTTGTCAAAGCCGGGCCTTTCGGTCTGTGAGGGTGAAGGTGTGATGGCCAGACGCGCAGAGCTGATTTTTGATGCCAGAAACAGCGTGGGTGAAAGCCCCGTTTGGCGTGCCGATGAGCAGGCGCTGTACTGGGTGGATATTCCAGCACGCAAATTGTGCCGATGGGATGCGCGCTCGCTGGTGGTCAACAGCTGGCTGGCCCCCGAGATGCTGGCCTGTATTGCGCCACTCCCCAGTGCTGGCGGCTGGATAGCCGGCATGGAAACCGGGCTTTTTACCTTGACACAGCAGCCAGACGGGCAACTGGGCAGCGTGCGCCTGGCACCAGTGACGCATACCCAGCCAGGCATGCGCTTTAATGATGGGCGCTGCGACAGGCAAGGCCGCTTTCTGGCAGGCACCATGGTGATGAATATGGCAGTTGCCGCAAATGCTGGCTGCCTCTATAGCTATCAAAAAAATAGCGGTCTGCACACCTTGCTCGAAGGCATCATCACACCGAACGGCATGGCTTTCAGTCCCGATGGTCAAACCATGTACTTGTCAGATTCGCACCCTTCTGTGCAGCGGGTGTGGGCATTTGACTACGACCCGGCCACCGGTACGCCGTCTAATCGGCGTGTTTTCATCGACATGAACCTTTTTCCGGGCCGTCCCGATGGCGCGGCGGTTGACAGCGATGGCTGCTACTGGATTTGCGGCAACGATGCCGGACTGGTTCACCGCTTCACCCCTTCTGGAAAGCTTGACTATTCACTGGCTGTGCCGGTCAAAAAGCCTGCCATGTGCGCCTTTGGTGGTGCCGGGCTGGACACCCTGTTCGTGACATCCATTCGCCCCGATGGTGTTGATTTGTCTGACCAACCACTGGCCGGTGGGCTGTTTGCCATCCACACCACTGTGCGGGGCTTGCCTGAGCCTGCGCTGGGTGCCTTGTAGATACCGTTTCCCGTCAGTCACCTTAACTTTAACCCCAGAGACATCATGAAACTTCAAAAAACCCTGATCAGTGTTGCCGCTTGCCTGCTCGCTTTTGGCGCTGCTGCAAAAGAGTTCCGCTCGTCGGATATTCACAACAATGACGACTATCCAACGGTCGCAGCTGTCAAGTTCATGAGCAGCGAACTCGCCAGAATTTCAGGCAACAAACTCTCGGTCAAGGTTTTCAACAAAGGGGCGCTAGGTACCGAAAAAGAAACCATTGACCAGGTGAAAATCGGCGCACTGGACATGACTCGGGTCAACATCAGCCCGATGAACTCGGTGTGTGCAAAAACCAATATTCCGGCGCTGCCGTTTCTGTTTCGCTCGGTCGAGCATCTGCACAAGGTGCTTGACGGCCCGATTGGTGAAGAAATCGCCAAAGACTGTGAAGCCCAGGGCTTTGTGCTTTTGGCCTACTACGACTCTGGCGCCCGTTCGATCTACGGCAACAAGCCCGTCAGGTCGATTGCCGATACCAAGGGCATGAAAATTCGCGTGCAGCAGTCCGATTTATGGGTGGCTTTGACGGCTGCGATGGGGGCCAACCCCACCCCCATGCCTTTTGGTGAGGTGTACACGGCGCTGAAAACCAAACTGGTGGATGCTGCTGAAAACAATGTGCCTTCCTACGGCACGGGCAACAAGCACTACGAGGCCGCCAAGTACTACAGCAAAACCGAGCATTCCATGGCACCCGAAGTGCTGCTGTTTTCAAAGATCAGCTGGGACAAGCTGACCAAGCCAGAGCAGGACATGGTTCGCGCAGCGGCCAAAGCGTCAGTACCCGTGAACCGCAAAGCCTGGGCCGACTACGAGAAAAAAGAGCTGGACTTCGTCAAAGCCGCTGGCACCGAGTTTGTGGAAGTTGATAAAAAATCTTTCCAGGACGCGATGGGCCCGGTGTATGAAAAGTTTGCCAGCACGCCCGACATGAAGCGTCTGGTCAAAGCCGTTCAGGACACCAAGTAACGTGACGCATGGGTGCCTGCGGCGCGCCTGGGCGGGCTGGGGCATCTGTCATCTGGAGCTTTTATGTTCACCCGTTTTTGTGCACTGACTTCGAAAATCAGCCTGATGCTGGCCATTGTCATGCTGCTCACCATCATTGTTTGCGTGCAATACCAGGTGGTTGGGCGCTATATTTTCAACGACACGCCGACCTGGGCAGAGGCGCTGGCGCTGCTGCTTATTTTGTATGTGACGGCACTGGGCGTGGCGGTGGGCGTGCGCGATGCCGGGCACATTGGTCTGGAGTCCATCATCAGCTTGCTGCCCGAGCGGCACCGGCTGAAACTGGAGGTCGTCATTCATGTCTGCGTGGGGATTTTCGGCGCGCTGATGGTGCAAAACGGCTGGCTGTGGACTACCTTGAAGTGGAACGACAAAAAGCCCATGCTGTCTGTGCCGTCTGGCCTTGACTTTTTCCCCCTTGTGATCGGCGGTGCGCTGATTGTTTTGTTTTCTGTTGAGCACATCATCGCTCTGCTGCAGGATAAAGAGGTTGTACCGGCATGGAACTGATTGTTTTAGGTGTCAGCTTCACCGCTTTATTGCTGTTGGGTGTGCCCGTTGCGTTCTCGATTGGCCTGGCCTCTGTCGCCACGATCCTCGCCGCTGACCTGCCGGTTGCCGTCGTTTTTCAAAAGATGGTCGGCGGGATGCAGGTTTTTTCGTTCCTGGCAATACCGTTTTTCATTTTCGCGGGCGAGCTGATGCTGCATGGCGGCATTGCCGACCGCATCGTGCGGTTTGCCAACAGTTTGTGCGGGCACATTCGCGGTGGCTTGGGCATGAGCAATGTCATTGGCTGCACGTTGTTTGGTGGCGTGGCAGGCTCGCCCTTGGCAGATGTATCTGCCATGGGTTCAGTGATGATCCCGCTGATGAAAAAAGAGGGCTACGACGCAGACTACGCGGTCAACGTCACCACGCACGCGTCTCTCGTCGGGGCCTTGATGCCCACCAGCCACAACCTGATTATTTTTACCCTGGCCACCACCGGTATTGCGTCAGTCAGTGTGCTGACGCTGATCGTGGCCTGCCTGATTCCGGCACTGATTTTGACGCTGTGCAATCTGGCCGCAGCCTATGGCGTGGCGGTACAGCGGGGCTACCCGACGCGCGGTGCTTTCGTGGGCTGGGCGGAGGTGGCGCGCAGTTTTGCCGCCGCCATTCCGGGCTTGATCATCATCTTGATCATCCTGGTGGGCATCCTGTCAGGCGTGTTCACGGCTACCGAGTCGGCTGCTACGGCCGTGCTGTGGGCTTTGCTGATCACAGTGCTGGTGTACCGATCACTGTCTTGGAGCAACTTTTTGAAAGCCTGCGCCAAAGCCTGCAAAACCACCGGTGTGGTGCTGCTGTTGATCGGAATATCTGCGGCATTTGGCTACTTTCTGGCACTTTACGAGGTGCCACAGCTGACTGGAAACCTGATGAGCGCCATCACCCAAACGCCCTGGGTGATTTTTTTGATGGTCAACATTTTGCTGTTCTTGCTGGGCACGTTTTTAGACATGGCCGCCACCATCTTGATCTGCACGCCCATCTTCCTGCCGATATGCGCGCAGTTCGGTATGGACCCGGCCCAGTTCGGCGTGATGATGCTGATCAATTGCGCGCTGGGCTTGAACACGCCACCGGTTGGGGCCACGCAGTTTGCGGGTTGTGCCATAGGCGGTATCTCGATCAGTGAGGTGATGCGGTCAATCTGGCCGTTTTACGGCGCGCTGACAGTCGCCCTGATGCTGGTGACCTATGTGCCTGCGTTTTCGCTGTGGCTGCCCGGCTTATTGCTGACCAAATGAGTGCCGTGATGACAGATGCGCTTTACATCCGGATGCACGACAGCGACAACGTCGCCATTGTTGCCAATGACGGTGGCCTTAAGTCTGGCAGCGTGTTTGCCGATGGCTTGACGCTGGTCGATAACGTTCCCCAAGGCCACAAGGTAGCGCTGACTGATCTGCCCAAGGGCACTGCGGTGCTGCGCTACAACGTGCCGATTGGCTACGCCTTGAGGGACATTCCCGCAGGCAGCTGGGTGCATGAACGGCTTCTGGAGATGCCCTCGGCGCGCACCCTGGACAACCTGCCCATAGCAACAGCGCGGCCAGAACCCATGCCGCCGCTTGAGGGTTATACCTTTGAGGGCTACCGCAATGTGGATGGCTCGGTGGGCACACGCAACATACTGGCCATCACCACCACGGTGCAGTGTGTGGCAGGTGTGGTTGATTTTGCAGTCAGGCGCATCAAGGCCGAGCTGCTGCCGCGTTTTACGAATGTTGATGATGTGGTGGGCCTGGAACACAGCTACGGCTGCGGCGTGGCCATTGACGCGCCTGACGCGATCATCCCCATTCGCACGCTGCGCAACATCACGCTGAACCCCAACTTTGGCGGTGAGGTCATGGTGGTCAGCCTGGGCTGCGAAAAGCTCCAGCCCGAGCGTCTGTTTCCGCCGGGTGTCGTCCCGGTTGTGGACAAGCGCAGTAACAGCAGCCAAGGCCCAGATGTGGTGTGCCTGCAGTCCGAAAATCATGTTGGCTTCATGTCGATGATTGACGCAATCGTGCAAACGGCCTTGCCACATCTTGAGCGCCTCAATGCTCGGCGGCGTGAAACCGTTCCCGCCAGCGCGCTGGTGGTGGGCGTGCAGTGCGGCGGCAGCGATGCTTTTTCAGGCGTGACAGCCAACCCCGCTGTCGGCTTTGCGACGGATTTGCTGGTGCGGGCAGGAGCGACCGTGATGTTTTCTGAAACCACTGAAGTGCGCGACGGCATTGACCAGCTGACCGCACGCGCCAGCACGCCCGAGGTCGCCGAAGCGATGACTCGCGAGATGGCCTGGTACGACGCTTATCTGCAAAAAGGGCTGGTTGACCGCAGCGCCAACACCACGCCCGGCAATAAAAAGGGCGGGCTTTCCAATATCGTTGAAAAAGCCATGGGCTCCATCGTCAAGTCTGGCACTGCACCGATCAGCGGCGTGTTGTCACCGGGTGAAAAACTCCGGCAAAAAGGCTTGATGCAGGGCCTGATTTATGCCGCCACCCCAGCCAGTGATTTTATTTGCGGTACCTTGCAACTCGCCGCAGGCATGAACCTGCATGTGTTCACCACCGGTCGCGGCACACCTTACGGCCTGGCAGAAGTGCCGGTCATCAAGGTGGCAACCCGTACCGACCTGGCACGCCGCTGGCATGACCTGATGGACATCAACGCGGGCCGCATTGCCGATGGTGATGCCAGCATTGCCGATGTGGGCTGGGAGCTGTTTCACCTGATGCTTGAAGTGGCCAGTGGCCGCAAGAAAACCTGGGCTGAACACTGGAAGCTGCACAACGCGCTGGTGCTGTTTAACCCGGCACCCATTACCTGATTTTTTTAGAAAGAACCATCATGCAACGCCGTACCCTGATTCATACTGCACTGGCTGCCACCGTCGCCGGTTTTGGAGCACTGCCCGCATTCGCCCAAAGCTGGCCTGGTGGCAAACCGATCACCTACGTCGTGCCCTTTGCTGCGGGCGGCACCACTGACGTACTCGGCCGACTGATAGGACAAAAGCTCGGTACCGCGCTGGGCACCACGGTTGTTATCGACAACAAGCCCGGAGCGGGTGGCAGCGTCGGCGCTGAAGTCGGCTCGCGTGCGGCAGCAGATGGCTACACGCTGGTGGGCGGCACGGTCAGCTCGCACGCCATCAACGTCAGCCTGTACCCCAAAATCGGCTATGACCCGATCAAATCTTTTGTGCCCATCACGCTCATCGGTACCAATCCGCTGGTATTGGTTGTCAGCCAGGCCAGCCCCTACAAAACCTTAAAGGACGTGCTGGAGGCCAGCAAGGGTAAAAACGGCGGCCTGTCATCTGCCTCGGCGGGTGCCGGCACCTCGCAACACCTGTCGCTGGAGTTGCTGGCGTTCAGGTCGGGTGTGAAGTTCACGCATATTCCTTACAAAGGCAGCGGCCCCGCTATCCAGGACGTGATCGGTGGGCAGGTTGACATGATGTTTGACACCACCGTGGTGGCGGCGCCGCACATACAGGGCGGCAAGCTGCGTGCCATCGCGGTAACGTCTGCAAAGCGCCTGGCATCGTTGCCAGACGTGCCCACCGTGGCCGAGTCTGGTCTGGCAGGCCTTGCAAACTTTGAAGTGCTGTCCTGGCAGGCTATTTTTGCCCCAGCCGGAACGCCCATAGCTATCGTCAACCGTCTGCACGACGAGACTGCCCGCATTCTGGCTGAACCAGAAATGCAGGGAAAACTCAAGGGCTTCGGCATGGAGCCAGCCAATATGACGACCGCCCAGATCAGCAGTTTTCAGCAAGCCGAGGTTGCCAAGTGGGCGCAGCTTGTCAAGGCGGCGGGCATCAAGGCTGATTAACCCTGGGGCTATTGCCAACTTCAGGCAGGCAAGCCAGGCTCCTGGCCTTTGAACCCGATTCATACCGATTCATACCGACATAGCAAAAGCGAACGACCATGACGCAAACCGCTCCGTACCAGTGTTTCCCAAACAGCTTCAAGCGTGACCTGCTGGCGGGCAAGCGCCTGATGGGTTGCTGGTCTTCTCTGGCCAGTGCGATTACCACCGAAGTGCTGGGCGTTGCCGGCTTTGACTGGATACTGCTGGACGGCGAGCATTCACCCAACGATGTCAGCACGTTCATCCCGCAATTGATGGCGCTCAAAGACAGTCCCAGCGCGCCCGTGGTTCGCCCGGCCAGCAACAACGATGTTGAAATGAAGCGTTTGCTGGATGCGGGTTTTTATAATTTTCTGGTGCCTTTTGTCGAAAGTGCTGACGAGGCACTTCGCGCCGTGCGCGCCACACGCTACCCGCCCCAGGGCGTGCGCGGCGTGTCGGTGTCTCAGCGCAGCAACCGCTACGGCACGGTGCCTGATTACTTCAAATCAATCAATGACCACATCTGCGTGATGGTGCAAATTGAAAGCCGTGCGGGTGTGGCAGCGGCCAGGCACATTGCTGCAGTCGATGGCGTGGATTGCATCTTTGTCGGCCCGTCTGACCTGGCAGCCAACCTGGGTCACCTCGGCAACGCCGGGCACCCTGATGTGCAGCAAGTCATTGCCAACGTGTTTGCAGATGCCCAAGCCTGTGGCAAGCCCATCGGCATCCTCGCACCCGTCGAGGCAGATGCGCGCCGCTACATGGCCATGGGCGCCACCTTTGTTGCCGTGGGCAGTGACCTGGGCGTTTTCCGCGCGGGTACGCAGGCACTGCGTGACCGCTATTCAAAGTAATACGAACAGCCTTCAACGCAGAGGCGCAGAGAACGCAGGGCAGGCGATTCAGGAAATGACCTGAAGCCTTCTCTGCGGCTCTCCATATTCTCTGGACCTCTGCGTTGCATACGTTGATAGACCTCTCAAACGATTCAAATTTTTAATCTTCAGGATGATCTCAATGCGCAAACTAGGTTTTATCGGACTGGGCATCATGGGTGCGCCCATGGCAGGGCATTTGGTCAAGGCGGGGCATGCGTTGTTTGTCAACACCCGCAGCAGCGTTCCCGCTGACCTGCTGGCCGCTGGCGCACAGGCGTGTGCCACTGCTGCTGAAGTGGCTGAGAAAGCTGACATCATTTTCATGATGCTGCCTGACACGCCCGATGTTGCCAAGGTGTTGTTTGGCAGCAACGGTATTGCATCAGGTTTAAGCCCGGGCAAAACCGTGGTCGATATGAGTTCGATCTCACCCATGGACACCAAAGAATTTGCCCAGCAGATCAATGCCCTGGGGTGTGACTACCTGGATGCCCCAGTGTCTGGCGGTGAGGTCGGGGCCAAGGCTGCCAGCTTGACCATCATGATCGGTGGGCCTGATGCCGCGTTTGAGCGGGTCAAGCCGCTGTTTGAGCTGATGGGCAAAAACATCACGCTGGTGGGTGGTAACGGCGACGGGCAAACCTGCAAGGTTGCCAACCAGATCATCGTGGCACTCAACATTGCCGCCGTTGGCGAGGCCTTGCTGTTTGCCAGCAAGGCCGGGGCTGACCCCGCCAAAGTAAGGCAAGCCCTGATGGGCGGCTTTGCATCGTCACGCATTCTTGAAGTGCATGGCGAGCGCATGATCAAACGCACCTTTGCACCCGGCTTCAGGATTGGCCTGCACCAGAAAGACCTGAACCTGGCGCTGGCGGGTGCCAGAACGCTGGGCGTTGCCCTGCCGCAAACCGCCAGCGCGGCGCAGCTGATGCAGGCTTGCGCTGCCAACGGCATGCAAGACCTGGACCATTCAGCACTGGTGCGGGCACTGGAGCTGATGGCCAACCACGCAGTGGCCTGAGCTTGATAACGGGTGGCCGGTTGCTGCAACCCGAACGCTTTGCAGGCCAGATCGGTGGCAAGCCGGTGGCGCTCTACACGCTGCGCAATGCCCACGGCATGGTGGTCTGCATCACCAATTACGGCGCAAAAATCCAGCAGATTCTGGTGCCCGACCGGCATGGCCTGCTGGGTGACGTGGTACTGGGCTATGACAGCCTGGACGCCGTGCTGGGTGGTGCACCGTCCGTGGGTGCCTTCATCGGCCGTTATGCCGGGCGCATTGAAAACGCCACGTTCGAGCTTGGCGGCATGCGCTACCGCCTGGGTGCCAACGACGGCCCGCACTGCCTGCATGGCGGCATCAAGGGCTCGCGGTGGCGGGTGTTTGACGCAGTGCAGACCAGCCCGTCCAGTGTTGAGATGCGCTGTGTCTTTGCCGATGGCGAAGAAGGGTTTCCGGGCACGCTGGCCCTGCGCCTGACGTACAGCCTGCTGGGCCCCCATACGCTGGTGCTGGACTATGTAGCGCTGGCGCTGGACAAGCCCACAGTTGCCAGCTTCACGACGCACGCGTTTTTCAACCTCGATGGCGCTTCAGGCGGCAGCGTTCTGGGGCATGAGGTGCTGATCTCGTCCAGCCAGTATTTGCCCTGCACACAAGACTTGGTGGCAACCGGTGAGATGTTGCCGGTCGAAGGCACGCCGTTTGATTTCCGGCAGGGGACAGCACTGGCCTCGCGGGTGCCTGAGATCCTGCCCGGTTATGACGACTGCTATATCGTTGACCGGTCCGGCCAGCTTCACAGCACTGCTGATCCGGCCTTTTGCGCCCGTGTGACTTCCGCCACGAGCGGGCGCGTCATGCAAGTCTGGTCAACCGAGCCAGCGCTCCAGTTTTATACCGGTTTGAGGCCTGGGCAAGCGCTGGTGGGCGGGCTTGGCAAGGGCGGTGAGCGTTACTTTCAGCAAAACGGCCTGTGCCTGGAGCCACAGGGCTATCCCAACGCACCGAATCGGGCCCACTTCCCGTCGGCTCAATACCTCCCCGGTCTGCCCCGACATGGCCAAACCTTGTATGAGTTCAGCGTCATGTAGTGGCTTGCTATTGAAAAAATAGCTTGAAGTCCCCGTCAATACTGCAGCAGGTCTGCTTTTTGTGCCCGATCTGGCGATTTGGTGTGATGTCTGTCAGACCCAAACGGCAGCAGCCTGTTTTCAGCCAGCAGGGATGATGCTATTATTTTCATAGCGTATAGTCTTTATGTAACCTGCAGCGGATGCCTTTTTCATGCACCAAAAGGTAATGACAAAGTCCGAAGTCACGTTTGAAACCCCTTGTAGATTTGAACAAGGCGAGCTCTGTGTGCCTACACAACCCTGGCCGTCAGCCAGCTGCCCTGGGCTTTGTAGTTGCAAAAAAAGCAACGCAAAACCGCACTGAAAAAGCACGGACTCCAGAATGCAAAATATGCAAAATATGCAAAATATGCAAAATATGCAAA
>RDZZ01000122.1 GCA_004293655.1 Polaromonas sp. | reverse complement strand
GTTGTGTTTACCGAACACCCCTACGAGTACCTGGAGCACGGCGGTGCCCAGCACAGTGCCGAGGTACTGGGGTTTGACCCATTCACTGTCGTCAAAACCCTGGTCATGCAGGATCAAGACGCCAAGCCGCTGCTGGTGCTGATGCATGGCAACTGCACCGTATCGACCAAAAATCTCGCGCGGCAAATCGGTGCCAAATCAGTCGAGCCCTGCACGCCTGAAGTGGCCAACAGGCACAGTGGCTATCTGGTGGGGGGTACCTCGCCGTTTGGCACGCGCCGGGCGATGCCGGTGTATGTCGAGTCCAGCATTTTGGCGCTGCCTAAAATTGCCATCAATGGTGGCAGGCGCGGCTACTTGGTGGGTATTGACCCGATGGTGTGTGTCACGCTACTGGGTGCAAAATCGGTGCAATGTGCTTTGGGAGCCTCTGCATGACTCCCTGCGGTCTGTGGTCAAGCGGACTCGGGCGGCCTACTGCGTTGCTTTTCTTACCAATAGCCTTCAAGGCTGCAAAAAGACGCCTTGTAGCCCATCCCGATCCGACTGCCACAGCCTCGCCAGAGTTATGCAAAGGCTCCCTTGAATCAATAACACGCCTTTTCAGGAGACAAATTTGACTTATCTGTACGCAATCGCCGCTGTCATGCTGGCCTATTTGCTCGGCTCGCTGTCGTTTGCCGTGATTGTCAGCCAGTGCATGGGATTGAAAGACCCGCGCAGTTATGGCAGCAACAACCCGGGTGCCACCAATGTGCTGCGCTCTGGCAACAAGCTCGCGGCGGTGGCGACTTTGCTGCTGGACGGCCTGAAGGGCTGGTTGCCGGTGGTGCTGGTCAAGTGGTTTGGGCACGACTACGGGCTGGACGAGGGCACAGTCGCTGCAGTGGGGCTGGCGGCTTTTATCGGACACTTGTACCCGGTGTTTTTTCAGTTCAAGGGCGGCAAGGGCGTGGCCACAGCGGCAGGCGTGCTGTTGGGTGTGGACGGACTGCTGGGCCTGGCAACGCTGGCGACTTGGATCATCATCGCGTTTTTTTCACGCTACTCATCGCTGGCAGCGCTAGCCGCTGCGGTGTTTGCACCGCTGTACTATTTGCTGGGTGACCGGGCGGCCTGGTATGTGGACAAGTCCATCTTGCTGGCGATTTTTGTCATCAGCGCCATGCTGGTGTACCGCCACCGGGACAATATCACCAAGCTGCTCAAAGGCACGGAGTCCCGCCTGGGCAGCTCTAAAAAAGCTGTGAAATAGCAAAATCCTGCGATCAGTAGCGCTTGACGAGCGTCATCTGGTCGTTTTCACGGGTCATGGCAAAACGTGTCAAAAAGCTGTTGCCCAGCAGCATGAAAGGCATGGCTTGCGGCGTGACAACCGCATCGACTTCAAACACCTCCACATCGCCCACCCGCACTGACGCCAGTTTGACGCGGTAACCCTGCGCACTGCCGTTGGCCGTAGCCACATTGACGGGCTGGCCACTTTTGTAGTTGATGCCCACACGTTCGGCATCTTGCGCGCCCATGGCCACAGACGTGGCACCGGTGTCCACCATGAACTGCACCGCTTTGCCGTTGATCTGGCCAGCCGTCATGAAGTGCCCGCCACCGCCTGCCGTCAGCACAATCCGGTTGCCCTTGCCGCCACCGCTGGCACTGCCGCCCATGTTGACAGGTGCTTCACCCACGCGCAGCGTGCGGCGTTTGCCCGCTTGCTCGACCACCGCCTCATCAGCCGTGGTGGAAACCACCTTGACCCCCAGATGCGTTTGACCCACCGCCACAGCTTTCGGCAGCGTCCCGTCAACGACCAGCAGCGCCTGGCTGCCCAGCATGCCCGCCAGCGCGACGGACTCGGCGTGCGCTACAGAACCGAGCAAAAACGCAACGGCGAAACCCAACAAAATAAAGGCGGCATGTAGCGCAGCATGCAAAACGACAAGCATGCGGGCGAGTTTTCTTTTCAAGCAGTAGCCCCCTCGGGGCGGGCGCAGTGGGCAAGCGTGGGGGGCACATTCAGTCCCGGAAGTTGTTAAAACTCAGCGGAAAGTCAGTGTTTTCAGCCTTGATCAGCGCCATGGCTGACTGTAAATCATCGCGTTTGCCGCCCGTCACGCGCACCTTGTCTTCCTGAATGGCGGCCTGCACCTTGATTTTGCTGCCCTTGATGAGCACTTGAATTTTTTTGGCCAGCTCGGTCTCGATACCGTTGCGTACTTTAGAGACCTGCTTGACCTTGTCGCCACCGATTTTCTCGACCTTGCCCGGCTCCAGAAATCGTGCGTCAACGCCAGCCTTGGAGAGCTTGTTGCGCAAAACATCGTTGATCTGGTCAAGCTGAAAATCACTGTTGCCAATCAGGATGATTTCTTTGTCTTTCAGCTCAATGGAGGCGGGTGTGCCCTTGAAGTCAAAGCGCGTGCCAATTTCTTTGGCGGTGTTTTCCACAGCGTTTTTGACTTTGACAAGATCAGCTTCCAGAACGGTATCAAATGAGGGCATGATGTTTGGTGTTGGGTGTGTGGAGCCCACGCGGGCCGGTGAGACAATCGGGCAATGTTAGTCGAGAAAAACGTCCCGCTCCAGCCCTTCAACACCTTTGGCATTGCGGCCAAGGCCATGAGCCTTGTGCGTGTTCAGAGCGAAGCTGACATTGATGCCCTGCTGGCTGACCCGGCGTGCAAGGCAGCCCCTAAATTTGTGCTCGGCGGTGGCAGCAACATCGTGCTGACGGGCGACGTCAAGCCGCTGGTGCTGAAAATCGAGATCATGGGCAAACGCCTGGTGGGTGAAACCGCCAAAGCCTGGATTGTCGAGGCCGGTGCCGGCGAAAGCTGGCCTGAGTTCGTGCCCTGGACACTGCACGCAGGCTATCCGGGTCTTGAAAATCTGGCCCTGATTCCGGGCAGCGTAGGTGCGTCCCCCGTGCAGAACATTGGTGCCTACGGCGTTGAGCTGCAAGACCGTTTTGACTCGCTTGATGCGATGGACTTGACCACGGGCCAGCGCTTTACCCTGAACGCCGCGCAGTGCGCGTTTGGCTATCGAGATTCAGTGTTCAAACACGCCAGCAGTCAAGCAGGCGACTTGCCCGGGTTCGGCCTGGCGGGCAAAGCATTGATCACGCGGGTGCGCTTTGCTCTACCCAAAAACTGGAAGCCGGTGCTGGGCTATGCCGACATTGATAAAAAAATGGCTCAAAACCCGGCCTGGCGCACGTCTGGCTTGCCTGATGCGCTACAAATTTATGAGTGGATATGCGAGATTCGGCGCGCCAAACTGCCTGACCCGCAAGTCATCGGCAATGCGGGCAGCTTCTTTAAAAACCCCACGGTGACTGCCGAGCAATGCGCCGACATCATTGCGCGTGAGCCAAAAATCGTGCATTACCCGCTGGCCGATGGGTCGATCAAGCTGGCAGCGGGCTGGCTGATTGACGCGTGCGGCTGGAAAGGCAAATCCATCGGCAATGCGGGCGTGTACGAGCGCCAGGCCCTGGTGCTGGTCAATCGCGGCGGCAAGGCCAACCCGGTCACAGGCGGTGAAGTCATGACGCTGGCCAAGTCCATCCAGACCAGCGTGTATGAGCGCTTTGGCATTGTGCTGGAGCACGAGCCGGTGGTGGTCTAGCGATGGCTGGGTTCGGCCAGGTCTATGGCGGAGCCGAGTACGCGCTTTGGCGTCGCCTGGCGTTGCGCCTTTCCCGCAGGCTGGTGACGAGCATGTTTTTCGCTGGGGGTTGCCTTGTCTTGGCCGCAGGATGGGCGGGCTGGCACATTCCAAAAGGCTTGCCAACCGCTTTGCTGGGGTTGTTTGCGTTGCTGTGCCTCGGGGCGGTGTGGGCCACTTACGAACGACAGCGCCTGGTGCGCGAGGCACCGCTGCCGCACTTCCTCAAACGCAAGCTGCGCCAGGCTTACCCGCACCTGAGCCAGCGCGATGCCGAACTGGTCGAGCGGGGCCTGCGCCAGTTCTTCCTGGCCTGCCTGCGCAGCCGAGGCAAATTTGTCGCCATGCCCTCGCGGGTGGTTGACAGCATGTGGCACGAGTTCATTCTGCACACCGCCGCTTACCGCAACTGGTGCACTTTGGTACTGGGCCGGTTTATGGACCATATGCCCGCCGAAGCAATGCGCAAGCCGGCCAGCCATGCCAGAGTCAACGACGGCCTGCGCCGCGCCTGGTACTGGGCCTGCCGCGATGAGTCGATCAGGCCGCGCGAGCCCAGCCGCCTGCCGCTGTTGTTTGCACTCGATGCCAAGTTGGGTATTACCAACGGCTTTCATTACCAGCCCGATTGCCGCCGACTTGCGGGCGATGGCTCATCGAGCGGTGCGCACTGCGGCGAAAGCTTTTCGGACGGCAGCTACAGCGGCGATGCAGATCATTTTGGCGGTTCTGAGACCAGCTCGTCGGGCGACAGTAGCGACGCCAGTGATGCAGGCGGTGGGGACGGCTGTGGCGGGGGAGATTGACGCCGGCGGAGCGCAGGTTTTCAAGGCGCATTGGCTGTCACTGGCACGTTAACGGATTTTGTGGCTTCTTTGCCCTATCAAATATGCCCTTTGGGCAATCACTACGGGCACAAACAGCTATTAAATCAGGAGTGATCTTTCAAGGCTCGCCTGCTGGGTTACGGTGCGACAGCATGCAGGCTTGATGCCAGTTGCACCCGCAAATGAATGGTTAAAACGTGATTTTTGGTTGAAAATCAAAGTAAAGTTGAAATGGGTCAACTGTTACAGGTTGCCGGGTTTGTCGCTATTTTTATTGAAGCAAGCTATTTAATAGGGGACTGGTCAAATGCCGTTTTTTATAGATGAACTTGTGATGTTATGTTGTAGCACTTTACGGTATGTATGACGTTAGAGCGTGTTATGAACTCAAGGGGCTGATTTTCTCAGAGTGATCCCTATGTCTGGGTGATGACCAGAAAGCCTTACCCCAGCGATGTGAGTGACGATGAATGGAGTTTTGTAGCTCCCTACCTTGCCTTGATCGACGAGTGTGTGCCCCAGCGACGCTACAGCCTGCGTGAAGTTTTCAATGCACTGCGTTGGCTGGCCCGGGCAGGCGCGGCTTGGCGCAGGCTGCTTCGAGGCTATGGTCAACGACATGCGCTCGATCGTTCGAGTCGCTCAGGCCCGTCAAGGCCAGCCCAGCGCTGTCATCTTCGATGGCCGTACGCTGCAAAGCAGCTGTGAAAGCGGCACCCGTGCCGGCTACGACGGCTACAAGCGGCGTAATGGCTCGAAAGTGCATATGGCAGTCGATACGCTGGGCCATCTGGTTGCCTTGACGGTCACAGCCGCAAACGAGCAAGAGCGCGCCCAGCTCGATGCGCTGTGCGAGCAGGTGCAGCACGCAACTGGCAACACAGTCAAGCCCGCCTGGGCAGACCAGGGTTATACGGGCGAGCAGACTAAGGGCGACGCCGCCGGGCACGGCATTGAACTGCAAGTGGTCAAGCTGGCGGAGGCTAAAAAAGGCTTTGTGCTGCTGCCCAGGCGCTGGGTTGTCAAGCGCAGCTTTGGCTGGCTGGCGCGCTTTAAAAGGCTAAGCCGGGATTTCGAGCGCCTGCCCGAAGTGCTGGCGGGGCTGCATTTTGTAGTCTTTGCCATGCTGATCTTGCCCAAAGTGGCTTTGTTTCTGGCTGCGGAGATGAGTTCACAACACGCTCTAGTGGCAGATACGCAGACAAGCTTTTCATGCCCTTAGCCCAGCATCGCCGTGATCGCCTACATCACGCTGATGCCGATGGCACTGGGCAATGTGGTTTGGTTTTCAATCGTTCGTGTGCTGCCCGCCAACGTCGCCGTATTGTCCTCGGTGGTGGTGCAGGTGGTTGCCATGGTCTGTGGTGCCATCGTGTATCAGGAGCCGCTGGGGCTGATGCAACGGATCGTCATGGTCTGTTGTGTGTCTGGCTTGTTGCTGGCACTGACCCAGACTGGCGGGGGTATGGTGTGCGCATGGAGCTTATTGAGTCTGCCGCAAAAGTTGCGTGTGCGGTGCACAATCGCCCATAAAGCCACCCATAAAATTGCATAGATGGTCACTCACACTATTTTTTTACAGCTTTGCGGGTTGCATATGCGCTTTTGTCGCATCGCCTGGCACTTCAATGGCATCCGTGGCCAGCTGCCAGGCGCTGCGCGAGCACCATGAAACCCAGGCGTTCCCGTTGGTTGAAGGCACTCAGGCTTATCTTTTTGCTGTCCGCATGCATTGCCATAGGTGTTCTTGTCTATAAAGACCACCAAAACGCAGCTTCTTCGACATCTTTCGAGCGCATGTGCCTCAACAGCTGCAAACCACTGACCTCGCGGGTGAAAAAAGAATTCTCCAAGCCTGCGCCAGGCATGAGTGTTGACCTTGACAATCCGAAAAAGGTCGAATGTTTTTGTGGCAAAGATACGGTTGGCACCAGGCTTCACTGAGCCCTGGCCAACCGCCAGCGCACCGTTGACTGCCAGGAAAGCCAGGCCCAAGCTGCAACAGTGAAGAGCGGTCTTGCCAGAAATGCAAAAAGCCGGTCAAGACCGGCTTTTTGTTCAACAGATGTTGGCTTGGCTGGTGCAGTATTTCACCCGCGTCCCATATCCCGCACGCCAGTGGCTACTTTGATGCAGCTACAGGTGCAGCGGCCTTGTTGGCGGCAGCAGATGACGCTGCAGGCGCGGCAGCGGCGGGTGCAGCGGGTTCGGCAAACTTGCCACCTGCAAGGGAGGTCATGTGAACCACGGCGCGGCCGATTTCAATGTCGTTGTACTCACCGCCGCCTTGCGCGCCCATGGCTCCCTTGCCTTTGAGGGCGGATGTCAGCAAGGCGTCGTAGCCGGTTTTGATGCGTGGCGCCCAGGCAGCAACATCACCTGTTTTGGGCGAACCTGCCAGGCCCGCAGAATGGCACGCCGTGCATTGAGCCTTATAGACTTCCTCGCCTGCCTTGAGTGGGCGGTTGGCATCACGAATTTCAACAGAGCCGGTTTTTTGAATCCGCGCGGCGATGGCTTGTTCGGTGTTGGCTGCACCTGCGGCTGGCTTATTGGACAAAGTGACGTAATAAACCATACCAATGATGGCAAAAATGGGAATCACAAAAGAAAAGAAGACGGCTGCCAGCAGCTGCTTGGGGGTCTTGATGGGACCTGTATGGGCTTCTTCGTGGGCTGTGGTGTGGTCGTTAGCGCTCATGACATCCTCAAAAAACTAAAAAGCGGGGCACAACGGTGGTGCGTATCGTGTGCTGCTACAGGCAGACGCGGTAACTGGGCATTATAACGACGGCCTTGTTGTGTCTGGTGTTTGTGCCACGGCAGTGCGGGTCAACCACGGCGTTCCTGCACAGCGTGGCAGGCGACCTTGACACCGCCCAAAGTCAGCAGCTGCGGCCGCTCGGCCCGGCAACGGTCGTTGGCCAGTGGGCAGCGCGGGTGAAAGGTGCAACCTGTGGGGGGATGGAGCGGATTCGGCACCTCGCCCTGCACCGGTGTACGCGCACGGCCCGTGTCGTGCATTTTCGGGATGGCATCGAGCAGCATGCGCGTGTAGGGGTGGCGGGGGCTGGCAAACAGGGTGTGCTTGTCTGCCAGCTCCACCAGACGGCCCAGGTACATCACGCCAACGTGGTCGCTGACATGGCGCACCACCGCTAGGTTGTGCGAGATGAACAAATATGTCAGGCCGCGCCTTTTTTGCAGGTCTTTCATGATGTTGAGCACCTGCGCCTGCACGCTCACGTCAAGCGCCGAGGTGGGCTCGTCACACACCAGAAATTCTGGCTCAGAGGCCAGTGCGCGCGCAATCGAGATGCGCTGGCGCTGCCCGCCCGAGAACTGGTGCGGGTACTTGACCATGTCCAGCGGCGACAGGCCGACGGATGTGAGCAAGGCTTCGACCTTTGCCCTGGCGTCCGACTTGTTGGTGACCAGTCTGTGCTCTTTGAGCGGCTCGCCGACAATGTCTTCAACGATCCAGCGCGGGTTTAAGCTGGCGTAGGGGTCTTGAAAAATCATCTGGATGCGCCGGCGCAGCAAGTGAGCTTCGGGTGTCTTGAAGGCGGCATGCGCGTCCTGACCATCAAAGCTCAGGCCACCCCGTGTTGGCTCATACAGCCCCACCAGCAGGCGCGCCACTGTGCTTTTGCCGCAACCTGACTCACCGACCAGCGCCAGTGTTGTGCCTTTTTCAATCTCGAAGCTGACCCCGTCAACAGCCTTGAGCAACTGCCGGGGCTGGCGCTCCAGGACCCGGTTCAGCCAGGGCGGCGACACATCAAAAGTCTTGGCCAGGTCATGGGCCTGAACCAGGGGGGGTGATACCCCGTGTGTTGTACTCATACCGTTGCGCCTGCTGGCGTGTGCAGCCAGCAGGCCGCGCGTGTTGCACCCGCTGTCAGCAGGTCTGGCCGGTCTTGCGTGCAGCGGTCAAAGCGCTGGGGGCAGCGCGGGTTAAAAGCGCAACCCTGTGGAATCGCATTCAGGCGCGGCATGGCGCCGTCAATCTGGTGCAGGCGCTCACGGTCTTGCGTGATGTCGGGAATGGCCGCCATCAGGCCCGCCGTGTAGGGATGCGCCGGGTGATTGATGACCTCATGGACTGGCCCGATTTCGGCAATGCGCCCGGCGTACATCACGGCCACGCGGTCACAGGTCTCGGCAATCACGCCCATGTCGTGGGTGATCAGCATCACGGCAGCGCCGCGTTTTGCACAGATGTCTTTGAGCAGCATGATGATCTGCGCCTGAATGGACACATCCAGCGCAGTGGTAGGCTCGTCTGCCACGATCAGTTTGGGCTCTGCTGCCAGCGCCAAGGCAATCACCACCCGCTGGCGCATGCCGCCTGAGAACTGGTGCGGGTAATGGTCAACGCGTTGCGCTGCTGCGGGTATGCCGGTGTCTTCCAGCAATGAGATGGCCTGACTCCGAGCTTGTTTCGCCGTCATGGGCAGGTGCGTCTGAATGGTTTCAACCAGCTGCCTTCCAATGCTGTAGAGCGGGTTCAGTGAGGTCAGCGGGTCCTGAAAAATCGCACCAATCCTGCGACCGCGAATCGGGCGCATCTGCTCGTGGCTCAGGTTGTCGATGCGTTGGCCTTCCAGCAGAATTTGCCCGCTGGCGATCCGTCCTGGGGGCTCCAGCAGGCCAATAATGGCGGCACCCGTCAGTGATTTACCCGCCCCGGATTCGCCCACCACGCCCAGGATTTCACCCGGGGCGATGTCAAATGAAATGCTGTCCAGCGCCCGCAAAGTGCCGCGTCGGCTGGGAAACTCCACCACCAGATTTTTAACTTGCAAAAGACTCATGTTCGGTATCTCTTAGCGCAGGCGCGGGTTCAACGCATCGCGCAGCCAGTCGCCCAGCAAGTTGACGCTCAGGGCAATCAGCACCAGCATCAGACCGGGAAACACAGTAATCCACCATTCGCCCGAAAACAGGTAGTCGTTGCCCACCCGGATCAAGGTGCCCAGTGACGGTGAGGTGGGCGGTGCGCCTACGCCTAGAAACGACAGCGTGGCCTCGGTGATGATGGCCGTGGCCACCTGAATGGTCGCCAGCACCAGCACCGGGCCCATCACGTTGGGCAGCACATGCAGGCGCATGATGCGCATGGGGGCCACACCTGTCACGCGCGCGGCCTGCACATACTCCTTGTTGCGCTCGACCAGTGTGGAGCCGCGTACCGTGCGGGCATATTGCACCCATCCGGTCAGTGTGATGGAGGCGATCAGCACGCCAAACGCCACGCTGCTGGGCGCGTTCGGAAACAATGCCCGTCCCACACCAGCAATCAGGAGTGCCACCAAAATGGCCGGAAAACTCAACATCACATCGCACAAGCGCATCAGCACCGTGTCAACCCAGCCGCCTTTAAAGCCCGCCACAAGACCCAGCGACACGCCAATCAAGACGGACAACACCACAGAGGCAAAGCCGACCACCAGAGAAATCCGGGCACCGTACACCACGGCCGACAAAATATCTCTGCCCTGGTCGTCGGTGCCCAGCAGGTATTTGCGGCTGCCCAGCTCGTACCAGGCGGGTGGAAGCCGCGCATCGCTGAGCTCTAAAGTGCGCAGGTCAAACGGGTTGTGTGGCGTTATCCAGCCAGCAAATACTGAGGCAAAAATGCATACAAAAGCAATGATGGCTGCGGCCATCGCAACCGGTGACGTGCGAAAGCTGTAGCCAACGTCGCTGTCAAGCCAGCGTGCGAGCATAAAAAGGATTTTTCATCGGTTTTTCCAGGATGCGCACACAAAGCGGTCGCTGCTTTGTGCGCGCTGTTTGCTCAAGCAGTTACTTCTTGACGCTCATCCACTTAAAGGGCATGTAGTTGTCGGCCAGCTGAACCAGATCGACCTTCTTGCTCACGCCCCACGCAAGCGCCTGCTGGTGAAGGGGCAAGTGAGCAATGTCGGCGGCATGCAGGTCAAATGCTTCCTTGATCAGCGCGCTACGCTTGGTTGAGTCGGTTTCGGCTTGTACAGCTCGGGTCAGCTCGTCCAGCTTGGGGTTGCAGTAAGCGCCCAGATTGAACAGGCCGGCACCCTTGTCATCCGGGCAGGCTGTCAAGGCATTGAGTGTGTTGTGCGCGTCGTAGGTCGCAGGTGTCCAGCCCAGCAGGTAAAAGCTGGTGTCACGTCGCAGGATTTTCGGGAAATACGTGCCCTTGGTCTCGGCGGCCAGATTGATCTTGACATTGATGCGTGACAGATTGGCCGCTACCGCCTGGCAGATGCGTGCGTCGTTGACGTAGCGGTCATTCGGGCAGTTCATGGTCAGGTCAAACCCATTGGGGTATCCAGCGTCAGCCATCAGTTTTTTTGCGGCCTCGACATCAAACGGCAGGCGCTTGTTCTGCTCGGCCAGGAAACCGTTGACACCGGGGCCCACCATCAGGGCGGTCGGGTTGGAGGCACCGCGCATGACGGTGCGTTTGATGCCATCAATGTCAATGGCCTGGTAGAACGCTTGCCTGACACGTTTGTCCTTGAACGGGTTTTTGCCCTTGACGCTTGAATACAGCAGCTCGTCACGCTTTTGGTCCATGCCCAGGAAGATGGTGCGCAGCTCAGGCCCGACCAGAACCTTGGTGGCCGCGCCGCTGTTGATGCGCTCGATGTCCTGCACCGGTACGGGCTCCATCACGTCAATCTCGCCTGACAGGAGAGCCGCAACACGGGTGGAATCGTTGGAGATGGGTGTGAAGATGATTTCAGTCGCGTTGCCTTCAATCTTGCCCCAATAGTTGCCGTTTCGGGTGAAGACCGTGCGAATGTTGGGTTGTCTCTCGCGCACTCGGTAAGGGCCCGTGCCGTTGGCACGAAATGATGCGGCGTTTTCAATGCCCTTGCGCCGATCTACGGGCAGCACGGCCTGGTTGTCCTCGCACCACTTCTTGCTCATGATGTAGGTGTTGGACAGCTGCTGGGGCAATATAGGAAAGGGGGTCTTGGTTTCAATATCGACCGCAAAGTCGTTGACTTTGCGCACTTCCTTGATGTCATTGACATTGCTCTTCATGTCTGAGCCTTCACCCGCGACCCGTTTGAGCGAGAACAACACATCATCAGCCGTGAACGGCGTGCCGTCGTGAAACTGCACACCCCGGCGCAATTCAAAGCGCCAGACTGTGGGTGAAGTCTGTTTCCACGACGTTGCCAGCGCGGGGGCCAGTGACAGGTCTTTGTTGCGCCCGATCAGGGGCTCATAGACGTTGCTGGTCACGCTGAGTTGAACGGTTTCCTGCAGGGAATGTGGGTCCATGGACAGGGCGTCGCCCTGGTTGGCAATACGCAAGGTTTGCGCAGATACGCCGACAGACGCGGCAGACAACACAAGCGTGATGGCAGCAGGCAGAAATTTTCTTGTGAACATCATCATGAACTCCTGGGTTTAAAAAAGCGGGCTGAATCAGAAAAAACAAAAGAGGCTTGGGCCAGCGGATGCAAGTGCAACTACCGCAATCATCAGTGCGCGCCGCCCATACGCAGACGCGGGTCAACGGCAAAATAAAGCAGATCGACCACAAGATTGATCACCACAAAGATCAGCGAGATCAGGCACAGGTAAGCCGCCATGACGGGAACATCCGCGAAAGTTACCGCCTGAATGAAAAGCAGTCCCATACCTGGCCATTGAAAAACAGTCTCTGTGATGATGGCAAATGCAATCAAGCCGCCCAGCTGCAGGCCGGTGATCGTCAATACGGGCACCAATGTATTTTTCAAGGCATGGCCAAAGTGGATCGCCCGGTTGGACAGGCCCCGTGCCCGGGCAAACTTGATGTAATCGGTGCGAAGCACCTCAAGCATTTCAGCACGAACCAGCCGCATGACGAGTGTCAGCTGGAAAATAGCCAGTGTGACTGCAGGCATCACGATATGGTGCCAGCCTTTGGCCGTGAGAAGGCCTGTCGTCCACCAGCCAATTTGCACCGTCTCGCCCCGGCCAAAGCTGGGAAACCAGCCCAGATTGACTGAAAAAACAAGAATCAAGACGATGCCAATGAGAAAGGTAGGCAGTGACACACCGAGCAAAGACACCGTCATCAGCAATTGACTGCCAAAGCTGCCGCGCCGCAATGCTGCATAAACACCCATGGGGATACCGATGACCAACGCCAGCAAAGCCGCCACCAGCGCCAGTTCAAGCGTTGCCGGAAAACGCTCGGCCAGCAAGCGCGATACTTTGGCACCCTGGCGCAGACTCAGGCCAAACTCGCCTTGCACGGCATTGCTCAAAAAGTGCCAGAACTGCACCACAAAGGACCGATCCAGTCCGAGATCGGCACGCAATTGCCGTATCTGCTCAGCTGTGGCGTCTTGGCCCAACAGGAACACCACCGGGTCGCCCACATACTGAAACAGCATGAAAGCGATAAAAGCCACGATGATCATCACGACCGCAGCCTGAATGAGCCGACGCACAATAAAAGCAAGCATCAAACACCAAAAAGTTGAATCACCATGCTAGCAGAGCAAGCGCTATGCCTGCCTACGGGTTTACTTTAGGTCTAAACAAACCAAACCCCGCCTCACCCGCATCGGTAAGCCAAGCGCGCAGATATTGAACACTGACAATAAAACCCAAATCTGTCAGACTACAGCTGCATGGCACGTCAACCCAGAAGTTCTGCTTGAAACTTCATGATGACGATGCAGCACGAACATTTAACCAACCCAAGGTTTTCATGAAAATCATCGACGCCATCGTCACACAGGCCGCTGGCATTGCAGCGGTTCGCCGTGACATCCATGCCCACCCTGAACTGTGTTTTAAAGAAGTACGCACAGCTGACGTGATCGCGCAAAAACTCACTGAATGGGGCATTCCCATCCACCGTGGCATGGGCACCACTGGCGTGGTGGGGATCGTCAAAAACGGCACGTCAAACCGCGCCATCGGTCTGCGCGCTGACATTGACGCGCTGCCCATGCAGGAGTTCAACACGTTTGACCATGCCAGCAGATACCCGGGGAAAATGCATGCCTGCGGCCATGACGGCCACACTGCCATGCTGCTGGCAGCGGCCCAGCATTTTGCAAAAAACCGCCACTTTGACGGCACGGTCTATCTG
This sequence comes from Polaromonas sp., assembly GCA_004293655.1. Lineage (GTDB taxonomy): Bacteria > Pseudomonadota > Gammaproteobacteria > Burkholderiales > Burkholderiaceae_C > Polaromonas. The sequence continues at coordinate 6,299 of RDZZ01000122.1, read as the reverse complement.
ATTTTTCAGCCCGCTGAAGAAGGCGGTGGCGGTGCGAGAGAAATGATCAAGGACGGGCTGTTTGAAAAGTTCCCGATGGACGCCGTGTTTGGCATGCACAACTGGCCCGGCATGCAAGTGGGCCAGTTTGCGGCCAGTCCTGGCCCTGTCATGGCGTCGAGCAACGAGTTCAAGATCACCATACGCGGCAAGGGTGCCCATGCCGCGTTGCCCCATAACGGCGTTGACCCGGTGCCGGTGGCCTGCCAGATGGTGCAAGCCTTTCAGACCATCATCAGCCGCAACAAAAAGCCAGTCGATGCCGGCGTTATCTCGGTCACCATGATTCATGCCGGTGAGGCTACCAACGTCATTCCAGACAGCTGCGAGCTGCGGGGCACGGTGCGTACCTTCACTCTTGAAGTGCTTGACCTGATTGAAAAACGCATGAAGCAAATTGCCGAGCACACCTGCGCCGCACATGAGGCCGAATGCGAATTTGAATTTACACGCAACTACCCGCCCACCATCAACCACCCCAGAGAAACCGACTTCGCCCGCAAAGTCATGTCCGATATCGTGGGCCTTGACAACGTGATGGTGCAGGAGCCCACCATGGGCGCTGAAGACTTCTCCTACATGCTGCAAGCCACGCCTGGGGCATATGTTTTCATTGCCAACGGCGACGGTGCGCACCGCGAAATGGGCCATGGCGGCGGCCCGTGCATGTTGCACAACCCGAGTTATGACTTCAATGACGAGCTGATTCCGCTGGGCGCGACGTTCTGGGTCAACCTGGCGTGCATGTTGCACAACCCGAGTTATGACTTCAATGACGAGCTGATTCCGCTGGGCGCGACGTTCTGGGTCAACCTGGCTGAAAGCTGGCTCAAGGCGGGCGCTGCATGACGGATACCATGCGGGCCATTGATGCTTTTTCAGGCACCTATGCCCAGGCCAGAGGCCAATTTTTCTGACAGGATTGATGTGGAACTCAATCTATGAGGAATGTCCCGAAGCAGAGTACACCGGCATCGTCATGGAGTACGGCACGTTGCCCCCTTTCGAGATGATGCAGGCTCTGCGCGCAGAGTATTGGCTAAACATTCACCCAGGCGCACCGTCAGAGTTGGCCAGCCAGATCAGACAGCAAGTGATGGACGCTTTCTACGTCAACACTAACGACTGGAAAAAGCAAATCGTCGACCAGGCAAGAGCGTCGATGTTTCAGGCCGTTGATGGTTTGAGCACCTGAAATTCGTCACAAAGCAAGCACGCCCGGCGGTATGCGAAAGTACGTGTTGTTGTGAAGCTCCAGCGTTGCGGCTGTAGCTCACTGGATATAGAGGCGCGCGACACAGGAGTCAATCGCGGTACTTTGACCCGGCTGTATTACGAAACAGCAGAACGAATAGAGTTAGAGGTTTTGGATCAGCTCTGTGCCTACTTCAGCATCGAACTAACCGAACTCATAGAATGAATGCCAGGCTCTCAGCCTCAAGCTAGCGAATAGTTCTTGACTCCAGCATCTCTTTGATCGTTGGTAAATGGGTTGCCCTGCAATGGCTGACTTGTTCAGGCCCAAAGACGATTTCAGGCTGCACTCCGGGCTTGAGGTCAGCAAAAACTTTGAAATTGAGCACGCCATGAATTCGCAGATTTTTTTTCAGCAAGTTCGATGAACCGATACAACGCGGAGATCTCTGCCGGGTCATTGATGCAGCTCGAAAGCAAACGGATTGCCATGCTACTTTTGACTGACCCGGATGAGCGCGCCTGGCGTAACGCCATCGAGACGGAAAACATTCTTCAAAAAAAGACCCCAGCGACTGCGCGCCGCCAAGCCACTCTTCTTCGCCGCCGCTTGAGAACACTCAATCCCCGAGCCTTGAGAATGATCGTTGAGCGAGAAAGTGAAGTAAGCATTCAGTTGTTGCTGGCTGCGGCAGTCAAACACAGCCAGTTATTAGGCGACTTCATGCTCCGCGTTTATGCCAATCGTCAACGCCGTCTGGAACCCGCCCTTGCTCCCATCGACTGGCAAGATTTTGTGTCTGAATGTACTCACCATGACGCGGCTGTCGCAGACTGGACAGACGCCACCAAGGCCAAACTGTTCCAGGTCATTGTGCGCATCCTGGCGGAGGCCAAGTACCTCGAATCCGCTCGCTCGATGAAGTTGACCCCTCCATCCCTGCACCCCGATGTGCGGCGCTACCTGAGCGCCCACGATGAAACCTATGTCCTTGACTGCCTGGAGCGCACGCGATGACCCTGAGCTTTGACGAACGTCTCAATCAAATCCTGCCCCGCCTGACTTCGCGTGATTTTCTCGACAGCAAGGGCTTGGGCAACGAAATAGGTTTTTGGATTTTTGATTACCCGCCAGACCGGGAACTCGATATGCGCAGCTTTCTATCGGGTACTGTGTTGCCCGCTTTAACCAAGCAGGTACCTCCCCTGCGTGCTGACACCATTGATTTGCTGCAACTGGTCACTGGATTGCTCGACGAGCGGAACCTGCTCGATAAAGCCATAGACATGCAAAAAAGCAAGGGTGACGACAGTGTGCTGACGGCATTGCGATCTGTGCTCAAGGAGGACAAGATCGCCCAGACGATTGCATCCCGGCACGACATTGCCAATCTTGACCTGTTGATATTGACTGGCGTTGGCGCTGTCTACCCCATGCTGCGTACGCACACCTTGCTGTCGGCGCTGCACCCCATCATGGGCAATACCCCGCTGGTATTGTTTTTCCCTGGCCGCTATGACGGACATTCCCTGCGGCTGTTCAATACGCTGACTGAAGATCATTACTATCGCGCTTTTCGCCTGGTACCCGAAACTACGTAACGCTTAACCCAAGCCGCTCGCTCAAGACAATCAGAGAACATAAAAAATGAATATCAAAGAGCTTTTCCTCAAACCCATAGACCGCCCTATTAACGGTGTGGTCAAAGCCGACCAAATGGATGCCGCCAGCGTCTGGCAGGAGTTGGAGGAATATGTCGTCACCAAGCAGATTAGCGAGTACCTGCGCCAGTTCTTTGACGCCTACCTCGCCGCTATCGACCGACCTCACGACGCTGTGATCACCGACCGCATGGGGGTCTGGGTGTCAGGCTTTTTCGGCTCAGGCAAGTCCCATTTCATTAAAATACTCTCGTATCTGCTGGAAAACATCCAAGCGCAGAACCCTGAGACTGGGGGCAAACGTAACGCCGCCCAGTTCTTTGACCACAACAAAATCAAAGACGCCATGCTGCATGCTGACATTCAGCGCGCCGTGCAAGGCACCGCCGATGTGATTTTGTTCAACATCGATGCCAAAGCCGACAGCAAAACCGACCGCGATGCCATCCTGCAGGTGTTTTTACGCGTGTTTAACGAAAAGCTGGGTTTCTCAGGGGATGCGCCGCACATTGCTGACATGGAACGGCACCTGGTCGCAAAAGGCTCTTTTGAAACCTTCAAGGCCGCTTTCGCTGCGTCAAACGGCAGCACTTGGGAAAAAGAACGCGACGCCGTTGACTTTCTGCGCGATGACGTCGTCGGCGCACTGGCTCCAGCGCTCAAGATGACACCTGCCTCTGCGGGCCAGTGGTTCGACAACGCGCGTGACAACTACCGCATCAATATTGAAGGTTTCGCCAAAGTAGTGAAAGACTACCTTGCAACCCGGTCAGCTAACCATAAAGTCATCTTTCTGGTGGACGAGGTAGGCCAGTTTATTGGTGCCAGCTCACCGCTCATGCTCAGCCTACAAACAATCACCGAGCAACTCGGCACCCAGTGCAAGGGCCGCGCCTGGGTGATCGTGACCAGTCAAGCCGATATTGATGCAGCCATTGGCGATGCCAATCTGGCCAGAAGCCAGGACTTTTCCAAGATTCAGGGTCGCTTTCACACGCGGTTGTCGCTGGCCAGCAGCAATACCGACGAAGTTATCAGTGAACGCCTGCTGTTCAAAACCGAAGCTGCCCATGTTTTGCTGCGCGATACGTTCTCCAGCAAAAGCGATGTCATCAACAACCAACTGAGTTTTGTCGGCAATTCGGTCAGCCTGCGCGGCTACAAGGACGCGGCAGAATTCGTTGCCACCTATCCGTTTGCACCCTACCAGTTCACCCTGCTGCAGAAGATTTTCGAGTCCATCCGCAAAGTCGGCGCCACTGGCAAACACCTGTCGCAGGGCGAGCGCTCGTTGCTTGATGCATTTCAGGCGGCAGCCGTCAAAAATGCAAAGAAGGGTATCGACACCCTGGTGCCGCTGTATGACTTTTATTCGTCGATTGAAAGCTTCATTGACGGCGCGGCAAAGCGCTCCATTGATCAGGCGCCTGAAAATGCCAGCCTGCAGCCCTACGACAGCCAGTTGCTCAAAGCGATGTTCCTCATCCGTTACATCCCCGATATCGTCAAGCCGACGATCGATAACTTGGCCACTCTGTGCATTGACCAGATTGACACCGACAAGCTGGCCCTCAAACGCAAGATTCAAGAGAGCCTGGCCCGACTGGAGCAGCAACGCCTTGTCAGCCGCAATGGCGACCTGTGGTTCTTTCTGACCAATGAAGAACGTGACGTTGCCCGCGAGATCGGCCATGTCGATGTTTCGGCTGCAGAAAAATCTCGCGCGCTCGCCGAACTGATTTTCGACGACATCTTGAGCGGCCAGACCAAAGTCCGCCACCAGGGCACCAAGTCCGACTACGAATTCAATCGCCTGCTCGACGGCGCACCCTGGCGTCAGGCCAGCCACGCCTTGAGCTTTGAAGTGCTGACCCCGTTGGGCGACGACTACGAGCGGCTCCAGTCTGCCAAATGCATTTTGCGCAGCAGCGAGGGCAACGGTCGCGCGCTGCTGCGCCTGGCAGAGGGCGAGCGCCTAGACATTGAACTGGCGCTGTACCTGCAAATTGAGAAATACATCGTCAGCCCAAAAGCTGACCAAGCCAGCCATTCGCTTAAACGCATTCTGGCCGACCGCAAGGACGAAAACCGTGAGCGCCGCCAGCGCCTGGTGCATCAGCTTTCAGCGCTCATCACCTCGGGTGACTTTTACGCCCTAGGCCAGCCGGTTCAAATCAAGGCAGCCAGTTCAGACAAAGTGCTCGATGAACTGCTCAACTACCTCATCACCAACACCTACAGCAAGCTGCCCTATTTGAAGGTACGCCAGGCTGACCCGCAGGCGGAAATCAAGGCCGTGCTCAGCAGTGACGACCTCACCCAGCACGGATTGGCCCTCACTGGCGAACAAGGCAACGCCCAAGCCGTCAAAGAGATGCGCGACTACCTGCAACTGGCCGCCAGCCAGAACCGGGTGTTGCTGTCTGACGTGGTGGACCGCTTTGCCGGCATCCCCTGGGGCTGGAAACCCGAGTGGGAAACCGTGCTGCTGATTGCCCGCCTGTTCATGGCCGGTGAAATCAAGCTCATGCTCGAAGGCTCCGACCTTGACCCCGTATCCGCCGCAGACCCGCTGACCAAGTCGGCCCGCCTCAAACAGGTGTCCATCCTCAAGCGCAAAACGGCTGATGCCAACAGCCTCAAGCGCGCCCGCGAGTTATACAAAGACCTGTATCAAAAGCTGGGCCGAGAAGAAGAAGACAGCCTGGTCGCCGACTTCCGCGCCCGTTTGACAGAATGGCAAGCCGATCTAAAAAGCTACGCCCACACCGCCGCCGCGCCGCACCACCCCGGCAAGGCAGACATTGACTCAGGGCTCACCCGCATCAATCAGCAACTCGGCATGCGCGACAGCTTTGCTTTCATCGAAGCGCTGCTGGCGGTCAAGGGCGAGTGGCTGGATGTGGCGGACGACATTCATGATCTGGTCACCTTCTACAAGACCCAGATCACCGCCTGGCGCAAACTGCTCGACGGCCTGCGCAGCTTTGCCGACAATCGCGATGCACTGAACAAAGTGCCCGCAGCGGCCACAGCCCTGACGGACTTGGCCCAAATCCGCGACAACCCCAAGCCCTACAGCCAGGTCAACCGCATCGAGCCCTTGCTGGCGGCGGTGAACGGTGTCAATGAGTCGCTGGTTCAAGCCCGCCGGGAAAAGGCACTCTTGTCCATAGACGACAAGCTGGCCGTTGTGCAAGCCAAGCTGGATGCCGGCGTTGCCACGCCCGAGCTCAGCAACAAAGCCTTGCGTCCGCTGCAAGACCTCAAAGCCCGCGTCGCCAGCCAGACCAGCATTGCCCAAATTTTGTTGCTGCAGGATGCCAGCGGCGATGCAATGGACGACGCCATCAACCTCGTTGAAGCGGCAGCTGTCAAACCAACGAACAAGGTTGCATCGCCGG